>JAJYCY010000036.1:14140-21796 GCA_021778035.1 Pseudomonadota bacterium
CCGCGAACCACTTTCCACCGGAGTGCATGTGCGCGTCTCACATCTTGCGGCCAGACACCCGCGGCCCGCCGCTGCCATCGCGATCATCGTTCTGTCCCTGATATGGGGATACAACTGGGTGGTAATGAAAGTCGCACTGCGCTCGGCCGGGCCTTTTGAATTTGCGGCACTGCGCACGCTGCTCGCGGCGGTGGTCCTTTTCATGCTGCTCGTTGTGCTGCGCCGGCCGCTGCGGCCGACAGCGCCGCTCGGGCTCGCCTGGCTCGGCCTGCTGCAGACCACGGGGTTCATCGGTCTTACCATGTGGGCACTGGTGCATGGCGCCGTCGGCAAGACCGCGGTGCTGGTCTACACCATGCCGTTCTGGGTGATCGTGCTGGCGAGACTTGTCCTCGGCGAGCGTATGGATGCTGTCCAGCGGCTTGCCGTGGTCCTCGGGTTTCTCGGACTGCTGCTGGTGCTTGCGCCGTGGCGGTCACAAGGGGGATTTGTCAGCAGCCTGCTGGCCATCGGCGCCGGCGTGTTCTGGGCGGCAGGAACCCTGTATGCCAAAGTACTGCGCCGGCGCGTGCAGTTCGATCTGCTCTCGCTGACTGCATGGCAGATGCTGTTCGGTGCCGCCGGCCTGACGCTCATCGCCGCACTTCTGCCGCACGCGCCCGTGAACTGGAACGGCGGGTTTGTCGCCGCCCTGGCGTACAACGTGATCCTCGGCAATGCACTGGCCTGGTTCCTGTGGCTCTATGCCCTCAATGAGCTTCCCGCCGGCGTTGCCAGTCTTGGAACGCTCGCTGCCCCGGCCATCGGCGTGCTGGCGGCGGCACTTCAGTTCCACGAAATGCCGGACGGCACCGAGACCGGCGGCATGCTGCTCATCGGATCGGCACTGGCTCTTATTTCGCTGCACGCCATCCGCCAGCACCGGCGTGCGGACCCCGTCATCGGCCAGGAGTGAACATGGCATCGGGTGGTTTCAGCGACCACTTTTCGTCCGTCTCCGCCGGCTATGCGCGGCACCGTCCGCACTATCCGCGCGAGCTGTTCGTGTGGCTTGCGACACTCGCGCCGGGACACCGCAAGGCATGGGACTGCGGCACCGGCAATGGCCAGGCAGCGGTCAGCCTGGCGGAATTTTTCGACACCGTTGTCGCCACCGACGCCAGCGCGGCGCAGATCGGTAACGCCATGGCGCATGAGCGCGTGCACTACCGCGTCGCCGCTGCGGAATGTCCGCAGATCGAAGCAAACGCTGTCGACCTGATCACTGTCGCCCAGGCGCTGCACTGGTTCGACCGGCCGCGGTTCTACGACGTATCCCGCCAAGTGCTCACGAACGATGGCGTGCTCGCAGCCTGGTGCTACGGCCTGCTGCAGACGGTGCCGGATGTGGCTGCGATCATCGACACCCTGTATCACGGCACGCTTGCGCGCTACTGGCCCGCGGAACGCAGGTATATCGATACTGCGTACCAGTCGATCGGATTTCCGTATGAACGCATTCCGGCACCGCATTTCGAGATGTACGCCGAATGGCGCCGTGACGATCTTTCAGGCTATCTGCGCACATGGTCCGCAGTACAGCGCTGCACACAGGACACCGGGCGCAATCCTGTTGACGCCATCGACGCTGCGCTGGACGAGGCCTGGGGAGCCCCCGACCGGCTGCATCCGGTGGTCTGGCCCATACATGTCGTGGCCGGCCGCGTCCCGCTCCGGGACTGACGGTTGGATCGCGCGGTGGCAGGCGGTTCCCGGACATGCGTGACGGCTTCGGACCCGGTAACGTTTTGCGACCCGAAGCAATGACCGCCCGGCGATGGGTCCTCACCGGGCGCGTCCAGGCCGTGGGATTCCGGCCGTTCGTCTACCGTATCGCCCTGCGCCACGGACTGCAGGGCTGGGTACGAAACCGCGGCGGCCAGGTCGAGATCCTGGCACAGGGAACGCCCTCGGCCATCGCCGCATTTGCCTCCGCACTGTTTTCTGAAGCGCCTCCGCTCGCCCGGCCGGCGCTTCTCTGCGAAGAGGACGTTACCCCCGACGCTGCACAGACGTTCCAGATCCTCGAGAGCACCGAAGGGACAGATGCCCCGGTGCATGTTCCGCCCGACTCCTTCACCTGCGACGACTGCCTGCGTGAACTCGATGATCCGGACGACCGGCGCTACCGCTACCCGTTCATCAACTGCACGCAGTGCGGACCACGCTACACGCTGATCCGGAGCCTGCCGTATGATCGCGCGAGTACGGCCATGTCCGATTTCGCGCTGTGCCGGCAGTGCCACAGCGAATACCTGGATCCCGCCAACCGCCGCTTTCACGCCGAACCCACAGCCTGTCCGGACTGCGGACCGGCACTCGAATTCCGTGTCGGTGGCACCCTGATGTCCGGCAATACACAGGAAGCTCTGGCTGCCGGCGTCGCCGCGCTGCGGGCCGGCCAGATCCTGGCCGTGAAAGGAGTCGGCGGATACCACCTGATGTGCGACGCCGCGGACGCGGAGGCAGTCACGCGTCTGCGCGAGCGCAAGATGCGTCCGCACAAACCGCTGGCGGTGATGTTTCCAATGCGCGGTGCGGACGGCCTCGATGCCGTACGCGAGCAGGTCCTGCTCGACGATGAAACGGGCCGCCTGCTGCGCTCCCCGATACGCCCGGTCGTGCTGTGCCGCCGCCGGAATGACCAGGTACCGGACACCGCGCTCGCTCCCGGACTGAGCGAAATCGGCGTTATCCTGCCTTACAGCCCCCTGCACCATCTGCTGCTGAACGACTTCGGTTCGGCGCTCGTCGCGACGTCCGCCAACCTGAGCGGTGAGCCTGTTCTGACCGAACGGACAGATGTAGAGCAGCGCCTCGGCCGGGTAGCTGATGCAGGTCTGCATCATAACCGGCCGATCGTGCGGCCGGCGGACGACGCCGTCTATCGCATCATCGCACAGCGCCCCCGGCCGCTGCGCCTCGGGCGCGGCATCGCACCACTCGAACGCCGGCTCAGCTCCGCCGTGGCGCAGCCGCTGCTCGCCGTCGGCGCTCATTCCAAGAACACGCTCGCCCTGGCCTGGGAAGACCGCGTGGTAATCTCCCCCCACATCGGTGACCTCGACTCGCCACGTGCCGTCGCGGTCTTCGCACAGGTGGCGGCCGACCTGCAGATGCTGTACCGCGTCAGGGCATCAGCCGTGATCTGCGATGCCCACCCAGGCTACGCCAGCACGCGCTGGGCAAAACGCTCGCAGCTGCCTCTTGCGTCGGTCTACCATCATCACGCACATGCTTCAGCGCTGGCCGGCGAGTTTCCCGCAGCAGCGAGCTGGCTCATATTCACCTGGGATGGGGCAGGTTACGGCGAAGACGGGACGCTGTGGGGTGGAGAGGCGTTGCTCGGCCGGCCGGGCGCGTGGCGACGGGTGGCGCGGCTGCGGCCGTTCCGGCTGCCCGGCGGCGAGCGTGCCGCCAGGCAGCCGTGGCGCAGTGCCGCGGCCCTCAGTTGGGAAACCGGAATCGCCTGGGACGGCTGTCCTGAGGATGCCGGCCTGCTGTTCGCGGCGTGGCAGAGGCGGCTCAACAGCCCGTTAACGTCGGCAGCCGGCAGACTCTTCGACGCCGCCGCCGCATTCACGGGACTGCTGCGCCAGGCAAGCTTCGAGGGACAGGCGCCCATGTACCTCGAAGCGGCATGCGGCACGCAGGGAACCGGTCCGGCGCTGCCGCTGCGGCGCAACACGGACGGGCTATGGGAGTGCGACTGGGAACCACTGGTGCCGCTGCTGATGGATGGCGCCCTGACAGTGGCGCAGCGTGCGTTCGCCTTTCACGCAAGCCTTGCGCAATGCCTGGCGCAGCAGGCCCGCGTCCTCGGCAAAGAACATGCTTTCGATGCCATCGGACTCTGTGGGGGAGTATTCCAGAACCGGATCCTGGCCGAACAGGCCACCAGTCTGTTGCAGCAGGATGGCTTTGCGGTTTACCTTGCAAGCGACATTCCGTGCAACGATGCCGGCATCAGCTTCGGACAGATCGTTGAACGCCAGGCACAACTCGCCGCGCATGGCCGGTAAGTCAAGGAAGCGCCGATGAAACAGGACAGCGGTACCGATGCAGCATCCGCAGAAACATGCATATCGCTTGCGCATGGCAACGGCGGGCGCTTCATGCGCGAACTGATTGAGCAGGTGTTTGCCCGTCATCTGGCAAATCCGCTGCTCGATGTCCGGGCTGACGCCGCACCGGTACCCGTCAGCTCCGGGGAAATCATGATGACCACCGACGGTTTCACCGTCCAGCCGCTCGAGTTTCCCGGCGGCGACATCGGTTCGCTCGCGGTCCACGGAACGGTGAATGATCTTGCAGTCTCCGGGGCCGACCCGCTCTATCTCGCCATCAGCATGATCCTCGAGGAGGGACTGGAGGTGAGCCGTCTGGAGCGCATTGTCAGGAGCCTCGGCCGGACGGCAGCGGAATCCGGCGTGCGCGTGGTGGCCGGTGACACGAAGGTCGTGCGCCGGGGCGAAGGCAGCGGACTCTACATCGCCGCCACCGGGATCGGCGTCCGGCCGCCCGGCTTTTCCCCCGGCATGCAGCATATCCGCAACGGGGACGCTGTCATCGTCAGCGGGCCGGTCGGTGACCACGGAATCGCCGTGCTTCTCGCGCGTGAGCAGTTCGGGCTGCACAGTGACCTCCAGTCGGATGCCGCAAGCGTGCTGCCGCTGACACGTGCACTCCGTTCCGTTCCGGGACTGCGCTTCATGCGCGACCCGACACGGGGCGGGCTGGCGACCGTCGCGCACGAGATCTCCCGCGCCACCGGGCACGGCGTGCGCCTGGAGGAAGCCCGGATCCCGGTGCGCGAGGCGGTGCAGTCGGTCTGCGAAGTACTGGGCTACGACCCCCTGTATCTGGCTTGCGAAGGCCGCGTAGTTGCGGTCGTGGCCGCCGATGAAGCGGCCGCAGCACTTGCCGCCTGGCAGGCTCTCCCCCAGGGCAGGCTTGCGGCGATCGTCGGACGGATGGAAGGCGTGATGCAGGTGATCGTCCAGACCCGCCTGGGTGGCGAACGTCTGCTCGATGAACTCGAGGACGACCCGCTGCCGCGCATCTGCTGATGCCGGCCGGTCCGGGGCCGGGTGCATGCGGATCCCGCCTGGCATTCCACCTGGGACGAGGCACGGTTTAGAATATCCTGATGAACGATATCCTGATCTTCCGCCACGCGGCCGGCGAAGGGCCCGGTTATTTCACCAAGTTCCTCGACCGCCACGGTCTGCGTTACCGCATTGTGCGCATCGACCAGGGAGATCAGGTGCCCGGCAGCATCGGCAGCACACCGGCGCTTGTACTCATGGGCGGTCCGATGAGTGTCAACGACCCGCTGCCGTGGATTCCCGGGATCCTTGATCTGGTGCGCGAGGCGGTGGCAGCAGACCGGCCGGTACTCGGCCACTGCCTCGGAGGCCAGCTTATCAGCAAGGCGCTGGGAGGCATGGTCAGCGCCAACGGGGTGCGGGAAATCGGATGGTTTCCTGTGCGGCGTGAAGCAAATACCGCGGCCACTGACTGGCTCGATGGCCTGGCCCCTGAATTCGAGGTGTTCCACTGGCATGGAGAGACCTTCAGCATACCGCCGGGCGCGACGCGCATCCTGTCGAGCGACACCTGTATCAATCAGGGATTTGTCCTCGGCAGGACACTCGGCCTGCAGTGTCATGTGGAAATGCTGCCAGGAATGGTCCATGACTGGGCCCGGATCGGCCACGAAGAAATCCTGCGGCCTTCGGCTACCGTCCAGAGCGCCGCACAGATGGGCGAAGCACTAGATGAACGCATCCGCCGCCTGCACCAGGTGGCGGACGTCCTGTATGCCCGCTGGATGAGAGGCCTCGCCTGAACCGCGGCCGGCAGCGGATCCGGCTGGCTGGCGCCACCCGGCGCACAGCGCAGCGGCTATGCGGAAGACCAGTGCCGCGTGAAGCCGCCCGCCTCGCATGGTCGCACTGACCGCCCCGGCGGTACGTATTGGTGTTGATCTTGGCGGCACCAAGACCGAAGGTATCGTCATGGACGGCGACGGCACCATCCTGGCACGTGAACGCCGCGCCACGCCGCAGCACCTCGGCTACCGCGCCATCCTCGAGAACATCCGAGATCTGGTACACAATCTCGATCAGCACGCCGGAACGCGATGTCCGGTCGGAATCGGCACACCTGGATCGCTTTCCGCGCGCAGCGGCCTTCTGAAGAATTCCAACACCGTCTGTCTCAACGGCAAACCGCTCGCACGCGACCTCGGATCGATCCTGGAACGGCCCGTGCGGATCGCCAACGATGCGAACTGCTTTGCGCTGAGCGAAGCGATTGACGGTGCCGGCCACGGACAGCCGGTCGTATTCGGTGTCATCCTCGGGACCGGTGTAGGCGGCGGTATCGTCGTGCGCGGACAGCTGCTCGAGGGGCTGCAGCATATCGCCGGCGAATGGGGTCACAATCCCCTCGATCCGGACGGCCCGGCCTGCTACTGCGGGCGTCGGGGCTGCGTTGAAACCCTGCTGTCGGGGCCCGGGCTCGAACGTGACTATGCGGCACTACTTGATGCGTGCCGGACGAACACCCTCGCCGGCGGCGGGCCGGAAGGCAGTCCGGACGGAAGTCATCGCGCTGCGCCGCCTTTGCCGGATGCGCGCGCAATCGCTGCGCTGGCCGGAACCGGAAACATGCTGGCCGAATCGGCCATGAAAAGATATCTCGAGCGCTTCGGACGGGCTCTGGCCGCAGTCATCAACATTCTTGACCCCGACGTGATTGTGCTCGGCGGCGGTCTTTCCAATATCGCGCGTCTTTATGACGACGGTCGCACACAGGTCGCCAGGCATGTTTTCAACGACGAGCTGCGGACCCAGATCGTGCCGAATGTCCATGGCGACAGCTCCGGTGTGCGCGGGGCAGCCCGCCTGTGGCCGGGATGCGAGACACAGCGCAGCTGATGTTCAGGTTTTGACAATGATCAAAGCAGATCCCGTTGCCTTCTGGTAAAAAAAACCGAGATGGTCCGGACTGTCTGGATCCTCAAGGAGGCAACAATGAAGCGGCATTTGGCATATGGGGTCATCGCAGCCCTGCTCGCTCCCGGAATACTGACACTGGCCGCTGCGGCAGGCCAGGACCAGCTGCAGACGCGGGACCAGCTGCAGACGCGGGACCAGCTGCAGACGCGGGACCAGCTGCAGACGCGGGACCAGCTGCAGACGCAGGACCAGCTGCAGACGCGGGACCGCAACCAGATCTATGGCTACCAGCTGATGACCCCCGCGGAACGGCAACAGTATCGCGAACACATGCGGAGTTTCAAAACCGTACGGGAACGGGAACGGTACCGTCTTGAACATCACCGCGAAATGCAGGAACGTGCCAGGGAACGCGGCGTTACGATTCCCGATGAACCCATGCCTCGAGGCAGAATGAGCCCCGGAGGCATGGGACCCGGACCCGGAGGCATGGGACCCGGACCTGGAGGCATGGGACCCGGACCTGGAGGCATGGGACCCGGACCCGGAGGCATGGGACCCGGCCGATAGGGTAAAGATGAACGAGCAGGACCCGGACAGAAGCAGCGGGCGCGCCATGATGAGCGGATACATCCGCTGGATCCATCGCACC
>JAJYCY010000090.1 GCA_021778035.1 Pseudomonadota bacterium
CGCCGACCAGCCCGGGGAAAGCCGCTGCCCTGCTGGCCGCCAAAAACCGCCTCGCGGCATTCCGGCAGAGTGAGCAGAAGTTCCGCATGGGCTCCGGCTTCGGAAACATCCTCAAGAACCCCGCGCCCGCGCCGGCGATTGCCCGGGAACTGCGCACGAACGAGGCGCTGCTGGATCTGAGCGGCAGCACGGGGGTACCCGAGATGGTCTTCCAGCTCCAGGATGGCACTCCGATCGCGATCTCGGGAGCACCACCGGCGGCCATCGTCGGGCGCATCATCGATCATCTCCGGTAAGGCTGCCGGGCCGGCAAGTGCCGGATGGCGGAGCGCGCCGGCAAGGCGCGCTTGTCTCAGGGACCGAGCCGGTGCAAAGTAACGGTGCCGACGTTACTTATCAAGGAGGGTTAGTCAAGATGGCAAAGTCAAAGGCAATATCGACCGAACGGACTATCAAGGCACCGGTCACCTCACTGGCAGTTTCCCCGGACGAGCGTCGCCGGATGATCGCCGAAGCCGCCTACTATCGCGCGGAACGCCGCGGATTCCTGGGTGGCGACCCGATCGAGGACTGGCTTACCGCAGAAGCGGAAATCGAAGGGCGGCTGAACCGCGTGCATTGAGCGGTTCTGCCCGACGGGCAGGGAGCACAGCACGCCCATTTACCCTGCGCACAGCACCCCCGAAACACCCGCCGGGAGTCCCCAGCCCGGTCATGCGACAGCACGACCGGGCTGCCGGCCGGCCTAGAACGAAACGTGGCTCGGTGACGAGGGATGGATGTATGCCCAGCCCTCGGATTCCCGCAAGGTGATCTCTCCCATCCCGGACGGGACAATGCTCACAAACGGGTAGAGAGTGCTGCGCTTCACGTGCAGCTCACGCAGGGTATTGTTGCATTGCGCCAGAATGACTCCCTGCTTCTGCAGGGCGCGCAGCTTCTTCTCGAACCCGTTATTCCGGACATAGATCGCATAACCCTTGCTGTTCGCGATGAGTTCTATGTGGACCTTGCCCTTGAGCCTCGGATCCTGCAGCAGATTCTCGACGTTGTTGATCGTCTTCTTGATCGCGCCATCGTTGCCGTTGTCGATCTGGAAGATGGCTCCGTAGCTCGATTTCGTGGCCACTGCGCCGTGAAAGCCGGCAGCGGCTGCCTGCCCGGCAAACCCGAGCACCACAGCCCCCAGCATCGCCACCCCTAGTGCATTGCGCGCGGACCGGAATCCAGCGCGCTGGTGATTCTCGCTCCCCATGTGCTCCTCCTTTAGGTCTTCTGTGGAAAAAATCATCCGCAGCCCATGCCGCAGAACCGTCCGCTCCCCGGTCACGGGCGGGCGGTAAGCCTGCCTGCACCTTAAGGATGCGCCATCTATCCCGGAAAGACGCCGCGAGACCGGCGCTTTATTCCCTGTGCGGCACGACAGGCCCCAAGGCGCTTCCCCAGGGGGCCCGCTGCCGTCCTGGGGCTCTGCTATCATTGGGCGCTGTCTTCCCGGGGGCGTTCCGATGAACGAGGTCCAACTGATTGACCGCACACTGCTCGACGAAGTCTCGCGCCTGGCGCGGGAATCGCCGCGGCACCGCAGGAACTGGAACTTTCATGCGTCCGACGATGCCGCGAGCCATCGCTTGCTCAACGCCATGGAACCGGACTCCTACATTCCACCGCACCGCCACGACGATGCCGCCAAGGACGAGACCATCATTGCCCTGCGGGGACGATTCGGGGTGATCTTCTTTGACCCGGCCGGCGGCATCACATCGACCCTCGTGCTCGATCCCGCAGCCGGGATATCCGGCCTTACCATTCCGCACGGCACATTCCATGCGCTGGTATCGCTCGCCGCGGGCGGCGTGTTCTTCGAATCGAAGGCCGGACCGTATCGCCCGCTCACCGCCGCGGAGCGCGCGAGCTGGGCACCGGCCGAACAGGACCCGGCGGCACACGCCTATCTCGATCGCCTGCTCGGTCTGTTCCGCACCTGAACACCGCAATGCGGCGGAGGTGCTGCATCAGATCCGCCCCGTCTCTCCTGTCACCCCGCAACCCGCGCAGCACCGGTGCACCTGCGCCGCTTCCAGACGCGACCCCACCACCCGGCCTGCGGGTCCGGCACGATGCCGTTTCGCTGCCAGCATCCCGGATAGACCGTCCGGCGGGCTGCGCAGTGCAGCGCATCCGGCCCGCAGGCCGTGTTACGGAACTGTCTTCACGAATTCAGCGAACTGTCATACTGGCCGGGGATACTGCGCCTGCGCCAGTCAGAACCGGCCCCGGCCATGAACGTGCTGCGTTACAACACCATCTGGATATCGGACGTGCACCTCGGGCTGAAGTGCAGCCGGGCCGAATTCCTGCTCGATTTCCTGAAACACACCGAATCGGATCACCTTTATCTGGTTGGCGACATGATTGATTTCTGGTGCATGAAGCGCACCGCCTACTGGTCACCGCTGCATAGCCAGGTGATCCAGGCGGTGCTCGACAAGGCGGCGCGCGGGACCCGGGTCATCTACGTCCCGGGCAACCACGACGAGATCTTCCGCGATTACACCGGAACCCTGTTCGGAGGAGTGCAGATTGTGAGCGATGCCGTCCACTGCACCGCCGACGGCCGGCGCTTCCTTGTCCTGCACGGCGATGAATTCGACGGCGTCGTGAAACACAGCCGCTGGCTGGCAGTGCTCGGAAGTCACGCCTACGACCGGCTGCTCACGCTCAACCGGTGGTTCAACCTCGCCCGGCGCCGGCTCGGCTTCCCGTACTGGTCGCTGTCTGCCTACCTTAAACACAAAGTGAAGAATGCAGTCCGGTTCATCACGGATTTCGAGGCCGCCGTGGTCCGCGAAGCGCGCAAGCGCCACTTCGACGGCGTCATCTGCGGCCACATCCACCGGGCGCAGATCGAAATGCGCGACGGTATCCTGTACTGCAACGATGGCGACTGGGTCGAAAGCTGTACTGCCCTGGTCGAACGGAAGGACGGAAGCCTGGCGGTGATCCACTGGGCCGACGAAAGCGTGCTGCTGCTGTGCGAGGAGTCTGATGAACATTGTCATCGCGACCGATGCCTGGTATCCGCAGATTAACGGCGTCGTCACGACGCTCGACCATACCGAGCGTGAACTGACCGCTGCCGGCCACGAGGTCAGCCTGATCACGCCCGAAGGTTTCCGCACCCTGCCCTGCCCCGGCTATCCGGAAATCCGCTTCGCGACCTTTCCGTCCCGCCGCGTGCGCGCCGCGCTCGACGGACTGGCGCCCGACACCGTACACATCGCCACCGAAGGTCCGATCGGGATCGCCGTGCGGCGCTGGTGCATGCGCCGCGGTTTCCCGTTCACTACCGCGTTTCACACCCAGTTTCCCGAATATGTCCGGCTGCGGACCGGCCTGCCACTCAGTGCCGGCTACGCGTTGAGCCGCTGGTTCCATCGCCCGGCGGCAGCCACCCTGGTCGCGACCGAAAGCCTGCGCCAGAACCTCGAGCAGCGCGGTTTCGGCCGTCTGAGGCTGTGGTCACGGGGTGTGGACACGACGCTGTTCCGTCCGCGTCCGAAGGATTTTCTCGACAGCGCACGCCCAATCTTCATGTACGTCGGCCGCGTCGCCATGGAAAAGAACATCGAGGCCTTCCTGCGCCTGTCTCTGCCCGGCAGCCGGTACGTGGTGGGTGGCGGTCCGGACCTCGATCTTCTGCGCCGGCGCCACCCGCAGGTGCGTTTCACCGGCTTCAAGACTGGCGAGGACCTGGCGCGCCTTTTGGCTGCCGCCGACGTGTTTGTCTTTCCGAGCCGCACCGACACCTTTGGTCTGGTGCTGATCGAAGCGCTGGCAAGCGGGGTGCCGGTAGCCGCCTACCCCGTACAGGGTCCGCGGGACATCATCGAGCACGGAGTCACGGGCTTCCTCGACGAGGACCTCGAGCGGGCGGCGCTGGATGCCCGCCGCCTCGACCCCCAATCCTGCCGCCAGGCGGCACTGCGCTATACCTGGGGCGCGTGCACGCGCCAGTTCCTGGATGCAGTCGCCACCGCCCGCTGACGGCGGGCAGGCGCTACGGCGCCATTCAGTGGCTGCCCGGCGCAGGAGGCGGGGCGGCAGATGCCGAAATCAGTTTATCGAGATCTCCGCCCAGTTTCTGGACCATGCCGAGCTGGGCCTGGGAATCCTGCAGGCTGACCGGGCCGATAGTGCGCAGTTCGTTCTGCACGACGCTGAAGCGCGCCGCGCTCAGGCCGGCCGAGCGCACATCGACAGACGCAAGGTCGGAAGACGCCTCTTCGAGGCGGTCGTTGGCCATTGCCGGATTCTGCTGGCCGATCGCGTCCGCCACCCGGTACAGCGCGATACGGGCACCGAGCAGGTCGGTGCGGCTCGTGCTGGCCGCAAGCTGCGCATGCGCGCTCTGCACAGCTTCCGCCAGCGCCCGCTCCCGGTGCATCGCCCGGCTCGCAGCATGGCCGTAACCGGCAGAATAAAACACGATGGCGATGATCGCAGCCAGAACAACCGTGGTTGCAGCGTGTCGTCTGTCACTCATGATCAATTTTCCCGCACCCGGA
>JAJYCY010000003.1:0-6549 GCA_021778035.1 Pseudomonadota bacterium
GGTTTCCTGACCAGTTGTGGAAATACTCGTGTCCGATGACGCGCTCGATCGCCAGGTAGTCCGCATCCGTCGCCGTATCCGGCCGCGCAAGGACATAGACCGAGTTGAACACATTGAGCCCCTTGTTTTCCATGGCGCCCATATTGAAATCATCGACCGCGACGATCTGGTAAAGGTCGAGATCATATTCCCGTCCGTATACCTGCTCGTCCCATAGCATCGCCTTCCTGAGCGATGCCATCGCGTGCGCACACTTGTCGGCATTGTGATGCTGGACGTACATGTGCAGCTGCACCGTGCGGCCGGAGCGAGTCACGAACCGGTCCTCCACGCGCGCCAGATCCCCGGCCACCAGGGCGAAAAGATAGGATGGCTTGGGAAACGGATCGACCCACGTCGCGCGGTGCAGGCCTTTGTCCAGCTGGACATGTTCCTGCAGATTGCCATTCGACAGCAGCACCGGAAAGCGCGTCCGGTCAGCTGTGATCGTCGTCGTGTACCTGGTCATCACGTCCGGGCGGTCTGGAAAAAACGTGATCCGGCGAAATCCCTCCGCTTCGCACTGGGTACAGAAATTGCCTCCGGACATGTACAGGCCGGTGAGCTCGGTATTGCGTGCGGGATGAATCAGGGTCTCGATATCAAGGACAAAACGGCCTGGAACATGCGGAATGGTCAGATGATCGGCGTCGAGCTGGTAATCCCGGCCCGCAGCGAGCTTCCGGCCGTCGAGCACAACCGAACGCAGCTCAAGTCCGTGCCCGTCAAGCACGAGCGGCCGGCCGGAGGAACGCGCCCTGGCAGCCACTTCCAGATGCGCGCGCACGCGGGTCGTCTTCTCGTCCAGAAGAAAATCCAGATGCACCCGATCGACAGCATAATCCGGGGGCCGGTAATCGCTGAGGTAGACCGTCCGCGCCCGTGCCACCGTCCTGGATGCTGCCATTGCTGTTCGCTCCCCGCAAATCAGTGCCGGAAAAACCGGCCCCCCGCCGTCCCGGTCACTTTAGCATGTCCGCGCCGGCGGTGCCCGGACGCTGCGGCCGGCACGCTTGGCGCTGGCAGGCGGTTGTGGGAACATGGCACAGCGTGGCTGGACAGGACCTCAGCGTCGTAGCGACACATGCGGTCGGTTCCATGCCACAGCCCGGTGGCGCTCCAGCCTGTTCGGCGGCCGGAACGCCGACAAGAAGAATTCCTGAGAGAGAATCATGAGCAGCCGCATTGCATCTGTTCTGGCACTCGCCGCAACCCTCCTTGGCGGCTGCGCGACAACGCAGCCACGGCTTGCAACCGACAGACAGCAGATCAGCTATGTTGTCGGCTACCGGATCGGACTGAATCTCAGAAGTGAGCACATGGATGTCAACCACCGTGTTCTGCTGATGGCCATCAGGGACGCGGAACATGACAGGCCCTCAAGGCTCAGTGCCGGCCAGACCCGGACTGCGATTGCCACCTACCAGCACAGGCGCGAGAAGGAGTTTGCCGCGCAGGCACAGAAAAACCTGGTGGCTGGAGAAAAATTCCTTGCCGCCAACAGGAGCAAGGCGGGTGTCGTCACGCTGCCGAGCGGACTGCAGTACAAGATTGTCGTCGAGGGCAAAGGGCGCCGGCCGGCGATCAGCGACACTGTCGTTGCCAGCTATCGCGGAATGCATATCGACGGCAGGGAATTCGACAGCTCGCACCGTCACGGCGGCCCCGCGACGTTTCCTGTCAGCGGAGTAATACGGGGCTGGCAGCAGGCTCTGCAGCTGATGCCCGTCGGATCCCGCTGGCGGATATTCGTCCCCGCGGATCTTGCCTACGGCGCAACCGGATCGGGCAGCGTCATCGGTCCGGATGAGACGCTGGTTTTTGACATTCAGCTTCTGAATATCAGGTAGGCCGGAAGCGATCCGCCACCGGGTTGCGGAGGCTTCTCGGCCACGCAGCAGGCCAGGCGCAGCACTGCTTTCATGCCGGTAGACCAGGAATGCACGGCCAGCCAGACATTGTTTACAAGGACCTGGTGCTCATCGGCGGTGGGCACAGTCACGTGGCCGTGCTCCGGGCATTCGGAATGCGGCCCGAACCGGGCGTGCGCCTGACGCTCATCTCGCGTGACATTCATACCCCCTATTCCGGCATGCTGCCCGGATATATCGCCGGGCACTACGGGTTTGACGACGTGCATGTCGATTTACGTCCGCTCGCGCACTTTGCAGGCTGCCGCCTGTACCACGACGAAGCCACCGGCCTCGATCTTGCAAACCGCATGGTGCTTTGCCGGGGACGTCCTCCGGTCTCCTATGACGTGCTGTCAGTCGACGTAGGCTCGGCGCCGGATGATCGCCACATCCTGGGGGCAGCGGAACACACATTGCCGGTAAAGCCGGTGGACCGCTTCGTGAGCGGCTGGTCAGAAATCGAGCGGCGGATTGCCGATGCTGCGCAGCCGCTGCGGATCGCGGTTGTAGGCGGCGGCGCGGCCGGCGTGGAGCTCGTACTCTCCCTGCAGCACCGGGTCTCCGTTACCTTCGGAACCGGGCGCGCCCGGTTTCATCTGTTTTCAGAATCATCGCCGATCCTGGCTGGCCACGATGCGAGGGTAAGACACAGATTCCTGCGCATCCTTGGCGAACGGGATATCTCGCTACATCCGGCGCACCGCGTGTACGAGGCAAGGGCCGGAGAGCTTCTGGCCGTTCACCCAGCCGGCATGCAGGCATTTCCGTGCGACGCGATCATTCTCGCGACCCACGCCGCGGCCCCGGACTGGATTGCGCAGACAGGAATCGCGACCACACCCGACGGCTTTGTGGAGATCAACGACTTTCTCCAGTCGTCCTCCCACCCCGAGGTATTCGCCGCCGGAGACGTCGCAACCATGCGCAATCACCCGCGGGTCAAATCCGGGGTCATGGCAGTCCGGCAGGGACCGGCGCTGGCCAGGAACCTGCGGCATGCGGTCAGGTCGGAGCAACTTGCCGCCTTCATTCCGCAGCGCCGCTTCCTGGCCCTGATCAGCACCGGAGACCGCTGGGCAGTAGCGTCGCGTGGCCGTTTTTGCGTGGAGGGGCCGGCCATATGGCGCTGGAAGGACCGGATCGACCGGCGCTGGATGAGCCGCTATTCCGAGCTGCCGGCCGCAGGCGGCATGGCCCCGACGGCGGACACATCGGGTAAAACGGCGGATGGTGGCGCACTGCGAGACATTTCCGCCTACGCCATGCGCTGCGGAGGCTGCGGTTCCAAGATCGGAGGCACGGTGCTCGCACGCGTGCTCGCCCGCATTCAGACCGTGTCGCGCGCCGATGTCCTCGTCGGACTGCGGGACGCAGACGATGCCGCAGTCATCGAAGTGCCACCAGGGCGGGCGATGGTACATACCGTCGACTTCTTCCGCGCCATCATCGATGATCCCTACCTCTTCGGCAGGATCGCCGCCAACCACAGTCTCGGCGACATCTATGCCATGGGGGCACAACCGCAGTCAGCACTCGCAGTCGCCAGCATTCCCTACGGGCCGGAGGCCAAGATCGAGCAGGCGCTTTACGAGCTCATGGCCGGTGCTGCCATGGCACTCGAGGAATCGGGTGCGGCCCTGGTCGGAGGCCACTCGAGCGAAGGCGCCGAGCTCGCCTTCGGGTTGTGCGTAAACGGGCTGGCGGAGCCTGGTCGGCTTCTGCGCAAAAGTGGCATGCGTCCCGGAGATCAGCTCGTTCTGGCCAAAGCCCTCGGCACCGGCACCCTGTTCGCGGCTGACATGCGCCGTCGCGCGAAAGGACGGTGGATCGATGCGGCACTCGAGTCGATGCTGCAGTCCAGCCGCGCCGCGGCTGACTGCCTGGTGCGTTATGGAGCGAGCGCCTGCACCGACGTCACAGGCTTTGGCCTGCTGGGTCACCTGGTCGAGATGCTGCGCGCTTCCGGGGTCGATGCCGAAATTGATCTCGGGAGTCTGCCGGTGCTGGACGGTGCTCTCGAATGCCTCGGGCAAGGCATCTTCAGTTCGCTGCAGCCGGAAAACGTACGTCTGCGCCGGGCAATCCGCAACCTGGAAGCCGCCGCCGCTCACCCGCGCTACCCGCTGCTGTTCGATCCGCAGACGGCCGGCGGACTGCTGGCTTCGGTCCCGGAAGCAGAGACGGATGCCTGTCTCGCCGACCTGCGCAACGCCGGCTATACGCGCAGCACTGTCATCGGCCGCGTCCTTGATCCGGATGGTGCTCCTGCGCCAGTGGTGCTCAGGCTTTGATGAGCGGCTGCATTTCCGCCAGCAGGCTGCGCCATGCCTGCCGCTCGCGTTGCGGGTCGAACAACGGCGCCCGCAGTGCAACCGCCTCCTCGAGGCCGGCGTAGAATCCGGAATCGCGTTCCGCCTGCACAAGCATTGCGCGAAGCGCCGGCGTGTCACCAACCGGATAAAAGCCGGGATAATTCGGACCGAGCAGGCCAACCGATCCCTCGATGCGCGAAGCCACCACGGGCAGTCCGGCCGCGATCGCCTCCGAAATCACGTTGGCCCCGCCCTCCATGCGCGACGAGAGCACCATGAGGCGGCTGCGTGCGAGCACTTGCCGGACCGTCCGGTGTGGAACTTCTCCCCGCCAGATGTATCGCGCATTGCCTTCCATTTCCGTCAGCGCCGCCTTTGCCCACGATTCGCTGTGGGCCTTGCCCAGGTGCAGCACGCGCAGGCATGAATCGCCCGGCACGGTGCGCACGGCGTAGGCTGCCCGCAGCGGATCTTTTTCATCACGCAGATGCCCGATCACGCAGACATCGAAATAGCCGGTCAACGGTCTGGCGCGCGCGATCTTCGCGGCCGACTGAAGGATCACTCTTACCTTCGGACGCAGCGCGGCAGGCACGCTGGCGGACGCGGATTCATGCAGGACCACGATACGGTCAGCCAGCTCGAGTGAACGCATGGTGATTTCACGGTCGGTATCCAGAAAACGGTAAAGATCCGTGCCGGTCAGTGATACAATCAGCGCACGTCCGGGATGACGGTCCCGGTAGCAGCGCACGGCATCGGCGCTGCGCCAGGCGTGCAGGGCGACCATAAGATCCGTGCTGGCTCCATCGTAGCCGGTTCCGACCGATACCTGGTGACCCTCAGCCCTGAGAATTCTGGCCCAGCGGACCGCTGTGGTGCGGTTTCCGGCCCGCGATCCGCGTGGCGCCGGCGTCACGATCAGTATGCGCATGGTCTTCCCGGGATTCCATCTGGAGCGAGCATAGCATATGGTCCATCCCCTTTCCCCGCAGACGCTTCTCGCGCACATCGATGACACGCATGCACGCATCCGGCAGCTGGTCGCAGGACTCGACCAGGAGCAGATGATCGGACCGCGTTTGCCGGAAGTGAATCCACCGTTGTGGGAAACCGGCCATCTGGCGTGGTTCAGCGAGCGATGGATCCTGCGCCACCTGGACGGACGGGCGCCCCTGCTGCCTCAGGCCGATGCCCTGTACGACTCTTCGGCCATCGCCCACGACCGTCGCTGGGATCTGCCGCTGCCCACGATCACCGGCACGCTCGCCTATTTCGACTCCGTCACTGACGCTATCCGCCAGCGCCTGTACTCGCATGGTGGGGAAATCCCGCAGGATGACGTCTACTTTTACCGGCTTGCCCTTTTTCACCAGGACATGCACGCGGAGGCGCTCACCTACACCCGCCAGACACTGGCATACCGTGCACCACCATCATCAGCAGCGGTGGCAGTTGCAGCGACCGGACCGCTTCCGGGCGATGCGGAAATACCGGGCGGCCGCTTCATGCTGGGAGCCATGCCGGACCAGGCGTTCGCATTCGACAACGAGACGGAAGCACATCCGGTGGAACTGGCACCATTTCGCATTGCCCGTGCGCCGGTCACCAACGCCGAATATGCTGCCTTCGTCGATGAACGGGGCTATCTGCGACACGAATTCTGGGACGACGCCGGGTGGCGATGGCGCATGCAGGCGCAGGCTGATGCACCGAGATACTGGTCCCGCAGCGGTGGCGGGTGGACACTGCGCAGGTTCGACCGCTGGATTCCCCTGCCACCGGATGTTCCGGTCATGCACGTCAACTGGCACGAAGCGCGGGCATGGTGCCGCTGGGCGGGACGCCGGCTGCCGACCGAAGCGGAATGGGAGATGGCTGCAGCCTGCGAGAAGACGGATGGATGCGTCGACCCGGAACGCAAGCGCCTCTATCCCTGGGGTAACGACCCTGCGACGGCGGCACACGCCAGCCTGGACGGAGCAGCACCAGGAGACCTCGACGTTGCCGCGCTCGCCGCGGGCGACAGCGCTTTCGGATGCCGCCAGATGCTCGGCAGCATATGGGAATGGACCGAATCCACCTTCGAGCCATACCCGGGCTTCAGTCCCGGTCCCTACCGCGACTATTCCGCCCCCTGGTTCGGCACACACAAGGTGCTGAAGGGCGGAAGCTGGGCAACCACGGCGCGTCTTGCGTGGAATTCGTGGCGGAATTTTTTCATGGCCAGCCGCAATGACATCTTTGCGGGATTCCGCACCTGTGCGCGATAATCGCGTACTGCC
>JAJYCY010000003.1:6649-9275 GCA_021778035.1 Pseudomonadota bacterium
CACGTGAATGCCATGGCCGGCCCAGCCAGCCCTCATAGCTGTATTCGACAGACTGGGCGAAATCTTCCTCAAACATGGCGCGCACCTGCTCGGCAAAATTCTGGTCATCAATCGCCTGGTTCGCATCCAGGTTCCAGCGCAGGTTCCAGCGATCAATATTGCTCGATCCGATCGATACCCAGGAATCACAGAGACTGGTCTTGCTGTGCAGGACACGTGGCTGGAATTCGAAAATGCGCACCCCGCTCCTGAGCAGCGGGGTATAGAATCTTCTTCCGGCGAGGCGTACCGCCGGATGATCGGTCCGCAGCCCAGGCAGCAGCAGACGGACGTCAACGCCGCGTCGCGCCGCCCTGCGCAGGGCGCGACGTATCCGCCGCGGCGGAATGAAATAGGCAGTGGAGAACCACACGCGCCGTTCGGCAGAGCGCACATGCTTCAGCAGATCGCGCTTGATTCCCTGCTGCGAGCTTCCGCGCATGAGCGTAACGCGCCCAAGGACCGCCTCCCCGGCCGGCTGCAGCAACGCCGCTGACAGATGCAGCACTTCTCCGGTGCGCCGTTTCCAGGCTTCGGCAAACAGCGTCTGCCAGTCGGCGATCACCGGTCCCTCTGCCATCACGATGGTTTCACGCCAGCGCGATTCCGTCTGTCCGGGTGGATCGAATTCGTCAGCAATGCCGGCACCTCCCACAAATGCGAGCTCGCCGTCCACCAGCAGCAGCTTGCGGTGGTCACGGGCCAGGTTCCTCAGCCACTTTCCCAGATGAAGCGGATTGTAGAATTCCAGATTGACGCCGCCGCCGCGCAGACGCTGGCGGTCCGCGTGGCCGAGTCTGCGCGCACCGAAGTCGTCAAGCATGACCCGCACGTCCACGCCGCGCGCTGCAGCCGCGACCAGGGCGTCGATGAAACGGTCGGCGACGGCCCCGGATTCGAACAGGTATATCTCCAAAAGCACGTAATGCTTGGCTTCATCGATCGCCTGCAGCATGCGCGGAAAAAAACGGTTGCCGTCAACCAGAAGCACGAAGCGGTTGCCGGTGCGCCATGGAAATCGGTACTTGGAATGTGCCGGATGGCGTTGCATCCCGCCGCCGGCAGGTACTCTGGCTGCGGACATACTCACTGCAGTTCGAAATCGACAATAACGGGAAGATGGTCACTCGCCACGCGCGAGATACGCAGATGACAGGTCCGTGCTTCGAGCAGCCGGAACTTGCCGCGAAAAAAGATCTTGTCGAGCCCGCCGGTCGGGGAAAATGCCGGAAACGTCCGCAGCGGATACTTCCGGTCGTCACCACGCGAGGTGGCACACTGAAAACCGAGTTCTTCGGTGAATATCGGGCGCAGCTGACTGCGCCAGTCGTTGAAGTCCCCGCCCACCAGGCAGGCGTGAGCCTGGTCCAGATCCATGAACTCGCGCGAATGACGAAGCAGACTGATCTGGCGCTGCCGTTCGCGTGCCGACAGGCCGAGATGCAAGTTGAACACTTCTATGATATGCGCGCGGCCAGTGGGCTTCCGGGCTTCGATGCGGGTGTGCTGGCAGCCACGGCGCTTGCGGGAATCAACAGTAAGATCGATATTGCGTTCCCGCAGGATCGGGAAACGACTGAGTGTCGCATTCCCGTAACGGCCCTTGCGCAGGTTGACATTGTGACCTACTGCATAGTACGCATAACCGAGCAGACCAGCGAGTTCCCGCGCCAGATCCAGTCCTCCGGACCGCGGTGCCCCGGAATCCACTTCCTGGAGCAGCGCCACATCAGGCTGAACGTGATCCAGGATCGATACAATGCGGTCCAGGCGGAAGCGGCGATCAATCCCGATAGCGCGGTGAATGTTGTACGAAACGATCCTCAGCTGCATCGGTTTGTCAGATCCTCATCTGGCAGCGCTCCGGAGCTATCCGGATACTAGCGGATCCGGCATGGCCCGGCGGCCATTTCCGCCGCTTTGAGGCGCGCGTTCTTTTGCGATAGTGCTGGCGGTGTCCTCTGCCTCACCGGCTCGTGACCATGGCGCCCGGTTCCAGGCATCGCGCTGAACTGCAGGTGCCGACTGCAGTGAAGGTCGCAGTCCTTTCCGGTCCCCCGACCTGCCCGGAGCATTTTGCACAAGTCTACGCGCTCGAAACCCGCATGTCTTGGGTATTTCCCACCGACACCCACGCCTACAAGCTCAAGAAACCGGCGCGGCGTGATTGTCCCGACTTCAGTGCCATCGAGCTCCGGCACATGGACCGCGAGGCCGAAGTCACACTCAACCAGCCGCCCGCCCCGGACATCTACCCCGGCACGGTTGCGCTCACCCGCCGACATCGGGCAAATAGACCGACACCTCGTGTTCCCCGACACGCCGCACGTAGTGCCGGACGAAAGTCCCGCGTGTCTCGAGATTCTCGGTCTGGCAGCTGAACGCATTCCGGAATGCGGCAAGATTGTGTACATCGACTGTTACCACCCGGTCTGTCCCGGCGTCTTCGAACATCCTCGCGACGTAGCGCGTGGTTAGCGGGTCCCGGGATTGCGTCCTGCGGTCCTTGCGTGCGTAGCCGAGATATGGCGCCACCGCCGCGATGCGGGCGGCAGCGGTATCCTTAAGTACACTGGTGAAAAAAAGG
>JAJYCY010000003.1:9375-19938 GCA_021778035.1 Pseudomonadota bacterium
CCGCCGGAAAACCTGCCGCGGACCCGGTCAGTGCGTAAACTGGCCGTGTCGCGCCTCTTTAAGCAGGGAGAGAAAAACTTCGCCGTCAACCCGGATCATCTGCTCGTGATCCCCGGCCTCGAAATAGACCACGGGCTGCCCGACCAGGCTGTCATCGACAATGGTATCCATGCCGTATGCCGGCCCGATCGGAGGAATCGCCCCGGGGCTGCAGTCCCTGAATACCGGAGCAATGCGACCCTCGGTGGCAAGCTCGAGCCGGCGGCCGAGAAGCTCGGACAGCCGCACGGTGCTGACGTGCCGGCTGCCGGGAACCACGGCCATGAGATAGCCCAGTTCGTCAGCCAGCACCACGGCCTTGGCCAGCTGGTCAGCCGGTATCCGCGCAGCGTCTGCCGTTTCCCGGCTGGAATGAGTGTGCGAATGCGGCACGACGGTATAGAGTGCGTGCCGGCTATGGAGCAAATCCGTGACTGTTCTGCATATTGCCATGGCGGGACCCTCCGCTTCAGAGCCTGATCAGCCCGATGCCAGCGCCGGATCATCGGATCCCTCCAACCTGTTCCCAGGACTCCCTTCCGGATCCGACGTCCAGGCGGCCAGGAGTGCGGCTCCTACGGCCTCCTGGTCGGTTTCGTAAAACATGAGACCAACGACATTGCCAGCCGCCCACGCAACAAGCGCGGGAATCCGGTGCATGCGCAGCACACCCCGGTCGTTCACGACGAAAACCAGCTCTACGTGGAGATTGGAAGAAAGCTCGCCGTCACCGAGCTCGATCCTGGCTCCGCCGGCGCTAATATCCAGAATCCTGACATGCCTATTTCCAGACATGGTGGAGTTGACTAATGCCCGGGCTTTGACGGTCTGCCGCAGGTTCCAGCGATGCTCCATCGTCATTTCTCCTTGTGGACACCACTAAAAAAGAGCGTACCCATCGGCACTGCCCGGGTGCATTGACCCATATCAAAATCCGCAACCCGTCCGGAGCACGCGCCACTGGCCGTATCGGGGCACCACCGGCCGGATCAGGAAAATCATCGGGCACGTGATAATATGAAGACCGCGCCCCAATCAGACCGGCGTTGCCCCATGAATCCCGGCTTTATGCGAATCCGAGAAATTCCCTACAACTACACATCCTTTTCTGACCGCGAAATCGTCATCCGGTTTCTCGGGGAGGCGATGTGGGACACGCTGAACCGGCTGCGCGACAGCCGCCGCACCGGGCGTTCGGCACGCATGCTCTTCGAGGTGCTCGGAGACATGTGGGTTATCCACCGCAACCCCTACATCCAGGATGATCTCATCGAGAACCGGAAGCGGCGTGAATCCCTGGTTCATGCCCTGCACCACCGCCTGGACCAGATTCTGGCACGTGCAGATGACAATCCGCTTACACTGGCTCTGGTGCAGCGGGCACGCGAATCAGTACAGGAATTCGAGTCCTGGCTTCCGCGCCAGAGCGAGTGGCGGCGGCGGCTGCGCAGGCAGCTCGCAAAACTGACCCGCCGCGACAACGTCGATTTCAGTGGTCTCGCCCGCGTCTCCCATGTCACGGATGCGACCGACTGGCGTGTCGAGTATCCGCTCGCCGTCGTGTATCCGGATACCGAGGAACAGACACTGCTCATCGTGCGTGCCTGCATCGACCTCGGGCTGACCATCATTCCGCGGGGCGGCGGCACGGGCTATACCGGAGGGGCGGTTCCGCTGCACGCCGAGTCCGTGGTAATCAATACCGAAAAGCTCGATGCGCTCGGTCCCGTGGAGCTGCGCAATCTGGAAGGGGTTTCCGCTCCCGTCCCGGTGGTGCGGGCACAGGCCGGCGTCATCACCCAGAGCGTCGCCCGGATTGCCGAGGCCAGCGGCTACAGCTTTGCGGTCGACCCGACCTCCCAGGACGCCTCCACGATCGGCGGCAACATCGCGATGAATGCCGGCGGAAAGAAAGCGGTGCTGTGGGGCACTACACTCGACAATCTCGCGTCCTGGCGCATGGTGACGCCGGACGCCCGCTGGCTGGAAGTGACACGCATCAATCACAACCTCGGCAAGATCCACGAGCAGGAGGAGGTGCAGTTCCGCATCGCGCGCTTCATGCCGGACGGACACACGCCCGACGGTCCTCCGCACATGCTGACCATGCCCGGGCACTCTTTCCGCAGAATCGGCCTGGGGAAGGACGTTACCGACAAATTTCTCGGTGGCCTGCCAGGAGCCCAGAAGGAGGGCTGCGACGGACTGATCACCTCCGCAGAATTCATTCTCCATCGCACGCCGGCGCATCTGCGGACGGTATGCCTTGAATTCTTCGGCCATGACCTTGGCAAGGCAGTACCCGCCATCGTCGAAACCAAGAATTACCTTGATGCATGCAGCAATGTCTTTCTCTCCGGCCTCGAGCATCTGGACGAGCGCTACGTCAAGGCGGTCGGCTATGCCACCAAGTCGGCACGGCGCGAGCGCCCGAAGATGGTACTGCTCATTGACGTGGCGGGAGATGACGAGGCGGCGGTCGCCGCAGCGGCGTCGGCAGTCGTGCGCATGGCCAACGCGCGCGGGGCGGAAGGATTCATCGCCGCAAGCCCGGAGGCCAGACACCGGTTCTGGCTTGACCGCTCGCGGACGGCCGCCATAGCCAGGCACACCAACGCCTTCAAGATCAACGAGGACGTGGTGATACCGCTGGACCGGCTGGCCGAGTACTCCGCCGGCATCGAACGCATCAACATCGAGCAGTCGATTTCGAACAAGCTCCGCATCATTGACGCAGTCCGCGACTATCTCCGGAAACTGACCGATGTTCCACCGCCGGCAGCCGGTTACGAGACCAGCCATGAGGCGACGGCGATCCTGGGCGACAAGAAAGCCGCGGCCATAGGACTGCTGGAGCGGGTGCATGCACGCTGGTCTTCGCTGCTCGCCGGGCTTGACCATCCGGCTGATGCCGCATCCGGGCTTCGCGATGCCGGACTTGCGCTGCAGCCGGGCGAAACGGTAATTCAGCTTCTGCTGCGGCGGGGTTACCGGATCTCCTACAGAGACGAAGTCGAACGTCCGCTGAAGGAGATTTTCGGTGGACGCGAATTCCTCCCCGTACACGACCAGCTCGATGCCATCCACTCGCAGATACGCAACGCGCGCCTGTTCGTGGCAACCCACATGCACGCCGGCGACGGCAATGTGCACACCAACATTCCAGTTCATTCCAACGACTACGGCATGCTCCAGGAGGCCGACCGCATCGTCGCCCGCGTCATGGATCTTGCACAGCTCCTGGGCGGCGTCATCTCGGGAGAGCATGGAATAGGCATTACCAAGATCCAGTACCTCGACAGGGCATCGGTGGAAGCCTTCGATCGCTATAAACGCGAGGTCGACCCGAAGGGAAACTTCAACCGCGGGAAACTGCTGGCCGGATCAGGACTGGAGCGCGCCTATACTCCGTCGCTGCGCCTGCTGCAGCAGGAAGCAATCATCCTCGAGGAGAGCGAACTCGGTGCGCTCAATGACGACATCCGCCACTGCCTGCGCTGCGGAAAGTGCAAACCTGTCTGCACAACCCACGTGCCAAGGGCGAACCTGCTTTACTCACCGCGCAACAAGATCCTGGCGGCAGGCCTGATCATCGAGGCCTTCCTCTACGAGGAGCAGACGCGACGCGGCATCTCGCTGCGCCATTCCGAGGCGATGAACGACGTCGCCGACCACTGCACTATCTGTCATAAGTGCCTCAATCCCTGTCCAGTAAACATAGACTTCGGCGACGTGACAATCCGCATGCGCCGCATTCTCAAGGAACGCGGCAAACGCAGCCCGAGTCCTGTTACCTGGCTGTCAATGGCATACCTGAACGCCACTGACCCGACAACGATCCGGTTGCTGCGCAAGATGCTCATAAAATGGGGCTATGGCGCGCAGCGCCTGTCCTACCGGGTCGCCAGGCGTATCGGCCTGCTGAGGAACAGCCGTTTGCCGCCCGCGACCACGGGCCGGACCGCGGTCACCGCCCAGATCATCAACTTCGTGCGCCGGCCCATGCCAGCCGACCTGCCATCGATGACAACACGGGCACTGCTGGGGATCGAGGACAGCAAGACCATACCGATACTGCGCGACCCTTCCCGGATCAGCGAGGAGTCTGACGCGGTGTTCTACTTTCCCGGCTGCGGATCGGAGCGCCTGTTCAGTCAGGTCGGGCTCGCGACACTGGCGATGCTCTATGAGGCCGGCGCACAGACGGTCCTGCCTCCGGGCTACCTGTGTTGCGGCTACCCGCAGCTATCGGCCGGAGACCAGCACCGGGGCGTAAAAATCACCACCGACAACCGCGTGCTTTTTCACCGCGTTGCCAATACGCTCAACTATCTCGACATCAAGACCGTGATCGTGTCCTGCGGCACCTGCATGGACCAGCTGCTCAAATACGAATTTGACGCGATCTTCCCGGGATGCCGGCTACTGGACATCCATGAATATCTCATGGAAAAGGGCATGGGGCTCGAAGCGGCCGGCGGCACGCGCTACCTCTACCATGACCCCTGTCACACGCCGATGAAAACCTACAGTCCGCTCAGTGTTGCCTCGAAGCTGATGGGGCAGGAAGTGGTCCTTTCTGACCGATGCTGCGGAGAGGCAGGCACATTCGCCGTAGCACGCCCCGATATCGCGCACCAGGTGCGGTTCCGTAAACTCGAAGAACTGCGCCGGGAAGGGGGACGGATTGCCGCAGACGGAAACGCAGCAAAAATCCTGACCTCGTGCCCGGCCTGCGTCCAGGGTCTATCCCGTTACCGGGACGAAACCGGACTCGATACCGACTACATTGTCGTTGAACTTGCGAACCGGAAGTTCGGGCCGGACTGGCAGCGCCAATTCATCGAGCGCGTCCGCCGCGGGGGACTGGAGCAGGTCCTGCTTTGAGGGGCGCTCCGGCAACCGTGCCGGCGTCAGGCGAGGCCTAGCCGGCCCCAGTCGAACGTGCAGTCAAGGTAGGCACGCACCGCGATGACCCCGCTCAGCCCGTCGCTCACCATGACTTCCAGCGGAGTACGGCCATCGAAACGGCGATTGGCCGTGTTCATCCATATCGCGTCCATTGCAGCATTGAGGGGGTAAGTGGTGCGCAGCGCATCCGCAATCCCGGCGAGATGCTCGATGCGCTCGGAAACCCGGGGGTCATCGGGAAGTGCCATGTTCTCCCGGAACTGCCCGATCATTGCGGGCATGGTGCCGGCCGGCAGTGCAAGGACATTCACCTGATCCGCCGCCGAAAACCCCCAGTGGTCAAGCATGGCTATGATCGCCCGCGCGAATCCGACCCTCTGCTCCTGGCTCATTTCATGCATTGACCATACTCCGCAGAATCGCCCGGCCCCCGCCTGCCTGATGTGCCTGGAAGCGGCATCGGCCATGCATCAAAAGCCCAAGCATTTTAAGACCAAGACTAGCATGGAATCCGGGAAGCTCATACACGGCAGCTCCAGCACTTCCGGACACGCTGCGACCCGGCCCGCGCATGAAATATGCCTGCCGGACTGCTTTATATTGCCGCCGGCTTCGTGCATCATAGCGCCCCGTCATTGCCGCAGATCCCGGCTTATCCGGGCGCAATGCCCGCTGACCGTGGATGTTTGCCGCACCATGAACCGACATATCACGAACCCCGAATCCATTCCTGGCGACAAGGAACTGCGCAGCCGCGTCAAGCTGTTCGGCGACCTTCTCGGCGATGTGCTGCACAGCCAGGCCGGCGGACAGGTCCTCAAGGCGGTCGAGACGCTGCGGAAGGGATTCATCAGCCTTCACCGGCGCGAGAACCCGCGCACGCGCCAGCGGCTCATGCGGCTCATCGACCGGATCGATCCGGAAACCCTGACCCACGTTCTGCGCGCATTCAATGCCTACTTCAGCCTGGTCAACATCGCGGAAGAAGCCTTCCAGCATCGTCAGCGGCGACGGATGATGCGGTCAGGCGGGCCACTGTGGACCGGCTCCTTCGACGAGACACTGCGCTGGTTCCATACCCAGGGCATCGGTCCGGACGAGCTTCAGTCGCTGTTCGACCGCCTCATGTTCATTCCGGTCTTCACTGCCCATCCGACAGAGGCAAAGCGCCGCACCATCATGCAGTCTCTGCGGCGGATTTTTGTGACCGCCGAGCGCCTCAATGATCCGCGCCTGGGCACGGACGAGGTCAGCGATACCGTCCAGCAGCTGCGTGCACAGATCCAGATCCTGTGGAAAACGGACGAGGTGCGGACGCTGCGGCCGGCGGTGCGGGACGAAATCCGCAACGGTCTTTATTATTTTCGCGAGAGCCTTTTCCACGCAGTGCCCGCCACCTACCGGCTGGTCGAGGGCGCTGCGCGGCGGGTCTACGGCGTCGACGCCGTCGGGCAGCCGGTCATGCGGGTTCCGAGCTTCCTGCGGTTCGGTTCGTGGATCGGCGGCGACCGTGACGGCAACCCCAATGTCAGACCCGAAACCACCATGCTGGCTATCGATCTGCATGTCGAGGAGATCCTCCAGGAATACATGCGCCGGCTTACCGCGCTCAGCAACATCCTCACTTACTCCATGCTGCTTACCCGTCCGTCGGACGAGCTCATGAAAAGCCTTGCCCGTGACGAGCGCTTCGGCCACAACGCGTTCGACACCAAGCCGGAACAGTTCTTTTCAGAACCATACCGCCGCAAGCTCTACTTCATGCGCTACCGCATTGAACACACGCTGCGCGCCGCACACCAGCAGATGCGGGGCGAAACCGGTGGCGATGTGTCGGCAGCCTACGGATCGGATGACCAGTTTCTCGCCGACCTGTATCTGATCCGCGATTCGCTTGTCGCCCACCGCGACCAGGAAATTGCTGACGGCGAACTCAAGGACCTGATACGTCTGGCGGAGACTTTCGGATTTCACCTTGTCCAGCTCGACATAAGACAGGAGGCTTCGCGCCACTCCGAGACCGTTGCGGAGATTCTCGGGCAGATGCCCGGACAGAAATCCTATGCCTCGCTCGATGAAACCGGACGACTGGAGCTGCTGGCCAGCCTGATCTGCGCACCGGTCCTCCCCGCAGTCAATCGCCGGCATCTGGGCGCATCCGCGCGCGAGACACTCGAAACCTTCGATCTGATGGCCCGCATGCGGAACGGCGTCAGCCCCCATGTGTTCGGCAACTACGTGATTTCCATGACGCATGCCGCCAGTCACATTCTCGAGGTGATGCTGCTGGCACGCATCGCCGGCCTGGTTGCCGCGGACGGGGACGGCTGGCGGTGTGACATACGGGTCAGTCCGCTATTCGAGACCATAGATGATCTTGCGCGCATCGAGGATGTCCTGCAGACCCTGCTCAGCGTACCGGCCTACTGCACGCTGCTGAAGGCGTCGGGCAACGTACAGGAAGTCATGCTTGGCTACTCTGATTCCGCCAAGGACGGCGGCACACTGTCCTCGTCATGGAACCTGTATGAGGCACAAAAGAAGATCGTCGGAATCACAGAACATTTCGGGGTGGGCTGTCGGCTGTTTCACGGCCGTGGCGGCACCATCGGGCGTGGGGGCGGACCGACGCATGAATCGATCCTGGCGCAGCCGCCGGGCACGGTAAACGGCCAGATCAAGTTCACCGAGCAGGGTGAGGTGCTGTACTACAAATACAGCAATGCCGAAACCGCCGCCTACGAACTTACCATGGGCGTCACGGGCCTGATGAAAGCGAGTATTTCGCTCGTTCGCCCGCCGGTCCACGACCGCAAGGATCATCTTGAGATCATGGAACAGCTCGCGCGATCCGGCGAGGAAAGCTACCGGGCCCTGACTGACCACACACCGGGTTTCATGGACTATTTCTATGAAGCCACGCCAGTCAATGAAATCGGGCTGCTCAACATAGGCTCGCGCCCGAGCCACCGGACGCGGACCGACCGGTCCAAGTCATCAGTGCGCGCGATTCCCTGGGTGTTCGGCTGGGCCCAGTCACGTCATACGCTCCCGGCATGGTACGGCCTCGGCAGTGCGCTGGAGTCCTGGCGCGCTGGAGACCCGGCGCGGCTGGAAAAGCTGAAAACCATGTACCTGGACTGGCCGTTCTTCCGCTCACTGCTGAGCAATACGCAAATGGCGCTGTTCAAGAGCGACATGGACATTGCGCGTGAATATGCAGAGCTGTGCAACGATCCCGATACGCGCCAGCGTGTCTACCGGATGGCAAGGGACGAATTCGTCCGCACCGTGACCCAGGTGCTGGAAGTCAGCAATGCCGCCCACCTGATCGAGGACAATCCGGTGCTTGCGCTGTCGCTGGCGCGCCGCAACCCCTATCTGGATCCGCTCAACCATATCCAGACGGTCCTGCTCAAGCGCTACCGCGCCGCCCCGGGGGACGAGAGCCGTCCGTCCGTATGGCGTGATCCGCTGCTTCGTTCCATTAATGCCATTGCCGCCGGGATGCGCAACACGGGCTGACGCCGACCCCGTCCGGCAGCCCGGGCGATCCACAGCCGGGGCCGCCGCGCCTAGCCTGAGGTATCACTGGGATCGTGCCTGAACTGCTGCGGCAACCGGCCCTCGAGCCGGGAAATGACCGCAGCCTCGACCATCAGGTCGGCAAGGCCGAGGGCTGGTGACGGGACATTCCCGAGCTCGATGCGCCGCAGCAGGTCATGCCGCCGCCGCACGTCAAGGTAATCCCCGGCGGTCATGACGGGAGCCGCAAGCAGAAAACCGGCATCCAGGTGATCAAACGCACTGGCCAGCTTGCGGCTGAGAAGCAGCTGCCCGTAAACCAGTTCTGCCAGCGCCGCGGCACGGCGGTTGCGGAACGCAGCGTGCACCGCCATGTCGTAGTCCTGCGGCGTACCCACCCCCATCCAGTAATGCGCAACGAGAATCTGCAGCCGCCCGGTCACACAATGATGCCCGCACCGCCGCCAGCGGTGCATCCGGTAGCTGGCCCGCCCGAGCAGAATACGCGCCTGACCGGGCTGCATCGGCTCCGCGTACCACCTCCCGAGCCACCCGGGAGGCATGCTGCCACAGACTGGGTCGATCATCTTCAAGGGTACCCGGCATTCCGGTGCGACGCAGGAGGGGCGGAGGCCTCAAATATCACCCTGCCGTCCGGTCACCGCCTCCAGCGTACGGAAAGGCACCGGCGGTCGCAAGCACAGGACGCCTTCCGCTGCCGTCACCGCGGGTCCGCCACCCCGCATTGCCGTCGGTGCCAGCGGATAGTTGCGTCGCAGTACCCGCAGGCGGACCATATGCGCTCACGATTGCGCCTGCCCATCTTGCAATCCGGCAGCGGCGTCCGCATCCATGAAAAGGGAATACGGCAGACGGCGCAGCGGTAATGCCTGCTGGAATCCGTGGCGTGCACGCCAAAGGGAATCAATGCCAAATCATGATCCGAAATCCTGGATGTGGGACGAGGCGATCGAGCTGCTGGAACGGGCCGAACGCATGCAGAAGCAGTTTTTCCGGCTCGCCCAGGGCGGAGGAAAACGGCCGATCTGGCAGCCGCCGGTGGATATTTTCGAGACGGCCCGGCACCTGTGGATGATGATCGCATTACCCGGCATGGTGGAAGGTGAGGTCCAGGTCGGCATGGAATCCGGGATGCTGCGGGTGTCAGGGGAACGGACACTTCCGCCGGAACTCAAGGCCGCGACCATACATCGTCTCGAGATTCCCTATGGACGCTATGAGCGGATTATCGCACTGCCTCCCGGACACTACGAGCTTGACCACAGGGATATGGTCAATGGTGTCCTGGTGCTGAGCCTGCGCAAGCTGTAACACGGTCAGGTGCAATGACATGGAAAATCAGAACGACGAGATGAAACTGCTGGAAACCGCCGCCGTGACGGCGCCAGACACGGCTGCCGTGCCGCGTCCGGTTCCCGACGATGCCCTGATCATCCTGCCGGTGCGCAATACGGTAATGTTTCCACGCATGATCCAGCCGATCAGCATCGGACGTCCCATGTCGGTTTCGGCAGCCCAGGAGGCCGCGCGCAGCGAACGTCCCATCGGCGTTCTGCAGCAGCGCAATCCCGATGCCGACGCGCCGGCAGAGACAGACCTCTATCGGGTCGGCACTATTGCCACCATCGTCCGCTACATGACGGCGCCTGACGGATCCCACCACATCATCGCACAGGGAGAGCAGCGCTTCGGTATCCTGGAGTTTCTGGACGGATATCCGTTTCTCGTAGCACGCGTCGCACCCATGGAGGAGCCCGAAACCTCAACGAGCGATATCGAGGCGCGCGCGCACCGCCTGAAGGAACAGGCCGCAGAAGCGCTCGAATTCATGCCTCAGGCACCTCCGGAACTTGCAGCAGCCATTGAAAGCACCAGCGCACCGGCGGCACTGGCGGATCTCATCGCGGGGTTTCTGGAACTCAAGCCTGCAGAAAAGCAGGAGGTCCTGGAAACACTTGATGTCCAGTCCCGGCTCGACAAGGTGCTGGGTTTTCTCGGCCATCGTCTGGAAGTGCTGCGTCTGGCCGCCGAGATCGGCAAACAGACCAAAGAATCGGTCGACGCCAG
>JAJYCY010000003.1:20038-26369 GCA_021778035.1 Pseudomonadota bacterium
CAGAATGCCACCTTCCAGGACAACTACCTGGCGGTTCCTTTCGATCTCAGCAAGGTCGTATTTATCGCCACCGCCAATGTACTCGACACCGTTCCCGGGCCACTGCGCGACCGCATGGAAGTAATCGAGCTGTCCGGATACAGTGAGGAGGAAAAGACACAGATTGCGCGCCGCTATCTTGTCCGGCGCCAGCTGGAAGCCAATGGTCTGTCGGCGGAGCAATGCAAAATTACTGACGAGGCCCTGCTGGTGCTGGTGCGTGACTACACCCGCGAGGCCGGTGTACGCAGTCTTGAGCGCGAAATCGGGCGCGTCTTCCGGCACGTTGCCATGCAGGTCGCGGAAGGCTCGCAGTCGGCGATGGAGATCAGTGCTGCCGACCTGAAGGAAATACTGGGCGCCGCGCGCTTCGAAAGCGAGGTGGCCATGCGTACCAGCCTGCCCGGCGTCGCCACCGGACTCGCCTGGACCCCGGTGGGAGGAGACATCCTGTTTGTCGAGGCAAGTCGCGCTCCGGGTGGTGGCCGCCTGATTCTTACCGGTCAGCTCGGTGACGTCATGAAGGAAAGCGCCCAGGCGGCCCTCAGTCTGGTCAAGGCGCGCGCGGCCGAGCTGGGTCTGGCGACCGCGGCATTCGAAAAGAGCGATGTGCACATCCATGTCCCGGCCGGCGCCATCCCCAAGGATGGTCCCAGCGCCGGTGTGGCGATGTTCATTTCCCTGGTCTCGCTCTTTACCTCCAGGACAGTGCACAGCAACATTGCCATGACCGGAGAAATCAGCCTGCGCGGCCTGGTGCTGCCGGTAGGCGGAATCCGGGAGAAAGTCGTGGCAGCTTCCCGGGCCGGGATCACCACCGTGCTCCTGCCCTCGCGCAACCGCAAGGACCTCGAGGACATCCCCGAAAGCGTACGCCGGAAAATGGACTTCGTCTGGATTGAGCATGTAAGCGACGCGGTAAGGGCAGCCATAGGCTCTGACATCTGGAACCCTGACCGCCTGGCCGAAACCCGCACACCGGCCGAGGTATCCGCGCGCCCGGCGTCGTAACACGCCGGTACCTCCGTCCTGCCGCGCCGCGGCCGGTTGCCTGCCGTCCGTCTCCGGCTAGCGCGCAAAGTACAGGACGTACACCGCCAGGTTCAGCACTGTCAGCGGTATTCCGACCCGCGCAAACTCCAGGAACGTCACCGTGACTCCACGGTGCTCTGCGTTCTGGAGAATGATGACATTACTGGCGGCCCCAAGAATGAGCAGGTTTCCGGCAATGGTACTTCCAGCCGCCAGCGCAAGCGATGCCTGCAGCGGAGCGGCGGCATGCGCGAGCAGCGGCAGATACATGGCCACCAGCGGGACGTTCGAGATGAGCTGACTCAGGATGACACTGAGCCCCATGATGGTATGCACGTCGGTCAGCCGCAGGTGCCAGTACTGAAGCAGTCCCTGGATGTATCCGGTCTGCCATACACTGCTGGTCAGCACGAACATCGCCGCAAAAAATACCAGCGTCTTCCAGTCGATATCCCGCAGCAGTTCACGGCGGCGCGGGCTCAGTACTACAATGGGCAGCGCCGCAGCCAGTGCGATCCCGCTGAGCGGAACAGCGTGGATGCGCCCGGACATCTCGATCAGGATGTTTGCCACGCTGAGCACGATCACTGTCAGCAGCGCGGCCCGGGCCAGACGTGCCAGCGCCGGGTCGGAGACTGACACCGGAGCATGCAGCAGGATGCGGGTATGGAATGAGTCGCTGAAAAACAGCCGCAGCACCACGTAGGCAAGACACAGATTCACGAGGCTTGGCACGGCCAGTGCCCCGAGAAAGGCGCCGAACGGGGAATGCATGCCGGTACCCACGGCGATAATCAGGTTCTGGGGATTTCCGATGGGACTCATGGCACTGCCGATGGTGACGGAAAATGCGAGCGCCAGCAGCAGCATTTTCGGATCCATGCGGTGCTCGCGGGCAAGACGCAGCATGAGCGGGGTACCGATGATCGCCACAGTGTCATTCATCAGCACGGTCGACGCAATTCCGGCGGCGGCAAGCACGAGCATCACCAGTGCACCCGGTGACGCGGTCCGGCTGAACAGCCTGTATGCCAGAACCTGCAGATACCCGCTGGCAACAAGAGCATGCCCGACAATGAACATCCCGAACAGGAACAGCATCACGTCCGGATTTATCGCCCGTAGCGCTGCCACCGGACCTATCTGTCCGGTCAGCATCACCACCGCCGCGCCACCCGCCATGGCCTGCCACATGGCCACACGCATCCGCCCGATCCGGCGCAACGCTATCAATGCAAAGACGCAGGCCAGCGTCGCCAGAGGAATATTCAATGGCATCTGTCCGGACCGGCTCCGCGAGCCATGCACCACCGGTCGGAAGCGCAAGACTGCCAGCGCGTGATCCGCTGTCCGGGCGCGCGTGCGGACCAGCCTCCCAGCAGGTACAATGGCTGCACAAGCCGCCCTCCCGGGCATACAAGGACCAGCTCCATGCTCATCATGTTTCTCATGCAGTGGGTGGCAACGGCTTTCGGCCTGTGGCTGGTGACACACATCGTACCAGGAGTGCGCGCACGTTCTGCGCGTGGCCTGTGGCTTGCCGCGCTGGTGCTCGGCCTCATCAATGCGTTCATCCGCCCCGTGCTGTTCTGGCTTACCCTGCCGCTTACGGTACTGACATTCGGCGCATTTGCGCTCGTGATCAACGCCTTGATGATCAGGCTGGTATCCTGGTTTGTGCGCGACTTCGAGGTTGACGGATTCGGGGCGGCGCTGCTGGCTGCTGTAGTGCTGGCGCTGCTCGGCCTGGCTGCCCTGCTCGTCTTTGGCTGGGTCGTGTCGGGCGGCGGTGTCCAGATGCCGATACACGGAATCTCGACCTGACCCTGCGGTCTTTCGCTGAACAGTTCTGTCATGCGGCTGCGGTTCCGTCCGGCGGCCGGCGTCCGGCACCGAAGAACTTGATGTAGAGCGCCAGATTCGCCGCCATCACCAGTCCGTAAAGGAAGAAGGGCGCCTCGAAATGCGCTCCGTCCATAAGGTGCCCGCTGACCGCGATTCCTGCCGATGTCGCGACCAGTCGCGCGACGCGGTTGATGCCGAGCGCCCTGCCCATTTCGTCGTCCCCGACCTGTTTGGTGAGTTCTGACTGCTGGATCGGCAGTCCGGCAATCCTCAGCGACGGCACCACCAGATAGATTGCCTCCGACAGGGGAAGGAGGCGGATGAAGGGGAAAATCACAAACAGCAGCAGCGCGGTTCCGCGGGTCATCAGTATGCTCCTGACGAACCCCAGTTTTCTCTCCAGCATGGGCGCGCCAAGAATTGACAGCGATCCGAGCGCGCCGGCAGCGAAAGCAAGGACCGACATCTCCGACCTGGGGACATGGTAGACCAGAATGAAAAACGGTATCAGGAACGGTACCACCAGTCCCTGGGAAAATCCGTTCAGCATTCCCGTCAGGGTGAACCTGCCGATCACCCGACCGGCCTTCAGGCGCGCCAGCTTTCCCTGTTTGGGGTCGACCCTGATGCACCACAGCAGCGGGATTCCTGCTGCGGAAATGATCGCCGCAAACAGGAAAATGTCACGCACGGCGATCACCTTTCCGAGCAGCGCCCCCAGCGCACCGGCAATACCGGCAATGAACGTAAACAGCGAGAAATAGCCTGTCCGGCTCCGGTATGGCGCAAGGCGCGCCAGCATGACGCTCTGGGCCGGCTGCGCCACCCCGCCCACACCGCCACCCCCGAGAGACCCGGTGGACGCATAGCTGCCGATCATGGCCGCAGGAACGATCGCCCAGAGGCTGGGCGAAAGATAGACCATGATCGCACTGAGCGGCAGGAGGAGGTTTGTCGCAACCAGCGTTTCCCGCGCACCCCAGATGTCTGCGCCGATTCCCGCCAGCAGACTGAGCCCCGCGCCCGCCAGCGTGGCGGCGACATATATGAAGCCCAGTACCAGCGGCGCGTGGTGGAAACTGGTCAGTATGTAATACGGAAACGCCAGGTTGATCATTCCGGCCGCAATGCTGCGGGTAACCCTGGCAAGGGCAAGAAAAACCAGTTCGCGGCGGCTGCTCATCGGACGAACAGGATCACGGCGACAGCCGGCCCGTACCGGCGCAGAACTGCCGGTGCGCTGACGGCAGGCTGCGGATATCCGGGCCGCTATTCCCGCGGCCGCTTTGACCCGGGATAAGACACCGCGGTACCACCAAGACCACAGTAACCGCCAGGGTTCTTGGCAAGATACTGCTGATGGTACTCTTCCGCATAGTAAAATTCCGAAGCCTCGAGAATCTCTGTAGTTACCCGCCCGAACCCGGAAGCCTCAAGCGCCTGCTGATAGCGGTTCCTGGATTCAATGGCCGCATGCTTCTGCTCGCTGCTGCAGGTATAGATTCCCGAACGGTACTGGGTGCCGATGTCATTGCCCTGACGCATCTCTTGCGTCGGATCATGGGATTCCCAGAACACGGCGAGCAGATCCCCGTAGCCCACCGCCACCGGATCAAAGACCACGCGCACGACTTCGTTATGCCCTGTCATGCCGGTGCAGACCTCGGAGTAAGTCGGATTCGGCGTAAAGCCTGCGGAATATCCCACCGCGGTCGAATAGACGCCAGGCAACTGCCAAAATTTGCGTTCGGCGCCCCAGAAACAGCCGAGCCCAAACATGGCTGTCTCGAGGCCGGCCGGAAACGGAGGCGCAACCGGATGGCCATTGACGAAGTGCCGCGACGGTACCGGCATGCGCTCGCTGCGGCCGGGGAGCGCTTCGGCCGCTGCGGGCAGTTCAGTCCTGCGGTAGGGAAATGGCGGCATGCGTTGCGGTCGGACGATTAACTTCCCGGTGAGTGTGCGCTACGCGGGACCAAAACTCAAACCGGCCGGGCGGCCGCACACAGCAAGCCGGAGCAGCGCCTGGGGGCCCGTGCACCCGCCAGGCTGGTACCCGATTTGGGAGGACCGGCTGCTGCTGCGAAAGCTGGCGCCGGCATCTCCCGCTACACGGCCAGCCTGAGGCGGTTCCACCACCGGTCGACGATGCCGGCTTCGCGCGCAGCCCGGAGTGCCACCAGCGGTACCGTCTTCAGCACCTGCCCGGCGGCAGTGAACGTCAGCAGTCCGAGCGTCTGGCCCTGGCGCACTGTGCCCTGGAGACTGGATGCCAGCTGCCAGTGGACCAGCAACCCCGTGCCGCGCGGCACAGTCACGGTCACGGCGCGTCCGGTACCGGCAGGAAGGTGCAGCGGATCGAGGTTTACCTGCGTGAGCGTCACGACAGGCTCCTTTCCTGCATATAAGGTACGGTCCTCGAAGAAACGGGTACCGTAGTCGAACAGCGATTCCACCCCCGAAGTGCTTTTCTTCCAGCTGGGGCCGTGCATCACCACCGCGATCAGGCGCCGGCCATTACGCAGCGCGGTGGCGTCGATGCAGTAGCCCGACTGGTCCGTAAGTCCGGTCTTGAGGCCGTCGGCGGTCGGATCATGAAACAGCACCGGATTCCAGGAGGGTTGCCGGATCCTGTTGTAGGTGTAGTACTTCTCGGAAGAGACCGAAATGATCTGGGGATAATCCTGGATCATGGCGCGCGAAAGCCGGGCAATATCCAGTGCGCTCGTGTACAGCCCGGGAGCCGGCAGTCCCGTAACGTTGACATAATGCGTATCTTTGAGACCCAGCCGCTGAGCGGTCTCATTCATCATGGCAACAAATGCAGCCCGGCTGCCGGCAACCGCCTGCGCCAGGGCCACCGCGGCATCATTTCCTGAATCAATGATGAGACCATGCAGCAGCTGGTCCACGTTGACCGGCATACCGGGCTGGATGAACATCCGGGACCCGGGCGTATGCCAGGCTGCCGTGGAAACCGGCACTGTCTGACTGACCGAAAGCATCCGGTGCTGGATCGCCTGGTAGGTAAGGTACGCCACCATGAGCTTCGTAAGGCTTGCCGGCGCGGCATGTATCTGATCATCCTTTTCGGCAAGCACCTGCCCGCTGCCGAAGTCCATCAGCACGTAGCTGCTGACTCCGGGTAGCGGAGGGGCCGGAGGAATGATCGCCTCGGACGGCTGCATGGCCGTGCTCTCGGATGCGATCGCCTGGGGTACAAGCAGCGCAACACCCGCCACAAGCAGTGCGGTACGCAGAATGCGTGGTATCGGCAGAGTCATCGATTTACTCCAAATGCAGTGTTTCAATACGGGGCCTGGGCACACCGGCACACGACACGAGCGTCCCCGGCTGCCCGCTGATGATAATCATGCTGGCGCCAAGTGCAACTGCCGTTTTCAACAACCAGCCA
>JAJYCY010000003.1:26469-78103 GCA_021778035.1 Pseudomonadota bacterium
GACCAGGCACTACCCGGCCAGCCTATACGGAGGCGTCCGGACCGAAAGCGGTGTCGGCGCGTGCACAGAGTGCGTCAAAGTACTCCTCCATGGGCCGGTTGCATCCGCGTATGCGCTGCACCACCGCCCGCGCCCACGCCACGTACTCACGCTTGCGCCCGAGTGGCCAGCCGTCCGGCGGGTGCTCCAGGATGTCGCGGACATTACAGATCTTGTCCGCCAGAGACACCAGCCGGGCATGCGCGGATTTGAGATGGGCCTTTTCAATCTGCAGCCTTTTGCGGTCATCGCGCGACAGATTCTTGTCGTCCGTCACCTCCTCGACGACTGCGCTGATTTCCGCGCCGAAACGGGCCATGAGGTCGGCGGCGGTAGTTTCTGTATCTTCTATGGTGTCGTGCAGGATTCCGGCAGCAATGGTCACTACATCGCGCACCTGACCGACAGCACACAGTATTTCTGCCACGGCAATCGGATGGTTGATGTACGGCGACGCCTGCACATCCTTGCGCCGCTGGTCACGGTGCCTGTCTGCGGCGAAATGCATCGCCTGGAGTATCAGGGTCAATCCGTCTGGCATAATCGAATCAATCCCTCTCGCATCTCATGGAACGGACCTGCAGCCGCACCCGATACGGCACCCACGGACGTCCGGAACCGGCTCCACCGGCCTAGTCCGATCCGCGGTTTTCGGCAAGCATGCTGCAGAAAACAGCCCCCTGCTCAAGCGCATCATCGAGGGCCACATGGGTATGCGGCATGTCGCTGAACCAGCGTCTGGGAAGGTACGTACGCGACGTCATGCGGAAATCGGTCTTGCGCATACCCATTGCATAGGATCGGACGTCGAGGGCATTCTCGCGGAACGGCCGGGCGCCGGTGAACCGTATCAGATACCAGTAGATCCACATGAAATCCCAGCTTGCCGGCCAGCCAACAAATACCGCCCGGCCCGGCAGCGCGGCAACCCAGGCAGCATATTCGGGCATGACCTCCTCGGGTGCACGTGGCGCGCTGCGGGATGCCGCCCACGACTGCGGATAGCTCCGCCACCACTCCATGGTCAGCGGATGCGTGCTCGCCCCCGGCAAGGTCTGGAGGTTGGCGGTATAGGTGCCTACTGGCGTGCGCCCGGGACCATATGCCACTGAAGCAAAACTGAGCATGGAATGCGGGCCCGGGATCGGCCCGTCTGCCTCGATGTCCGTGCTGACGTAGATTTCCGACTGACCGCCTGCCCCGCCCATGTTCATGCCACTCCTGTCACGTATCCGGATCCGGCCGCCGTCTCGCCGGGACCCGCATTCACAGCATTGCCCCAGGCTCCTTCAGTGCATGCTGGGAAAGCTGCTCCACGATGTAATTGTAGGCATCGTCAACCGAATCGGTGCTGTAGAAAATCCCGAGGTCCTGCGAATCGATGGTACCCGAGCGGACCAAAACATCGAAGTTGATTGCCTCCTTCCAGTATTCGCTGCCAAACAGTACCACTGGCAGAGGTTTGCGTATCTTGTGGGTCTGCAGCAGGGTAAGCAGCTCGAACAGTTCGTCGAACGTCCCGAACCCGCCGGGGAAAACGATGACCGCCTTGGCAAGATACGCGAACCAGAACTTGCGCATGAAGAAGTAGTGGAAATGGAACGACAGCTCGCGGGTCACGTACCGGTTATCGAACTCCTCTACGGGTATCGATATCGTCAGGCCAACGTTCATGCCCTTTGCCTCTGACGCCCCGCGGTTTGCCGCCTCCATGATGCCCGGACCTCCGCCCGTGCATACGACAAAACGCCGTTCCTCGTCACTCAGCTTCTTCGACCACTCCGTCAGACGCCGCGCCAGCTCGCGCGCCGCCTCATAGTAACGCGACATCTCCAGACGCAACCTGGCGCGCGTCGGGTCGCCTCCGCCCTGCTCCGCCGTGCGCAGCTCCTCCTCGGCCTCAGCACGCGGAATCACGCGCGCCGATCCCATGAATACGATCGTATCGTGCACCCGGTAGTGCGCAAACCGGCTTTCCGGCTCAAGGTACTCGGCAAGAATACGCAGCGCCCGGGCATCGCGGCTATCGAGAAACGATTCGTTGCGGTAGGCCTTGACCGAATAGTGCCGTCTTTCCGTCATCCTCTCTGCGCTCCAGCATCTGCGGCAGGCATGCCGCAATGCACTGAGACCGGGAAAATCCTGCTGTCCGCCACCCGGAGAACACAAACCCTGCCCGGGGACATGCAGCCGGGAACGGCAGCGCCCATCAGGTCCGCTCCTGCAGCCAGCGGACAAGATAATAGAGCCGCAAACCCTCCGAAGATCGCGCCGGTCCGATGACCCTGGCCGGATAACGGTTCTGCGAGATATCAGCGGCTGCAAGTGCCGCTGCCTCTGAGTCCATGACCTTTACGCATTCTTCGGGGAATCGTCCGCGTTTAGCCCGCGGGGCGTAGACAACGGCGTAGCGCTCCTCGACGATCTCGGTGTCAGGATCTAAAGATATGCCGTGCATGGTCCCGGATTATCACCCCTGCCAGACGGCAGGACAAGCAAGGCTGCGCAACAGCCCGCGGGGACAGCGCGACCGTCGGCGAGGCGTGACACGTGCATCCCTTGGCCGGGCTGGTTCCCGCTGCCTGCCGCAGGACAGCACGCGCAGCTCCTGCACGCCAATCACGGGCGGCTCTCCGGAATCCCGTCAAAAGGGCGGAACCGGTCCATCAGGGACAGCGCCTCGGCAACCGGCCTGCAGCAGACGAATCCGTTGCAGGTGTTCACCCCCCGGGCAAACCCGGCGTCAGCCCGCAGCGCACCGGTACCACCCTGCGCGAGCCGCAGCGCGTAGGGCAGCGTGGCGTCGGTCAGCGCCAGCGTTGAGCTTCGGGGGTAGGCGCCCGGCATGTTGGTGACGGCATAGTGGACCACGCCATGGCGCACATAGACCGGGTCCGAATGGGTAGTCGGTCTGGAGGTCTCCATGCAGCCGCCCTGGTCGATGCTGACATCGACAATTACCGAGCCTGGCTCCATCCCCATGACCATGGATTCAGTCACGATATGTGGCGCACGTGCACCGCGGGCGAGGACTGCCCCGACCAGCAGATCGGCGTCCTCCATCTGCAGCGCAATTGCCTGGCTGTCCGAAACCAGGTGGCGGATGCCTCCCGAAGGAAAAGGCTGCTGCCCGGAAGCCGCCACCGGAGCACTCAGTCCGAATACCACCACTTCGGCGCCCGCCCCGGCTGCTGCATGCGCTGCGTGCCGGCCCACCACTCCGTCACCGATGACGACCACCTTGCCATGCTTGCGCCCCAGCATACTGCCAAGCAGCACGCCCTTGCCCCCGCCGGTATGTGCCAAATAGTGGTTCCCCACCGAGAAAGCCATGGTTCCGGCAATTGCGCTCATGGGGGCAAGCAGCGGCAGCCGTCCGTCCGCGTCCTCGACGGTCTCGTAGGCAACCGCCAAGGTCCGGCTGGCGAGCAAAGTCTCGGTCAGTTGCGCGGGCGCACCAGCAAGATGCAGATAGGCAAAGAGGATCTGCCCCTGCAGAAAACGGTACTCCGTTTCCAGCGGCTCCTTCACCTTGAGCACCAGATCGGAACACCACGCATCTTCCACCGGCACCAGCTCCGCCCCCGCCGCACGGTACCCGCGATCGTCATGGCCCGAGCCGGCTCCGGCGGAAAACTCCACACACACCTGGTGTCCGGCCGCTGCCATTACCCGCGCTCCGGCCGGGGTCAGGGCGACCCGGTTTTCCTGGTCCTTGATCTCCTTGACTACACCGACTTTCACGCCCGGAAAATTCTCCTTGCTCCGCTACGCCTGACGCGGTGCAGCTGTGCCCGACGCCTTGAGAGAGCGCGCAAAATCGAGCATGCGGGCGGTCGCGCGCAGCGCCTTCACGCGGACTTCTTCATCCAGGTGCACTTCGTTGTCACCCGTTTCCAGCACATGCGCCAGACCACGCATATCATTCATCGCCATCCATGGACAGTGGGCACAGCTCCTGCATGTCGCTCCGGCACCTGCGGTAGGCGCCTCAATCAGGAGTTTGTCCGGTGCGGCCTGCTTCATCTTGTGGAAGATCCCGTTGTCGGTGGCAACGATGAGCTCATGCTGGGATAGGCGGCGCGCGGCATCGATCAGCTGCGTGGTTGATCCCACCACATCGGCAAGATCGAGTACCGCAGCCGGCGATTCCGGATGCGCGAGCACGGCGGCATCCGGATGCTGCCTTTTCATTTCGGCGAGAGCCTGGGCCTTGAAAGCCTCATGCACGACGCAGGCTCCAGGCCACAGCATCATGTCGGCACCCGTAGTCTGCTGCAGATAGGATCCGAGGTGGCGGTCTGGAGCCCACAGAATCCGCTCGCCCTGCTCTTTCAGGTGCCGGACCAGCTGCACCGCGATTCCGGAAGTGACAACCCAGTCGGCGCGCGCTTTCACCTCGGCGCTCGTATTGGAGTAGACGACGACAGTGCGGTCGGGATGGGCATCGCAGAACGGAATGAACTGGGACGCAGGACATTCCAGATCGAGCGAACACTCCGCCTCCAGCGTCGCCATCAGCACGCGCTTCTCAGGATTGAGTATCTTGGCGGTTTCGCCCATGAACCGCACGCCGGCAACGACCAGAGTGGTTGCGGAATGCTCGTGCCCGAAACGCGCCATTTCCAGCGAATCCGCCACATGTCCACCGGTCTCCTCGGCGATCATCTGCAGATCCTCGTGGACATAGTAGTGCGCCACCAGCACTGCATCCTGCTTTCTGAGTAGCTGCCGGATGCGCGCGATGAGCTGTTCGCGCTCGTTCCTGCTCATAGGTGCGGCACGCGCCAGGACCTCGGCGGTATCAGGCACCATCACAGCCGGGATGACCGGCGCAGGCATTAAACTGGACATGGCTACCTCCAGCGACCGTTGCTGCCATGGCGCCCGGACCATGGTCCGTCCGCACTCCGGCACAGGGTGTCGCACCCCCGCAAATTCTGCTCAATCACGCACCACCACACTTCCTGCATTCCCTCTTTCGCAGCCACAGCCGGCAACGGCCGGAAAGTCGGCGGGCCGGACAGTCCGGCTCCACCGCCCGGAACCATAAACCGGTTCCAGACAGGTGTCATGGGCTTCGGTCTGCCTGCGGAGCTCACGACAACCACAGGCCTGCTGACATTCCTGCGGCTGTACGCACAGGCCGGGGCGCAAACGCCAGAACCGGTGCACTTGTCGCCCCGGGACCGGGGGCAGCCTGAACCGCGCCTGTGGACCATGAAGACGGCGGCGACCGCCGTAACGACAGGGTATTGAACGGAACCGGAACCCGTTTCGCTGCCATCGGCGCCGGTGAAGACACCTGATGGCAGTCTACACGCATCAGCTTCCCTGCAAAACCGTTGGCCCCGGCCGCCGCGAGCCCAGACGGCACCACCTGCCCTGCCCGGCGCCGGACATCGAAAAGTATTACTTCTTCGACAATACAACTGCTATATTTAAGGGATAAGGGGCTGCGGCCCGTAACCCTACATCATTGTAAAGACGGAACTGTGTTCCGCTGCCCGCACGGACGGCCGAGGCAATGCGCCGGATGTACCGATAAAATTCAAGAGCAGACCGACCAGACATGAAGCCGCACCAACAGACCATCGCCCTGGCAACGACGGTCATTATCGTCATTACGGCCATTGTCCTTCCGAGGATCTGGGCTGTCGAGCACCAGAGTGCTTTTGCGCGTCCGGCCACACTGGTCACGGCAACCCCGCAGCCAGCGGCGGCCCCGGCTGTGCCGGCGGATACGCCCGCACCCGTCGCCCGAGTGCTCGATCGCGCCGCGGTCTTCCTGCAATACGCGGATCCCTACCAGCTCTATCTCCGATCGGGATCGGCAGAGGTCGTTGACGCCCGGGATGGCACGGTGATTTATTCAAAGGATGCGGATGTCCAGCGTCCCATCGCTTCCCTGACCAAGCTGATGACCGCGGTGGTGCTTCTTGACGCAAACCTGCCGATGGACCGGCTGATCACGATCCGGCGCGCCGACCGCGACACATTCCGGGGCTCCAGCTCACGTCTTCCATTCGGGACCGTACTGACGCGCTATGACATGCTGCATGTCGCCCTGGCCGCCTCCGACAACCGCGCGGCCGCAGCACTCGCCCGCACCTATCCCGGAGGCAAGGCAGCTTTTGTCCGGGCGATGAATGCCAAGGCGCAGTCGCTCGGAATGACCAATACCCGCTACGTGGACAGCACCGGCCTTTATAACGGCGATGAATCCACCGCCGCTGATCTGGCCAAGCTCGTCAGGGCGGCAGCCCACTACCCGCTGCTGCGCAAGTTTACGACCACCGGCCTGTTCAGCGTCGCCGACCGGCGTACCGGCCGGGTGATCCGGTTTCTCAATACGGATCTGCTGGTCAGGAACCGGACGTGGAGGATCCGGCTGAGCAAGACCGGCTATACATCCAATGCCGGACAATGCCTCACGATGGATACCGTGATTGCCGGCAGACCAGTGATCATCGTGTTGATGGACGGCTGGGGCTGGGATGCGAGATTTGCCGATGCGCGGCGTGTCCGCCACTGGATACTGCTTACCGACCGGCGGATCCCGGATTACTTCAGCGAGCGGCTGGCGAGTGCGCGGAACTAACGCGTTTTCCGCCCGCACTTAGCGTCCATCCGCCATCGGCGTATCACCATCCTTCAGGATGGATCCAGTCCCAGATAGAAGAACACAAAACGCCCTGCTTCGATAACCACTTTCAGCGTGGCGCCGTGATTGATGCCATAGTCCACGTACCCAGGGACCGCGCTCGCCGCATGGCACTCGCTTGAGTGCTGGGGGGATTCGAAATCCCGGTCCCTGTCGTACCATGACAGCAGCATGTGCTCACCCAGACGGGCTCCGGCCTCCTTTCCGGCCAGTGCCATGGCAGCCTCCAGATCTGTGACCGGATCAGCCGGATCGATCTCCACAACCTTGATGTCCTGCCCGGCTGCCAGATTCCGGTGCACCTCGCAACCGTCCTGCGCACCTGCGCACTGCTCGTGACTGCAACCTTGAGTGTCCCGGTGCATGGCCCTGTCCTGGTTCCCGGGTCCTTGGCAGATCAAGCCAGACAGCCTTCGATGAAGCTGCGCACGAACTGCTCCGGCTGCGCGCCGCTGAACCGCCCACGCTCCTCGCCGCGGCTGAACAGGATCACCGTGGGAAATCCCCTGAGACTGTAGCGCCCAGCCAGACGCATATTGTCGTCAACTTCCACCTTGGCAAGCCTGACCGCACCGGCAAAAGCATGAGCCACCTTTTCGAGAACCGGCGCAAGCGCATGACAGGGTGCGCACCAGTCAGCCCAGAAGTCCACCAGCACGGGCTGGATATGGGACGCCTCGATAACTGACTGCAGGAAATCGTCTTCGGTGGCGCTGAAAATCAGGGAAGAGGACATATTTGACCCGGGAGCTGGCGGACGGCGGCACTGCACAGAAATTATCACGACACCCCCGCCGCGCGCAATGACACGGATAAGACGGCTTGGCCGTCAGTCCTCGCAGGAATAGCCGAGCTGCGACAATCCCTCTTCCAGATAATCGGCGACCAGTGGCGTTGCAATCAGATAGTCGGCGGTGCGCGCATTGCGTGCGGCGTGTGCGGCATCGAGGGCGCTGGCCCATTCATCGACATCATAGTCCCCCCGTCCGAGCCACATGAGCGCTACCAGCGCCTCCTGCTGGTCCGGCTCAAGATCGTCAATGGCAGCTCTGAGCTCGGCATACACCGGGTCATCCTGATGATCAGCCAGGATCTGGAGGGCCCAGTCATCCCCGGGACTGAACGGCGTGTCCGGCAGCACGACTTCCTCCTTAGCGTGGAATTCATGCGCCTTGCTGACAAGGAAACAGATCGTATCCGGATTAACCGGAAAATCAATCTCTCGTGGCATCAGCACCTCCTGCCGCATCGATGCCGGGCTGCCGGCATACCGGAGAGGCCTGGCACCACCGCGACCTGCGGCAACCGGAGCAGACCCTAAACGGTGGCGCGGCGGATTCCGCGCTTGAGGTTGTGGATACGGCGCAGCAGGCCACGCAGTTCACCGTGGTTGCCGGCTGCCAGCGCCGCATCGCGTTGTTTCTTGAGCTCCCGGATCTGTGCCTTGATGCCGGCCTTGTCGACTCCCACCACGTGGTGATGCTCGTGGGCGTCAATTCCGAGCGCCGTGCACAGAGCGGCGAGGAGATGGTCTTTGTTGAGCTGTGTGTATCCTTTTACCGCCTCATGCTCGAGGCCCGATGCGATTTCGCGCAGCTCTGCGACCGTCTTTCCCTTCAGTTCTTCGTAGGCGTAAGTCATGAATGCGGCCTCCTCGCCGTGAGCGATGCCTCCGGAACCGGGCTTCGCTGCTGCAGTAACGATCCCGGGGAGACGAAGTGGCTTTCATATATAGCACCGCGGCCACCCGGGTTCAATGAAAACACCCCGTCACTCCGGTGCGCCACGCGGGCAGTCCGCAATCCTCCGGCTTCACGGCGTGTTCAGGGGTGCAGGTGCCGCGCGAAGAACTCCAGCGTGCGCGGCCACGAATCCCGGTCGGCGGATTCGCGATACCGCTCGGCATTCGTGAAATTCATGAATGCATGGCCGGCCCCCGGATAGCTGTGAAACTCATGCGGTTTCCCAAGGCGGGTGAGTTCGGTGTCAAGCTTCCGCACGTCGTCCGGCGACGGGTTGGTATCTTCGGAGCCGGCATGAAACATGAGAGGGCAGCGGATTTCGGCGCTGCGCGCGAATGGCGCCGCGATGCCATCTCCCCACGGGACCATTATGTTGCCGCCATAGTACGCCACGGCAGCCCGGAAATGGGGATTGGCGGCAGCCATCAGATAGACGACACGGCCACCCATGCAGAACCCGGTGATGCCCAGTCTCGCCGCATCAATGCGGGGATGAACGCGCAGGTAGTCGACAACCGCGGTGACATCCTGCTCGATCTCAGGATCCTTCAGCATCCGGAAGCGTTCCATTGCCTCGCGTGTGGGGTCAAGACGGTGATAGAGATCAGGCGCGACGGTGGCATAACCGGCATCGCTAAGGCGCTCGGCCATCCGGTGAAGGAAGCTGTCCACGCCCGGGGCGTGCTGGATCACGACGATTGCGGGACAGCGTTGCGTTCCTGCGGGCAAGGTCTCGTGCACCGCCATTCCGGCTCCACCTGCCTTGATCGTCCGGGTAAAGCTGGCCATGCCGACCTCCATGAATCCACAAATCCGTGAAGTCGCCATCCGTTACGGGACACCGGCCGCCCGCGGGCGGCCGGTGTCATTGTGCGCTGATGTGCCGGACACTGACAAGCACGGCGCGCCGACCTGCAGCACGATCGGCTTGTCCCGGTGGCTGCTGGCCAGATACCCCCGGGACTGAGGCATGTCCACTGCATAGGGTATCTGTCCCGCATCGTGCGCCGGACCCTGGCGATTGCAGCGGTCTGCGATAAGATGGCGGCACAGCAAGACGGATGAACGGATGGAACACAGAGACACCGCCGGATTTTTGGTGCTCCCCGCTGTGATGCGGGAGCCAGTAGCCATCAGGACGACGCCGGACTCCGGGGGTTCTTCCGGTACGCGACCCTGCACGAAGATGCTCCACAGGGCCGGCTCCGCCGAAACCGGACCGGAGCACCTGCGTAAGAGCACGATACTACGTGCCCGCACCTTCTGCCGCAGGGTTCGCACTGTCCCGCCCGCCCGGCGGCGCATGCCCGTGGCAATGCTGCCTCTGTCTCACGGACGGCCCCTGTCATGAATCCTGGCTGGATCCGCATCCGGGGCGCACGCCAGAACAATCTCCGGAACCTGAACCTGCGGCTGCCGCTCAATGAGCTGGTCGTGGTAACCGGGGTAAGCGGATGCGGCAAATCGTCCCTCGCATTCGATACCGTCTTCGCCGAAGGCCAGCGCCGCTACGTCGAAACCTTCTCGCCCTACGCCCGTCAGTTCCTGGACCGCATGGATCGCCCCCGCGTGGATGCGATCGATGGGATTCCGCCAGCCATCGCCATTGACCAGATCAACCCCGTACGCACATCGCGTTCGACGGTCGGCACCATGACCGAACTGAACGACCACCTCAAGCTGCTGTTTGCCCGTGCCGCCACGCTTCATTGTCGCCAGTGCGGCAACCCGGTGGTGCGCGACAACCCGGACAGCATCTTTCTCCGGCTCCTGGAACGTGCCCCCGGACAGGCAATACGTGCACTCATCGTCTTTGCGGTGAGCAGACCAAAAAATTTCACTGACAGCGAGATGTCCGGTCTGCTTGCAGCACAGGGTTATACGCGGGTACGGCCAGGCAAGCCCGGCACAATGGAGGTCATACAGGACCGCGTGACGGTGTCCGACGAAAACCGGGCACGGCTCGTGGACAGTCTCGAGGCAGCGCTCAAAAACGGACACGGGCAGGTTTCGGTCTATCCCCTGGACCCGCAGGGTAACGAGCAGGTTCCGTGGCGGTTTTCCTCCAGGCTGCACTGCGCCGACTGCGACATCGAATACCAGGATCCGGTTCCGAACCTCTTCTCCTTCAATTCCCCGATCGGCGCCTGTCCAACCTGCCGTGGCTTCGGCCGCGTCATCGGCATCGACTACAGTCTGGTTGTTCCTGACGGATCAAAGTCGCTTGCCGCCGGCGCGATCAAGCCCTGGCAGACGGACAGCTACCGCGAACACCAGAATGATCTTCTGCGCTTTGCGCGTCGCCGCGGAATTCCCCGCGATGTTCCCTGGGACCACATGTCCACCGCGCACCGCAAATGGGTGCTCGAAGGAGAGGGCCCGTGGGACGGACGCACATGGTACGGCGTGAAGCGATTCTTCGACTGGCTGGAAACCCGCAGCTACCGGATGCATATCCGCGTACTGCTGTCACGGTACCGGTCCTACACGATCTGTCCCGATTGCGAGGGAACACGACTGAGACCCGAGGCGCTGCTGTGGCATCTCGGCGCCGCAACGGCGGCGGCGCCTGCCAGCCCGGCAATCCACGAAATCATGCGTCTTCCGCTCAGCCGCTGCCACGAATTCTTCGCCGGCCTTCGTCTCGGCACACCCATGGACGAGGCAGCCGGACAGCTGCTCGGAGAGATCCGCGCGCGTCTCGGTTATCTGGTGGAAGTCGGTCTCGGATATCTTACCCTGGACCGCCAGTCCCGCACGCTGTCGGGCGGCGAGGTTCAGCGCATCAATCTCACTACCGCGCTTGGCACATCTCTGGTCAACACGCTGTTTGTCCTCGATGAACCCACCATCGGCCTGCACGCCCGCGACGTACAGCGCATACTGAATGTGCTGAAGCAGCTGCGCGATGCGGGCAATTCCCTGCTGGTCGTCGAGCATGACCCGCAGATCATGCTCGGTGCCGACCGCATTCTCGATCTTGGACCCGGACCCGGGGAACACGGCGGCCGCGTGGTCTTTTTCGGCACACCGGCATCGCTGCTGCGCTCACGCCGATCGGTCACCGCGCGCTACCTTCGGGGCGAACGGTCCGTGGTCGCGGAACAGGAAGACCCGGACGCCCTCCTGCGTCCGCCCGTGACGGACCGGGAAATCGAGATTCTTGGCGCCACCGAAAACAATCTCGCAAACATCGACGTGCGGATTCCGCTCGGCCGCATGGTATGTGTCACCGGAGTTTCCGGGTCCGGAAAATCGACCCTGCTGGTAGACATCTGCTTCAACGCCCTGCGCAAACTCAAAGGTCATCCGGCCGGCACTGCCGGAAAACATCGCGAGCTGCGCGGACATGAACACATCAGCGATGCCATCCTGGTGGACCAGTCAGCAATCGGGAAGACATCGCGCTCGAATCCGGCGAGCTACGTCGGCGCGCTCGAACCGATACGCCGGATTTTTGCTGCGCAGCCACTTGCAAAAGAACGCGGTTACACCGCAGGTACATTCAGTTTCAACTCCGGCAATGGACGTTGTCCCGCCTGCCAGGGATCGGGCTTCGAGCATGTCGAGATGCAGTTTTTGAGCGATGTCTACATCCGCTGTCCGGAGTGCAGAGGGCGGCGCTATCGCAAGGAGACCCTGGAGGTGAAGCTGCTTCGCGCCGGCGAATCAATGATATCTGCGGCTGGCAAGACGTCCGGAACACCGCCGCGGAAACCGGCCAGACCATCTGCGCTCCCGTCAGCCGCCTCCATCGCCGACGTTCTCGAGATGACGGTATCCGAAGCGATCGACTTCTTTCCCGCAGAACCCGAACTGCGCAGCGCTCTCGAGCCACTGGCTGCCGTGGGACTGTCCTACCTGAAACTCGGGCAGCCGGTGCCGACCCTGTCCGGCGGCGAAGCCCAGCGTCTCAAGCTCGCCGGACATCTGGCAGCGGCACGCCGGCATCGCCGCGGCGCTCTGCCAATGCTGTTCATTTTCGACGAGCCGACGACTGGATTGCACTTTGGCGATATTGCGACGCTGCTGCGCGCGTTCCGGCGGCTTGTGGCGGAAGGGCATTCCGTTACCGTGATCGAACACAACCTTGATGTAATCCGGTCCGCGGACTGGCTCATTGATCTCGGCCCGGAGGGCGGAGACGAAGGCGGCACCGTGGTCTGCGCCGGCACGCCGGAGCACGTATCCCTGCATCCTTACAGCCACACCGGACGGGCGCTGCGCGAATACGTATCGGCACCCGCGTTGAATGCATTGCGCCTTCCGGACAGCAAGCCGCCAGAACAATCTCTGCGCCGCAAGACAACTGCCGCCATCTGCATCCGCAACGCGCGTGAACACAACCTCAAGGGCATTGACATTACCATCCCGCGTGACCGGTTCACTGTAATCACCGGCATCTCCGGATCGGGAAAAAGCACCGTGGCGTTCAACATTCTTTTTGCAGAGGGACAGCGACGCTACCTCGAATCTCTTAATGCCTATGCCCGCCAGTTCGTGCAGCCGGCGCCACGACCGGACGTCGACGCGATCCAGGGCATTCCGCCTACGGTCGCCATTGAGCAGCGCACCAGCCGGGGCGGACGCAAGAGCACCGTTGCTACGCTCACTGAAATCTATCATTTTTTGCGCCTGCTTTTTGTCAAGCTTGGAGTCCAGTACTGCCCTGACTGCCAGACGCCGGTCGAATCACAAACGACCGACTCGATACTCAGCCGCATTCGCCACGATCACCGTGGCCGGCAGATCACCCTGCTTGCCCCGCTTGTCACCGCCCGCAAGGGCCACTACCGGGAACTTGCCAGCTGGGCTCTGGCCCGGGGCTACCAGAAGCTGCGTGTCGACGGCCGCTGGGTCGCCACGGAAAACTGGTCCGGACTCGACCGCTTCCGCGAACATGACATCCAGCTGCCAGTCGACACAACACAGGTATCTCCGGCCGGCGTGCAGCGGCTACGCACCGCTCTCGAACGCGCCCTTGCCCTGGGAAAAGGCAATGCCTACGTTCTGGTGGATGCGCAGCGGGAAAATCACAAGACGGCTGCCGTGCTTTATTCCACCAACCGCGCCTGCGGCCAGTGCGGGCGGAGCTTCGAAGCACCCGATCCGCGTCTGTTCTCATACAACTCGAGACAGGGATGGTGTCCCCGCTGCTATGGTACCGGCGTGCTGCTTTCCGGATTCGACGCTGCACAGACCGGGGAGGAAGTCTGGTGGAACGACTGGTGGGAAGGAGGCGAACATCCCTGTCCGGACTGCGGCGGTCAGCGACTGAACTCCGTGGCCTTGGCGGTGCGCTTCCGGAACCGCTCGATCGCCGACATCGCAGCCCTGCCGGTGGCCAGGGCTGCGCGTCTGTTTTCGGCCATGCGGCTCAGCGGGCGGGCCGCGGACATCGCGCGCGACATCCTGCCGGAAATCAATGCGCGGCTTTCGTTTCTCGCGCGCGTCGGGCTCGGCTACCTTGCACTTGACCGGGCTGCTCCGGGTCTTTCGGGCGGCGAGGCCCAGCGCATCCGGCTTGCTGCACAGCTGGGCTCCAACCTGCGCGGTGTCTGCTACATCCTTGACGAACCGACCATCGGACTGCACCCGCACGACAACCGGATGCTGCTCAAGGCACTGCACGGCCTGCAGCACAATGGCAACACCCTGGTCGTGGTCGAGCACGACGAAGAGACCATACGCAGGGCACAGCATATCATTGATCTCGGACCCGGCGCCGGAACCGCCGGAGGGCGCGTGGTGGCGGAGGGGACACTGAAATCGGTGCTCGCCAGTCCGGAATCGATCACCGGCCGCTGCCTGGCCAGACCGATGGTTCATCCGCTGTTTCCGTACCGGCCGGTACAGCTGCGCGGCAGGGAACGCACCGCGGCCATCACAATCGAGGGCGCCTGTCTCAATAACCTCAGGAACCTGGCGGTGCACATTCCACTCGGCCGCCTGGTCTGCGTGTCCGGTGTCAGCGGCAGCGGCAAGAGCACCCTCGTGCGACACATCCTCCACGAAAACCTCCACCGCATTCTTGGCGCACGAGGCAGGCGTTCTGTCCGGTTTTATGGCTGCCGCACGATCCGCGGTACGGAGACAATCGGCAGGATTCTCGAGGTGGATCAGACCCCGATCGGAAAGACTCCGCGCTCCTGTCCCGCCACCTATGTCGGACTCTGGGATGCGGTCCGTCGCCTGTTTTCGGAAACGGTAGAGTCGCGCCTGCGTGGCTATACACCGGCACGATTTTCCTTCAACACGGCAGGCGGACGCTGTCCGGCATGCGAGGGACAGGGGACCAAAACAATAGCGATGAGCTTTCTGCCGGACGTCACAGTATCCTGCGAAGTTTGTGGCGGTACGCGCTTCAGCACCGAAACCCTGTCGGTACGGTTCAAGGAAAGGAATATCGCCGAAGTGCTCGCCATGAGCATCGACGAGGCGGCCGGTTTTTTTTCAGCCCACAGGCGGATCAGCCGGCCACTGCGTCTGCTGCAGGATGTCGGCCTCGGGTATCTCACGCTCGGCCAGCCCAGCCCGACCCTTTCGGGAGGCGAGGCGCAGCGCATCAAGCTCGTCACCGAGCTTGCGCGGGATGACACCACGCAGGATGGGGCCACGGGCAGAAAACCGGCCGCCGCCGCGCATCAAACCCTGTACGTTCTTGATGAACCGACCGTCGGCCTGCACATGGCAGACGTAAGCCGGCTGGTGCACGTGCTCCACCGGCTGGTCTCATCCGGGAACACCGTTGTCGTGATCGAACACAACCTCGACATCATTGCCGAGGCCGACTGGATCATTGACCTCGGTCCGGAGGGCGGCGACCGCGGTGGACGCATCGTCGCCCAGGGACCGCCCGGGAAGGTGGTCCGCAGCCGCCGGTCGCATACGGCCAGGCTGCTTGCCGGATTCCTGCGCGCGCGACGCAACCGGGGACTGCGCAGCCAGCGCTGACTAGGGCCGCTGTGACGCCTACGCATCAGGCCATCTGGCCGTTCATGCCAGTTCGCCCACCGTTCAAGCGGCCAATCACTGTATGTCGCGGGCGTGGGCGGGAAGCGCTTGCATGCAGAAATATCCGCGCGCAGAATTCCCCGAGCTTCGTGCGCAACCGCCCCAAATGTGGTGTTGTGCATCACTGCGATACAGAGACCCAGGGCCGTGACCACACGCAATATTGAACAGATCGTCCGGGCATCGACAGTATCAGAGGGCGCCGGAGTGACCGTGCACCGAACGATCGGAACACCAGCCCTGCGCCGGCTGGATCCGTTCCTGATGCTCGATCAATTCCGCAGCGACAATCCTGACGAATACATCGCGGGGTTCCCCGATCATCCCCATCGCGGATTCGTGACCCTCACCTACATGCTGGACGGACACATGCTGCACCAGGACAGCATGGGCAATCGCGGCGACCTGCGCGCGGGTGGAATCCAGTGGATGAAGGCGGCCAGCGGAGTGATCCACTCCGAAATGCCGCAACAGACGAATGGTCTGATGCGCGGCTTCCAGCTCTGGATCAACCTGCCGGCGGCCGAGAAGATGAGCCGTCCCGAATACCAGGAATTTTCCGTGACACGCATACCCGAAGTCGTTTCGGGTGGCACCCATGTCCGCATCATATGCGGAGAATACGCCGGCCAACATGGCCCGGTCGATGACAGGCATACGCATGTCACCTACCTTGACGTAGAGCTCGGTCCAGGGGCGGAATTCAGTCACGACCTGGGCAGTACGATGCATGGGTTCCTGTGTCCGTTTGAAGGTGAAATCCTTGTCGACAGAAAGCGCGTGTCCACCCATGATCTTGCCGTGCTCGGCCCCGGAGACCGGGTCACGCTCACTTCCGGAAACACCGGTGCGCGGCTTATTCTGGTCGCTGGCCGGCCGCTGAACGAACCGGCCGTGCAGTATGGACCATTCGTCATGAATACCGACGAGGAGATTCGCCAGGCCATCGACGACTACCGAAACGGCCGGCTTGTGCGCGGCACACAGCCGCACAGAGCTACCTGACAGAACTGGAGTACGCGGACCCGGCCACCTGGGCACGATGTGGTTGCGGATGGAACCGCGGCCGGTCTGGCCGGCAGACGGTCATGCCCGGCCGGCGTTGGTATCGGATGGCGAGTGGAAGTACTCGCTTTCTTCGGCGAACTGTCTGATCAGGCGCTGCAGCTCGGCAAGTCGCATGTCGGCCGTGCCGATGGGAGCACAGTCTTCACAGCGCGGATCTCCGCAGGGCTGACGTGAATAAAGCCAGTACTGCACGGCACCTGCCAGCAGACCGTCGGCAATGTCCCATGGGTCTGCCTCCTCGTCCCCGCTGGCTTGGCGGTTGCCGAGATCTACTACCCGATGGAATGCATCGTTGAATATGGCATCCGGGTCTGTGTCGGCATCTTTCATCTGGACTCCTCACCGGTATCGGTGCAGAACATTCTGTACCGGTCACACTGATACAGTTTACCAGAATGGCGGAAGAATCCGGACCTGCATCGCGCGGCACGCCATGGATTTTCCGACAGGCAACGCGGCCATCTGGCAATGACAGCGGTTCGATCGCCAGGCGATCAGTTCTCTCCGGTCATCACGGCCGCCATCAGTGCGAGTTCTCCCCGCTTCACCGATCCGAGATCGAAATTCCTGGCAGCCGCGGCCATGCGCGTGAGCGCTGCCGGAAGCGGTATCGGTACAGCCGCATCACGCTTCTTCCACGGAACAGCGGACAGTGGATTAATGCGGGCAACAACATAGTTGCGGAGATATGGTGACCGGAACCCCCGCTCCTGCAGGCCATCAATGATCCTGCGCACATCGGCATCGATCGCCTCAAGCCGTGCAGCGATGCCTTCGCGCCCGCGGATGCTGGCCGGAAGACGACGGTCACTGAACCGGTCGAGCCTGCGCAGCAACGGACCGTAGGCGCTGCCGGCAAACCGGCTGTTTCTCTCGTATACGATCCCGAGAATAAGGAGCTCCGGAGATTCGAACTCGGCGGAAAATTCCGATTCCCTGGCCCTCGGCCTGAGACGGGCAAGGTTGCGCGCCATGCGGATCACTTCGAGACTGCGATCCCTCAGGTTGTGAGGCTTCTCGGTATTGAGCGCAAGTATCCGGAATGCCAGATCCTCGTCCGGCGAGACAATCGCCATGACCTGTCTCAACCCGAGAATCTTGGCCGCTGCAAGGCGGTGCCGTCCGTTCGGCGTCCACAATTTTCCATCCTCGCCACGCACGACAATGACCGGATCGAGAAAAGTGCCAGCCTCCTCGATCTTGCTGGCAAGGCGCTTGACATGCGTGGGCGACAGGTCCCGCTGGAACGGAGTTGGACGCACGGCCGCAAGCGGCAATGACGCGAACAGCAGCGGTCTGCCGGACAATGGCTCGCGGTAGCCCGCAACTGCAACGCCTCCGGCCGCACGGACTTGGCCGGCCAGCACACCAAGCTCTGCAGCGTCCGGTCCAAGCACGATCTCGGCCGCAGTCAGTCCCCGCCGGGTCTTTCGCGGGGTCAGCGAGGTGCGCGGGCGTCGTTTCGCCTTCGGCAGAGCTCTTTTGTTTCCGGTTGTCGCAGATGCCATCCCGCAAAGTGTAACGAAAAGCCGCCGGGACGGTAAGGCGGCGCGGACCTGCCGGCCAGAGCACCCCGCACTGCCCACCGGTTAGCGGATCCGCCAGCGCCGAAAGAACCCGCTGCTGGTGGCTAGCCACCCGGACAAATGTGAAAAACCTTCTCGACCAGCTGTGTCAGGCCGCGCGCACGGAAACGGGGATTCTTCTCAAGAGCATCCTCGGCATGCAGCCGGACAACGCGCGACTGCGGCTCATAGAGACTGCGGATCTCCTGTTCCGGCACTGAAAACGGGGGACCGGACATCTGGTTCTGCGGATATTCCATGGCTACAAGAAGGGTCTCGGCGGAACGAGGCAGCACGGACGCGAGCTTGTGCACATAACGCTGCCGCATGTCGGGCGGAAATGCGATAAGCGAAGCACGGTCATAGACCGCGGTCACTTCGTCCAGATCAGCAGCCTCGAGCCCGAACAGATCGCCGCACAGCAGCGTCACGCCTTCCGCCTGCCAGTGCTCGAACCGCGACCGGCGGTGGACCTGTGCCTGCAGGCCGCTTCCGGCGAAGAAATCGCGCACCGCGATGGGACTCAGCTCGACACCCAGAACCCGGTATCCCTGCTCCCGGAGCCAGACCATGTCATGGGTCCGACCGCACAGCGGCACGAACACCACGGCACCGGAAGGTACCTGCAGCCCCGGCCAATGGGCCGTCAAATACGGATTGACTTCAGCCTGATGGAACGCGATTTCATTGTTCTGCCACCGTTCCAGCCAGAATTCCTGCTTCATCGCCCGTTCTCCTTCTACAGCCTCGCCTCAGCACACGGAGGCCATTTTGGTACAGCAGGTGCGGTGGACTCCCGGAAGCAACAGTTTTCCCTGCATACGCCGGAATCAGCACCCCTGATCCTGGCCCGCCGCCTCCTACGCGAAACCAAGCCACACGGCTGCCAGATAGGCCAAAGCCGCAATCACAAGCGTTCCTCCCCAGAAAACCAGCCATCGCTGCCGCCCGTACATGCCGAGACGCACCAGCACCACGCCGATCAGCAGCGACATCAGTACCGTGAATACCACCATATAATGCTGGCTCACCGCAGCGGAGCGGGGGCCGGATCCACCGGATCCGTAGCGCATCGATTTATCCTGCCTGTCACATCGGTCACACGACATACCGGCAGCCGCGCCATCGAAACACCTGGCGTGGCCAGGAGGCTGCGGTCCGGCACCTGTGGTGCGGGCTACCCGTCCTGCAGATTGCCACTTGTGCAGGACTGACATGGATCAAATCACAAAAATGCGCAAATGTGTATAAGAAAAACAGGGCAGTTTCCGCAGGATACCCGCGATCCGGGTACCGGCGGAAACAGGGAGATTGACCGCCCGGTGCACCCGAGTCCCCGGCAGGAAAGCCAGGCCGCCGTGGACCAACCGTGATCCTGGCAACCACTGAAGAACGGGAGTCTGACCATGACAGCTCCGCTGCAGATCACCGTGCGCGACATGTCCCATTCACCGGCCATTGACGATGCGATCCGGAAGAAAGCCGACAAGCTCGAACGGTTCTACGACCGGATAACCAGCTGCCACGTTCTGGTAGAGGCCGCGCACCGCCATCATCACCAGGGCAAGCACTACCAGGTGCGCATCGACATCATGGTTCCGGGAGCCGAGCTCGCGATTACGCGGGACCCGTCCGGTGACGGATCGCACGAAGATGTCTTCGTGGCCATCCGGGACGCATTTGATGCCGCCAGGCGTCGTCTGCAGGAATTCAGGCGGCGCGAACGGGGCGAGACTAAGCCCCGGGACACTGCACATGAGGCGCGGATACTGCGCCTGTTTCCGGCACAGGAATATGGGTTTCTGCGTACCCCGGACAACCGCGAGATCTATTTTCACGCAAACTGCCTGCGTGATCTCGATTTCAGCCGCCTGGATCCTGGTACCGAGGTGGTCTATGCGGAGGAGGAAGGTCTGGAAGGTCCCCAGGCAATATGGGTGGCCAGCGGCGGTAGCAGCATACCGGAATGACAGCGGCCGGACAGCCGCAGCTAGCTGTGGCCGCGCACCAGCAAAACAGGTACCGGCGACAGACGCATCACGCCCTCGGCCACACTGCCAAGCAGAAGATGATCGAGACCGCGGCGACCATGGGTGCCGATCACGATGAGATCGGCGGGCCATTCGCGCGCCTGCTCGGCGATCATTTTGGCAATCCGCTGTCCCGGCTTCTGGATCTCAAGAATACGGGTCTCGGCGTTGATCGCCCCTTCCCGGGCGACACGCTGGGCCTTTTCGAGAACAGCGTGAGCAAAACTTCGCACTGATTCCTGGATCTGTTCCAGGCCAATGGGCGTAAATTCAAACTCCCATGCCGGGGCAGCGTAATCCGCGACGTAGACGATCCGCAGGACCGCCGACTCACTGTGCGCGAGCCTGATGGCTTCCTGCAGCGCTGCTGCCGCCGTATCACTGCCATCCACGGGAACAAGGATATTCTTGTACACGCCCACCTCCATCGGATGCCATCCGCGGGACCCATTCCGGCGCGCAAACTTCCGGCCGGCCACGACAGACACCGCCATTGTATAGCGGTCCTCCGGCAAGCGCATGCAAAACCGGCCGTCAGGAGCCGAGAACAATTAGCGGCACAAACATCTCTTCCGGACTGACGCCGCCATGCATCCCTATCTGCACGTGCTTTTTTTCTCCGGCCACCTGGTCGGTCAGAGCAAAATTCCCGTTCATGATCAATGCATAATGCCCGATCCGTTCGTGCAGTCGGGGATGAGGCGTTCCATGCCCGAAATATCCGCGCGCCACCAGATCGGCGCTTCGTGCCAGAGTCGCCTCGCGACTGAATTGCGTCGCGACATAGTCCTCGAATCGGGCACACTGGTCGGGATGCACGTAGCAGAACGGAACACGACGTTCGCCGCATAAAGGCAGGACCAGTGACCGTGAAAGCACCGGGTGCGATTGCAGATCGACCACACTGTCCGGACTGGTGTCGATGAAGCCGTGATCTGCGGTCACGATGATGAAATAGTCGCGGCCGCGGATGGAGTCGATGAAATAGTCAAAGGCAGCATCGAGCTCCTCCAGATGCATCGACACCTGACGGCTTGCCACGCCATATTCATGTGCCAGCCGGTCAAATTCTGGCCAGTAGGCATAGGTAAAGCTCCGTTCACTATCCCCGGCAAGGCAGCCGCCGACCGCATCGAAGAACTGCGGAAGCGTCGCGTACCCGAGGTGCGTTGCACCGCGGCTATGGACAGCGTTGAAAGTAGAATCGATCAGATGCCGCGGCGTTACAATATTGCAGCGACGAGGGATACGCCCGAATACCGGCTGGCTGCCGAAAAGGCCCTCTGCATCGATGCCGGCCTCGGCAAGCTCGATGCCTCCATGACGATCGCGGAACGGAAGCACGGCAATCACGCTCCCGAGTTCGCGGAAAAAGGTGAACCAGCCGGTCAGTCCATGCTGCTGCGGGGCCACTGCGGTCAGAAACGTGGCAACAGCAGCGGTGGTGGTAGACGGGAAGACCGAGGTAATGCGACCCCTGAGCCCCTTGCGCAGAAAAGAACCCGGCTGCGAGCGGGCCAGAAATTCATGGCCAAGTCCATCCACGACCAGAAGTACCACGTGCCGGTGGCGGGCAACCTCCTGCACATCTAGTCCCACAAGCGGCGCATAGCCGGTGTCACCGCCACCCAGGCCGGCGACCAGCGTTGCCATCAGGTTGACTATGCTGCCGCCATGATAGTCGGGTAAAGGCATCGTTACCTGGATCCAGTCATGCGCATCCCATGCGTTCCGTGGCATGTCTCCGTGATGCTACCGGAACGGAAGGCCGCGGACCATCCGTCCGGTCGCAAGGCTGGACGGCAGCCGCGGATACCCCTGCCCCGCAGCTGCGCAGCCGCGTGCCGTCCGCCGGGTGCCGCCGGAAATGCGCCATGGTAATCTGGCACGATGGAACTGACCTGCTTCCATGCCGCTGTCCGATCCTGGTTTTTCCGGAAATTCGGCAGTCCGACCGCCGCGCAGGCGCAGTCCTGGCCCGCGATCTGTGGAGGCAGGCATACCCTGATCGCCGCGCCCACGGGGTCCGGCAAGACCCTGGCCGCCTTTCTCGCCGCCATCGATTCCCTGGTCAGGCAGGCCGCGTGCGGAAATCTCGAAGACAGAACCCAGGTACTCTATGTCTCTCCGCTGAAAGCGCTCTCCTAACGACATAGAGCACAACCTGCGCGAGCCCCTGGCCGGCATCGCCCAGGAGTTGCGGTCACTGGGCAGCGACGGACATGCAATCCGCGCCCAGGTCCGCACCGGCGACACCACCCCTGCAGAACGGGCCGCGATGATCCGCCGGCCGCCGCACATCCTTATAACCACACCCGAATCCCTGTATCTGCTACTGACCGCGGAATCCGGCCGGCGGATGCTGGCCACGGTGCAAACCGTGATCGTGGACGAGATTCACGCGGTTGCCGCGACAAAGCGCGGTGCCCACCTGAGTCTGTCGCTCGAGCGGCTGCGCGCAGTCACTGGAGCACCGTTTGCCCGCATCGGCCTGTCGGCAACGCAAAAACCGGTGCCGGAAATCGCGCGATTTCTTGCCGGTACCGATGCGGCCGGCTGCACGATTGTCGATATCGGCCACGTGCGGGACCGTGATCTGGCCCTGGAACTGCCTGATACGCCGCTCGATGTTGATGCGCTCCGCGCGCTGCGTAAAATGCCACCCACCGGCACACTGGTATCGCTCAGCGCAGCCGACCCGCTGAATCTTGCCGGGATCATTACGCCTGGCGAACGTGTCCTGGCCGTTCCGGGAAACCGCGTGCTATACCGCGACGGAATTCCGGTGGCAGCCCGCATCGGCCCCGAAACCCGGTTCTTTGGCGCACTCGGTCCGGCTTCCGAATGGGAGGCGCGCAATGCGCTGCTGCGGACAAACACTCCACTGCTTGCGGGGCGCCTGAACTGACGGCATCCCGCCAGGCCGTGCGGAAATCCGCGCCGGGTCCGGGCACTACACGCTAGCCGGGGCGGCAGCCCCGGATGCCAGCGCTACGGCGTCCGGACCACGCACATGGGCAGCGCTCGCGCCCCACAGTACCAGGTTGAGCTCCGCCGGCACGCGCGCAAGAGGATGAAAGGGCACGACCCGCGGAGTGAAATGGCTGACCGGGCGGCCCGTGGCAATATGGCCACGATAGACATAACCGTTTTCTGATCCAGGTATCGCCGCACGGCGCTCCATCACCTCACGCAATGCAGACTGTCCGTCCACCTCGTCTGCATAGAGCTCGACCGCTACGGCATCCGGAGGCACATCCCCGAGATATCCGGCCAGCGCAAACGACCAGCCGTCAGACTCACGCCAGGCCTCGAGATTGCCCAGATGCATGCTCTGCCAGTGCTGCAGCAGACTCTGCGCCCATACATGCAGATCGTGCGCGATTTTCCCTGCATCAGCCGACCGCTGCCGGAATGCGGCTGCCGCCGGAAGATAAAGTGCCTGCACGTATTCCTGCAGCATACGGCTGCTGCTGAACCTCGGAGCAAGCCGTGACATGCTCGCCCGCATGCGGGCTACCCAGCCGCGCGGAATTCCGTCTGCACCGCGGCCATAGAACTCCGGAAGCACCTCATGTTCCAGCAGGTGAAAAAGCTGTCCGGCTTCGGCTTCATCCCAGCCGGGTTCGGTGTGCTCACGCCCGTCCCCGAGCGGCCAGCCGACATCCGGTGAATAGGCCTCCGCCCACCAGCCGTCGAGTTCGGACAGATTGATGCCGCCGTTTGCAAGCACCTTCATGCCGCTGGTACCGCAGGCTTCCCATGGGCGAAGCGGCGTGTTGAGCCACAGATCCACGCCCTGGACCATCTCCTGGGCAAGTGTCATGTCATAGTCTTCAAGGAACACGATACGGTTCCGGACCTCCGGCCGAACCGAAAATTCGGCCCATTCGTGCACGTACTGTCTGCCCTGCTCATCCAGGGGGTGTGCTTTTCCGGCAACGATGATCTGTACCGGGAAATCGCGACTGGTCAGCAGCCGCGCCAGGCGTGGCATGTTCCGGAGCAGCAGGTTGGGCCGTTTATAAGAGGCAAAACGGCGTGCGAAACCGATCGTCAGGGCGTAGGGGTCAAGCACATCACGCACCGCTGCCACCGCTTCCGGTCCCGCGCCCCTCTGGCCAAGCTGGCGGGCAAGACGTTCGCGCGCATAACGCACCAGATCCGCTCTCTGACGGCAGCGGAATGTCCACAGCGTCTCATCGTCCAGCGCTTCCATTGCTGGTCCAAGATCATCAATAACTCCAAGCCATCGCTCCTTGCCGCATGCCTCGGTCCAGATCAAGTCCGCCCAGGAGGAGTCCCAGGTCGGAACGTGTACCCCGTTGGTCACATGCACGACCGGCACCTCGCGCTGCGGCCAGCGGGGATAGAGCCCCTGGAAAATGTGCCGGCTTACTTCCCCATGCAGACGGCTCACGCCGTTGATCGTTCCGCAGGTACGCGCAGCCAGATATGCCATGTTGAACGGCTCGCCATGGTCATCCGGATTTTTCCGTCCCAGTGCAAGAAGCTCTGCGGCAGAGATGCCGAAACCGGATGCATAGTCACCGACATGACGGGCAAGCAGCGCCGGATAATAGCTATCGAAACCGGACGGGACCGAGGTGTGTGTGGTAAAGACATTCCCCGCCCGCGTCGCCCACAGCGCTTCCCGGAAACCCACGCCGCGGGCCCGCATGTATGCGCGCGCACGTTCGACAGTCACGAAGGCGGCGTGCCCTTCGTTAAGATGGCACACATCCGCTTCCAGACCAAGCGCCTCCAGTGCACGCCAGCCACCGATTCCCAGGGCGATTTCCTGCACCAGCCGCAGCTCCTGGCCTCCTCCGTAGAGCCTGCTCGTAATACCGCGGTCTCCGGGACTGTTGAGCGGATCGTTGCTGTCGAGCAGGTAAAGCGCCACCCGCCCCACACGTACCTGCCAGACACGGAATCTCACCTTGCGCCCGGGAAACTCGATCACCACGTGCAGCCAGCCACCGTCCGGATCCTGAGCCGGCAGGACCGGCATGTTGGTGGAATCATTGTATGGATAGATTTCCTGCTGCTGCCCGGCAGCGTCGAGCGTCTGGCGAAAATAACCTTCCTGGTAGAACAGCCCGACGCCGACCAGCGGGATCCCGAAATCGCTCGAGGATTTCAGGTGGTCACCGGCAAGTATCCCTAGCCCGCCGGCATAAAGCGGCAGCGCTTCGCTCAGGCCAAACTCCATGCTGAAATACGCGATACGCACCCCGCGCAGGCCCGCCACAGAGTCGGACCAGCACGCCCGGTCAAGGTACTCCCGCCGCGACCGCATCAGCCGGTCGATCTCGCCGCGAAAGGCGGAATCCGCCGCCAGCTCCTGCATGCGTCGGGGAGACAGGTTCTGGAGCATGGCATAGGGATTTCCGGTCTGTTCCCAGGCTTCCGGGTCCACGTGCTGCCACAGGGCATCGCCGGCGTGGCTCCAGGTCCAGAACACGTCTGTCGCAAGGTCGGCCAGGGGCAGGAGTTCCGCAGGCAGCACGGCCAGCAGCGGACTTTTGGCCAGGGAAAACTTCCCCGGACTGCCCGGACGGCAGGCGCCGGGGTCATCCGCCGCAGCCATCACCCGGACCACCGCCAGTTGCGCACTTCCGGCATGTCTTCGCCGTGGCGCCGGATGTATTCGGCATGATCCACGCGTTTGTCGCGCATTGCCTGCCGCACGTGCGCGGCCCGGGATGCAAGGCCAGGAACCCGGTCAATCACGTCCTCCACCAGGTGAAACCGGTCGAGATCGTTGCGCACTGCCATGTCAAAAGGCGTCGTGGTGGTTCCTTCCTCCTTGTATCCGCGCACATGCATGTTCGCATGATTCGTTCGCCGGTAGGTGAGCCGGTGAATGAGCCATGGATACCCGTGATAAGCAAAGATTACCGGCCTGTCCGTGGTAAACAGCACATCAAACTCCTTGTCGGACAGTCCGTGCGGGTGCTCCTCGTGTGGCTGCAGGGTCATCAGGTCCACCACGTTGATCACCCGGACCCGAAGCGCGGGCAGATGCTGCCGCAGCAGGCTCACGGCCGCCAGGACCTCGAGTGTCGGTACGTCCCCGGCGCAGGCCATGACAACATCAGGCTCCGAATCGGCATCGCTGCTTGCCCAGTCCCAGATGCCGATGCCGGCGGCGCAGTGCCGCCGCGCCGCCTCCAGATCCAGCCATTGCGACTCCGGCTGCTTGCCGGCAACAATCACGTTGATCCGGTTGCGGCTCCGCAAACACGAATCAAGCACGAGCAGCAGCGTGTTCACATCGGGCGGAAGGTAGACACGGATGATGCCAGCCTTCTTGTTGACGACATGGTCGATGAATCCGGGGTCCTGGTGGGAAAAGCCGTTATGATCCTGACGCCAGACATGGGAGGTGAGCAGGTAGTTGAGCGAAGCGATCGGCCGGCGCCACGGCACCTCCGTGCTGCTTACCTTCAGCCACTTGGCGTGCTGGTTGAACATCGAGTCGACGATGTGTATGAACGCCTCATAGCAGGTAAACAGCCCGTGGCGTCCGGTGAGCAGATAACCCTCGAGCCAGCCCTGGCAGGTATGTTCGGAAAGAATTTCCATCACCCTGCCATCACGCGCCAGGTGGTCGTCTTCCGGCAGGGTCTGCGCCATCCATGCGCGCCCGGTCACCTCCAGCAGCGCATCGAGCCGGTTGGACACCAGCTCATCCGGAGCCATGACGCGAAAATTGCGCGCCGCACGATTTTGCACCATCACATCACGCAGGAATTTTCCGGCCACGCGCGTCGCCTCCCCGGAAACTGCCCCGGGCTTCGGTACCTCTACCGCGTAATCACCGGTGTCCGGCAGGTCCAGATCCCTGAGCAGCAGCCCGCCGTTAGCGTGCGGATTCGAGCTCATCCGGCGCGCTCCGCCAGGCGCCATGGCAGCCAGTTCCGGCAGCAGCTGCCCGTCGGCATCAAACAGTTCCTCCGGTCGATAGCTTTTCATCCACTGTTCCAGCAGCTGCAGATGCCGGGGATTGCTCTCCAGGTCGGTGATCGGCACCTGATGCGAACGCCAGTAACCCTCCAGCTTCCTGCCATCGACCTCGGCGGGCGCGGTCCAGCCCTTCGGTGAGCGCAGCACGATGACCGGCCAGCGGGGTCGTGCGACCACGCCGTGGCGCCGCGCCTCATTCTGGATTTCCCTGATTTCCGCGATCGCCCGTTCCAGCGTGGCAGCCATCTGCTGATGCATCAGCGCGTGCTCCGAGCCTTCCACAAAATACGGATGGTAACCGTAACCTGTCAGCAGGCTGGCCAGTTCCTCGCTGCCGATACGCGCAAGCACCGTGGGATTCGCGATCTTGTAGCCGTTCAGATGAAGGATGGGCAGTACCGCGCCATCATGTACCGGATCCAGGAATTTGTTCGAGTGCCAGGCTGTGGCGAGCGGTCCGGTTTCTGCCTCTCCGTCACCCACCACGCAGCAGACGACCAGATCAGGATTGTCGAATGCCGCGCCGAATGCATGCGACAGCGAGTATCCGAGCTCCCCGCCTTCGTGAATGGACCCCGGTGTTTCCGGCGCTACGTGACTCGGAATTCCACCCGGAAAGGAAAACTGGCGGAACAGCCGTTTCATGCCCTCCGTGTTGCACGGAATATGGGGATAGATCTCGCTGTAGCTGCCCTCCAGGTACGCATTGGCAACCAGAGCCGGGCCTCCATGACCCGGCCCGGTGACATAGATCGCATTGAGATCCAGGGCCTTGATCACACGGTTCATGTGCACGTAGATGAAATTGAGGCCCGGCGACGTTCCCCAGTGACCGAGCAGCCGTGGTTTGATGTCTTCGATGACAAGCGGTCGGGAAAGCAGTGGATTATCCACCAGGTAAATCTGGCCGATCGAAAGATAGTTGGCCGCCCGCCAGTAAGCATCAATCCGGCCCAGCTCCCCGGCCGATAGGGGTCCGGCAGGACGCCCTTCCGCACCAGGCTGGCTCACCCTGCCGCCAGCAGATTTTCCGTCATCTGCAGTGTTCATCCACGCCCCCGGATACCCCTCCAGACACCCCGGCTCACTCCGGACCCGTCCTATCAATGCCGCATCATCACCGCCATCGCCTCGCGCGCAAGCTCGCCGGCTTCGTCGACACTGCAAACACGGACTTCGATCGCGCTTGCACTGCTGCTGATCCGCTGGCCGCCCTGTGCCGTGCGGTTGGCCTGCGCATCGACCCGTATGCCGGACCATTCCATGCCGGCGAGAATGCGCTGCCTAACCTGCCAGGCGTGCTCACCGATGCCGCCACCGAATACGATGCACTCCGCACCACCCATCACGGCAAGATACGCGCCGACATACTTGCGAGCCCGATAGCAAAACATGTCGACCGCACGATCCGCCTCCGGCCTCCCGTCTGCAAGCAGCACGCGCATGTCACCGCTCACCCCCGACACACCGAGCAGACCCGACTCCTTTTCCAGGATGTTGTCGGTCTCTTCCGGCGTCAAACCTTCTCTGCGTTGCAGGTAGGTGAGCAGTCCGGCATCGACGTCCCCACAACGCGTTGCCATCATCAGACCCTCGAGCGGAGAAAATCCCATTGACGTGTCGATCGCTACCCCATCCCGGACGGCGGTGGCGGAACAGCCGGAACCGAGCTGCAGGCTGATCATGCGTCCATGCCCTTTCCGGTCCTGGTCCAGTGCTGACCATTGCCGCCACATCGAGCGGTGCGCAAGACCATGGAATCCGAAGCGCCGCAGTCCGTATTTCTCCATCAGAGCCTGCGGCAATGCATAGTTGCGCGCCGCCCCGGGCAGACCGGAATAGAACGCTGTATCGAACACCGCAATCTGGGGCATCTGCGGACCGAACCGTTCGCGGCACAGGCGCAACCATCCGAGCGCATGCCGGTTATGCAATGGCGCAAGCGGCTCCAGGCGCTCAATCTGCTGTTCGACCGCATCATCCACCCGCAGCGACTGCACCAGGTCTGCGCCTCCATGCACCACGCGGTGCGCCACCACTGCCGGGCATTCCAGGCCGTGCTGATCAATGAACTGCCCGAGCAGTCCGGGAGATGGCTCTGCCGAGCCTTTTTCGTGCATGAATGCAACAACCTCGGGGTGGCCTTCTGCGGATTGCCGCAATGCCACGAATCGCACGGAGGAACTACCGCTGTTTATGGTCAATATAATCATGCGCTGCTGCTGGGAGCCCGCTGCCCTGTCGCAGATACTGCAGGACCCCTGCACGGTACCCGTAGCCGTATGCAATCCGCAGTCAGCACACGAGCCACGATACGCACCGGATCCGGCGTGGCATTGATCTGTGTCAACAATTGCAGGCTGCTGCCGGCGCAGCAGCACGGCACCAGCCCGCGTCGTTACGAACCCCGGTGCCGAAACAGCCAGGAAGCCAATACCATGCTGACGAATGCGAGCACCGCAAGCGCGGCATACTGGGATGCAAGCACGCCCACACCATCGCCTTCGAGGAAGGTACCACGCAGGACCACCAGAAAATAGCGCAGCGGATCGAAATAGGTCACATACCGAACCACCCCCGGCATGTTGGCGATGGGCGTGGCAAAACCGGACAGGATTACCGCCGGAACCATGAACAGGAACACTCCGAGCGCACCCTGCTGCTGGGTGACCGCCAGCGACGATATCATCAGCCCGATTCCGATACCGGATACCACGAACAGAAACAGCCCCAGATAGAGCGCCAGCAGGCTGCCCGTGAACGGAACGTCAAACCAGAATACCGCCGCAACCATAATCAGGGTCGCCTCGGCCATCCCGATGACGAGGCCCGGTATCGACTTGCCGATAAGAATATCGAACGGACCAAGTGGCGTGACCAGCAGCTGATCGAACGTGCCGCTTTCCCGCTCGCGCGCAACCGACAGCCCGGTGGTCAGCAGCGTCACCACCAGCGTGAGCAGCCCGACGATACCCGGAACGATGAACCAGCGCGACAGCAGATCGGGATTGAACCAGGAGCGTATGAAAAGCTGCGCCGGCGGCTGTCCCCAACCATGGGTCCGTGCCCAGTCGCGGTTAAAAGCCTCGGTGGCTTCGCTCACGTAGTTGTTTGCCAGTGCGGCGGTATTCGAATTTCTTCCGTCGATGATCACCTGGACCCGCGCCGGCCGATGTGCCAGCAGGTCGCTGCTGAACCGTGGACCGATGTGTATGACCAGCAGCACGTGCCTGTTATCGATCTCCGGCGCAATCTGTCGGTCCGACGTAAGCACCGCTTTCTGCCTGAAATAGGGAGACCCCGAGAAATGCGCCAGCAGTTCGCGCGACGCCGCGCCACTGTCCTGGTTGTAAACGGCATAGGAAATGTCGCGTATGTTGAACGTGGCGGCATATCCGAAAATGATCAGCTGGACCAGTGGCGGCACAAACAACGTCATGCGTGCCACCTTGTTGCGCATGAGCGCCAGAAACTCCTTGACCGCCAGCGCCAGGATTTTCGTTCCCATGGTTTCAGTCCAGCCGTTTGCGCGACAGCCGCCAGGAAAGGCCGAGAAAAAACACCGCCATGATGCACAGCCCGGCGGCGTTGGCCAGCACCACCGGCCACACGTCTCCGGCACCGAACACGGTCTGCAGGATCGCCACGAAATAGCGGGCAGCAACCAAATGTGTCATCAGGCGGATCGGAAACGGCATCGAGTCCAGGTCAAAGATGAACCCGGACAGAATGAACGCCGGCAGGAATGTCGCAACGACGGCGATTGTCGCCGAAACAAACTGGTTTTTGGCTACCGTGGATATCAGCAGCCCCATCCCCAGCGCCACCAGCATGTACAGTCCCGATGCCGTGAACAGCAGCAGCATCGAACCGCGCAGCGGAACGGAAAAAAGCCATTCTGCCATCGCCACCGAAAGTGCGAGTCCAGCCATTCCGAGCACGAAATACGGCACGAGCTTGCTGACCAGAATATCGCCCATGCTGACCGGCGTAGCCATCAGCGCCTCCATGGTTCCGCGCTCCCACTCGCGGGACACGACCTGGGCAGTCAGCAGGGCACCGATCAGCGTCATGATGATGGCGATCAGCCCGGGCACCAGATAGTTGCGGCTGCGCAACGCGGCGTTAAACCAGATACGCGGTTCGACCTCGACCGGCACGGCGATCGCCGCACCGCGATCACGCGCCTCCTGCGCGAGCCAGTTGCTCCATACTCCCCGGATATAGGCACTGATCAGCGTGGCGTTGTTGGCATCGACTCCGTTGACGAACACACCGATACCCGCGTCACCGCGCCCGAGTATCCGGCGCCCGAAATCGCTGCGCAGCCACACAATGCCATCGACGCGCCGGCGCGCGAGCGCGTTGCGCGCCGCAGACATGGTCGCATACCGCCGGGGCATGAAATACTGCGAGCGGTAGAACCCACCGAGCAGCTGCTGCGCCTGGGGAGAATTTGGCGCGACCAGAGCCAACGGCACGCGCCGCGCATCGAGCGAGATGCCATAGCCGAAAAGCAAAAGCAGGACAAACGGCAGCACCACGGCAATGGCGATCGCCGACGGATCGCGTACGATCTGCAGGAATTCCTTCCGGATCAGACCGCTCAGCCGCATGCGGTTCATGACGCCCTCCGCGTGCTCTGCTCATGGCCGGCCACCAGCGCGATAAAAGCATCTTCCATGGTCGGTTCCGGGCCGCCGGATACACGCGCCAGCGCGCGGACTTCCGAAGGTGTGCCGGCGGCGAGCACCTCGCCCTGCGACATGAGTACCAGGCGGTCACAGTACTCGGCTTCCTCCATGAAATGGGTGGTGACCATTATCGTGACGCCCTCATGCGCCAGGGTATTGATGCGCGCCCAGAACTCGCGACGCACGAGCGGATCGACACCGGAAGTCGGTTCATCCAGAAACAGGATCTGCGGCTCATGCAGCAGCGCGCATGCCAGCGCCAGCCGCTGCTTGTGCCCGACCGACAGGGTACCGGCGTTCGACGCACGGTAGGGACCAAGGCCGAACTCCTCCTCCGCCCAGCGCAGGCGTGCTGCGAGCTGCGCGCCGCGCAGCCCATAGGCGCCCGCGAAAAACCGCAGATTCTGTGCCACGCTCAGGTCACCGTACAGCGCAAAACGCTGCGATACATAACCGATGCGCTGGCGCGCCGCCCGCCCGGCGTGGCTCATGTTTGCCCCGGCAACGCTCAGTTCTCCAGAAGTGGGCGGAAGCAGCCCGCACAGCATGCGGAAGGCCGTGGTCTTGCCGGCGCCGTTGGCACCAAGCAGTCCGAACACCTCGGACCTCGATACGTCAAAGCTGATCCCCTTGACCGCCTCGAAGCTTCCGAACGAACGCCGCAGATTACGCGCAGTGATGAGCACCCCGGGCGACAGCCGTACCCCTGTGGAGGCGGATCCAGACCGCACCGTGTCCTGTCTCCAGTGTGTCCGCCTCGACAGCAGCAGGGCAACGAAGGCGTCTTCGACGCGCGGCTGCACCGCGTCCCAGGCCTCACCCTGTTGCGATCCGGGGCTTGCGCCGTCAGCAAGAAGCACACGGATTTCTCCGCCATGCAGCTGCGCATCGACTACGCCGGGGCGATGCGCGAGTTCCTGCTGCAGGCGCCGCGGTTCGCCTTTCGTGTCACGCACCAGAAAAGTACGTCCGGCAAGCGGTGTCCGGAAAGACACGGGATCCCCCCGGCCGAGAAGACGCCCCTCATCGAGCACGATCAGGTCGTGACAGCGCTCGGCCTCGTCCAGATAGGCCGTGCTCATCAACACGGTGGTGCCTTCGCGCGCGAGCCGGTCGATGATAGCCCACAGCTCCCGACGCGAAATCGGATCGACTCCGACCGTCGGCTCGTCGAGCAGCAGCAGCCGGGGCGTGCGCAGCAGCGCGCAGGCCAGCCCCAGTTTCTGCTTCATGCCGCCGGAAAGCGCGCTGGCACGGCGGGACCAGAACGGTCCGAGCGCGGTCAATGCCAGCAGATCATCGAAACGGGCCCGGCGCACGGCGGGCGCGAGCCCCTGGAGGTCGGCGTACAGATCCAGGTTCTGGCGCACGGTCAGCTCTTCATACAGGCCGAAACGCTGCGGCATGTACCCGATGGTCTCTGCGACAGCACCGGGTTCGAGCATGGTATCGTGCCCGAATACGGCAACCTTTCCGGCATCGGGCCGCAGCAGTCCGGCCGCAAGCCGCATCAGCGTGGTTTTTCCGGCGCCATCCGGACCAAGCAGGGCGGTAATAACACCAGTCCCGATCGCGAGGCTGAGGCCACCCAGCGCCTCGACGATTCTGCCGCCGCCCGCGGGAAAGCGCTTCTCCACCCCGTCGAACGTCAAGGCGGAAACAGCCACGACGTCAGCTTCCGCAGGGATGGTGGGCGAGGCCGCGACTCAGGCGGGCCGGAAGCGGGATTGTGACCGTCACCGGCATGCCAAGACGCAGTCGGCCATCCGGATTGCAGACATATATCCGTACCCGGTATACGAGCTCGGTACGCAGCTGTTCTGTCTGCACCGTCTTCGGCGTGAACTCGGCCACGGGTGACACGAATCCCAACCATCCGTCGAAATGCTGCCCGGGAAAGCTGTCGCTCGAAATCACCATCCGCATGCCTTGGCGCAGCCGCCCGAGGTCCGGTTCCGGGACATAGGCCCGCACCCAGACCGGATTGTCGAGCGCCAGACTCAGTACCGGAGTCTGCGGACCCGCCATGTCGCCGGGTTCAAGGATGCGGTTGTCGATCACGCCGTCATCCACAGCATACAGGTGTGTGTCGGCCAGTTCCTTGCGGGCAAGCGCAAGCGCCGCCTTGTCGGCCGCAACCCCGGCACGTGCCGCGGCGATGTCCTGCCGGCGCGGCCCCCTGATAACCAGCCGCAGCGCCTGCTGTGCAGCCTGCTGGCGGGAGAACGCAACTTCCATGGCCTGTCGGGCGTCATCACTTGCCTGTTGCGGCAGATAGTGCTCCTTGGCAAGCACAGCGTCGCGCCGGTAGGTCTTCTGCGCATTGCGCCAGGTGGCCTGCGCCGCGGCGGCGTTTGCGCGCGCCACGGCGATTTCTTCCGGCCGCGACCCGGACCGGAGGCGCGCCAGACCATGACGGGCAACCGCCAGCTGCGCCGCTGCGCGCGCGGCGGCGTCCCTGAAACGGGCTGCATCAAGCGTCGCAAGCAGCTGCCCGCGATGCACCCGGTCACCTTCCTGCACGGCAATCTGCCCGATCCGGCCACTGTCGTTGAAAGCGAGCTGCACTTCCCGGATGTCAATCGAGCCATAGACAGTCAGCGCTGCGGAAGACGATTTGCGGCGTGCCAGATACGCATAGACCGCGACTGCGGCAATAACCACCACCAGCACTGCAATCAAAAGCCTTTTTCGGTTCATCGGCATCATAAATTTCCTGTCAACAACCGGCATTGGTTCATCTGGAACAGTGGCGCAGCAGATCGTTGATCGCAGCAACATCCTCGGGCGCCAGGATACCCGCCGCGGCTTTCAGCCGTGCTCGCGCAATGATCTGCGCGTACAGCGCGCGCTCGTAGTCCCGCTGCGCCTGCGCCGCCTCGGACGCCGCGGTCAGCACATCCTGTATCGACCGCACTCCGATCTCGTAGCCTCTGCGGGTCGCCTTGAGCGACAAGGCCGCCGAACGCGCCGCTGCGTGCGCCTCCGTGAGCTGTGGCACGCTGTCTCTCAGCGCCAGGAAGGCAGTCTGGGTATCGAGACGGATTCTGTCATCCAGGTCATCGATACGTGCGCGCTCGGCGCGCACCTGCGCGTGCGCCTCGCTTACACCGGCGTCGATCGCACCACCGGCGTAGATCGGCATCGAGAAATTGATGCTGGCACCTGCCGAATTCATCTGCATGTCAGGCAGCAGCACCCCGTATGCGTGCTGGGCAATCCCGGAAATGCTGATCGTGGGCCACGCGGCCCGGCGGCGCACATCGACCTCGTCCCGGTACGACTGCAATGCGGCTTTCGCCTGCCTCAGAATCGGCTGCTCGCGCATGGCCGTTGCCACCCACTGGCGCATGCGGTCGGGATCGGGGCCGCGGGGCGAGAAAGTCCGCACATCGCACAGGTGAGCTACCGGAGCGTGCGTCAGACGCCCAAGCCTGCGAATCGCTACCGCGACGGCATCGTCGGCGCTGGTCTGCGCTGACCTCGCGGCATCCTTCCGCGCCCTTGCCTGCGCTACCGCGACGATGTCCCCGGCGCCGACCTTCAGGCGAGCCTGGGCTTCGCGGTAAAGACTGTCGAGCAGCCGTGTCTGGCGACGCGCCACCCTGGCATCGGCAACCCGCTGCAGTACTCCGAAATAGGACTCGGTGACATCCAGGATAAGCGCCTGCTGCGCATAGACGAGCGCTGCCCGGTCGCCACGCACCCGGCTTCCGGCAGCATGCAGCGCGGCATATGCCGGGCCATCCAGAAGCGGCTGTGTCAGCGTGATGCTGTAGCTGTCCGAGTGAAAGGATCCCGAGATACGCTGCGGCAGCACGCCACTGACGGTTGTGCTGTTGACGCCGGCGCTTGCGCCGGCCGCAATGTGCGGCAACAGCGCTGCCCGTGCCACGGTCCTGCCGGCGTGATCAGCCTGCATCAGTGCCAGTCTCTGCGCGATCACCGGCGACGATGCGATGGCCTGACGGTAGGCGTCCATGAGGTCCTCGGCCTGCGCAACCGGCGACGAAAACACCGCCAGCATCAGACCCATGGACCAGACCAGCCATGCTGCGCCAGAACATGCCTTCTGCGTCAGGACCCGGATCACCCGGCAGCCGGGAACGGAAGCACGGATTTGGCTGTCGGACTTCAAGTGTCCTGCCTACCTCTGGCGCTCTGCGCCTTTGCCAATACCGGATTTCCTCATTTCCGGCGCAGCAGGTCAAGTAACCGGATCAATTCGTCACCGCTTCCGGCTGGCACAGATTCCGTCCGGCGCCACTCGGAAAAACATGCCTGTCCGGATTGCGATACGCTACCGGTTCAGCGGAAATCGCGCGAATGCGTCATGAGCGATCCGAGCAGTCCGGAATGATCCTCCAGGTGCCGTGCAATCACGTGCAGCACCTCGCCGTCCCTCTGCACCTCTCCGGCCACGACCAGCAGGCGCGCCCCCAGGAGCGCCGCACGCTCGCGCTCCGCCGTGCCCGGCCGGACTACGACGTTGGTGTGGCCGGTCTCGTCTTCGAGCGTCACAAACGTGACGCCACCGGCGCTGCCCGGGCGCTGGCGGCCTACAACCAGTCCGGCGACACGCACCGGACTGCCGCCGGACAGCCTTCGCACTGCCGCAGCACCGCACGCGCCGAGACGGTCCAGGTGCCCGCGCAGCAGCGCCAGCGGATGGCGATGCAGGCTCAGGCCAAGACTGGCGTAATCGGCAACGATTTCCTCGCCCTCCGTGGGTGAACGCAGCAGCGGCAGCGCTTCCGGGGCATCAGTACCTGCGAGCAGCGGCATGTCGGGCTCCACTCCGCAAACCGCCCAGCGCGCCGCATGCCTGTGTCCGGCAAGCCGGGCAAGCGCTCCGGCGGTGGCAAGCATGTCCAGATCCCGCCGCGACAGGCGCGCACGCCGGGCAAGGTCGGCAACATCCGTGAATGCGGCCTGCGTCCGCGCTTCGACCAGACGACGCGCGCCGGAACGCGAAAAACCCCGCACCATGCCAAGCCCCAGCCGCACCGCAGGCGTGGAAGCATGTTCGCACTCGAGTGTGCAGTCCCGGCTGCTGATGCACGCATCCACAGGGCGCACCACCACTCCGTGGCGGCGGGCATCCTGCACCAGCTGCGCCGGGGAATAGAACCCCATCGGCTGGCTGTTGAGCAATGCACACAGGAATGCCGCCGGCTCGCGGCACTTCAGCCACGCGGATACATACACCAGCAGGGCGAAGCTGGCGGCATGTGACTCGGGAAACCCGTATTCACCGAACCCCCTGATCTGGGCGAATATCCGGCGCGCAAATTCCGCGCTGTAGCCATTCCGGCGCATCCCCTCGATCAGGCGATGCCCGAATGAATCGAGTCCGCCACACCGATTCCATGCGGCCATGGCGCGGCGCAGCTGGTCAGCCTCCCCTGCACTGAACCCTGCCGCCACCATGGCCAGCTTGATCACCTGCTCCTGGAAAATGGGCACACCCAGTGTGCGCAGAAGCACGGTGCGCACCGCCTCGGAAGGGTAGCTCACAGGCTCCTCACCCTGGCGTCGGCGCAGATAGGGGTGCACCATCCCGCCCTGGACCGGACCCGGACGCACGATCGCCACCTCGATCACAAGGTCGTAGAAACATCCGGGTTTCAACCGGGGGAGCATCGCCATCTGTGCGCGCGACTCGATCTGGAATACCCCCACCGTATCGGCTTTCCGGATCATGGCATACACCGCCGGGTCCTCGGGCGGAACGCTGGCCATCGTGAGCCTCTGTCCACGAACCTGCTCCACCAGATCAAAGGCACGGTGAATGACGCTGAGCATGCCGAGCGCCAGACAATCGACCTTCAGCAGACCCAGCGCGTCAAGATCATTCTTGTCCCACTGGATCACCGTGCGTTCCGGCATGGCGGCGTTTTCGATAGGGACCAGGGACGACAGCGGCCCGCGCGCAATCACGAAGCCCCCGACATGCTGGGACAGATGGCGTGGAAATCCCAGCAGCTCACGTGCCCGTTCCAGCAGGCGCCTGATGACGGGATTCTCGGGGTCAAAACCGGCTTCCGGGAGACGGTCTGCGGGGATATCGCCCCCATCCCACCACTGCAGGCATGCCGTCAGGCGATCGAGCTGCTCCGGCGCCAGACCCAGGGCCCGTCCGACATCGCGCACCGCGCTGCGCGGACGGTAAGTGATGACGGTGGCGGCCAGGGCCGCACGACTGCGGCCATACTTGCGGTAGATGTACTGGATCACCTCTTCGCGGCGGTCATGCTCAAAATCCACATCGATGTCGGGTGGTTCATTGCGCTCCCTGGAAATGAAGCGTTCGAACAGAGTCTCGATCCGGTCCGGATCGACTTCAGTAATGCCAAGGCAGTAACACACTGCCGAGTTGGCCGACGAGCCGCGGCCCTGGCAGAGAATGCCGCGCGCGCGGGCAAAACACACGATGTCATGGACGGTGAGGAAATAGGGCTCGTATCCAAGCTCGCCGATGAGGGCCAGCTCATGGGAAATCAGTCCGCGCACCCTGTCTGGCGCGCCGGACTGCCAGCGCCGGCCCAGACCTTCGGCGACGAGCTGCGCCAGATGGGTGGCCGGTGTCTGTCCTGCGGGAACCAGCTCCTCCGGATACTCGTAACGCAGCTCGTCCAGGGAAAAGCGGCAGCGTTCGGCAATGCGTCCTGTCTCTGCAAGCAGCTCCGGAGGATAGATGCGCGCCAGGGCTTCGCGGCTGCGCAGGTGGCGTTCACCGTTGGAATTGAGCGCCCGGCCAGCTTCACCGAGTGGCACGCCCAGGCGGATCGCCGTGAGCGTGTCCTGCAGGGCACGCCGGGCACGCACATGCATGTGTACGTCTCCGCTCGCGACGAGCGGCAGCCCGGTCTGCATTCCGAGACCGGACAGGCGCGCAAGACGCACGCTGTCGAAACCATCGCGCGCCAGCTCGACGGCAATCCATGCGCCTTGCGGAAACTGGCGATTCAGCCACAGGCCTGGCTCCGGATCAGGCGCCAGTCCGGGATCATCATCGGGCAACCACAGCGCCAGACAGCGGCTGGTTATGCGCTCCACATCCGCACGGCTGAGACGGTATTTCCCCTTCTCCGCCGCACGCCGGCCGCAGGTGATCAGCTCGGACAGCTCTCCGTAGGAACTGCGATCGACCGCAAGCAGTACCAGTCGTGGCCCGTCGGTGAGCGCGAATTCACTGCCGACGATCAGCCGGATCGGCCGATCACGTGCTGCCATGTGTGCGCGCACCACCCCGGCCAGAGAACATTCGTCGGTAATGGCCAGCGCCGCATACCCCAGCGTCACAGCCTGCTCGACCAGCTCCCCGGGATGCGAAGCACCGCGCAGGAAGCTGAAGTTCGATACACAGTGAAGCTCGGCGTAGCCGTGCGGTGCGCCCATCAGCTCACCCGAATATGCCGTGCAGGAACCAGCAGCGACCACCATCGAGCTCCCTGTACACCCACAGCCGCGCGCCCTGCCTGGTGCGAACGACAAAGTAATCGCGCGCGATGTCCTGTCCGTCCCACCAGCCGCTTTCGATGCGTTCCCGATTCCCCGCGATCACCAGCGTGCCATCGAGGTACGGATGCCCGCCATGTACCTCCAGACGCACCGGATCACGCAGCAGCCACAGCGGACGTTTCCGCGCGACTGCCCCCCACGATGCATGCGCGCTTCCGCGCGCCTGCCGGCCGGATTCCGTGCCGGCCGCTGTCCCTTGTTCTCCCGGCTCGGCGCAGGCCCAGGCCCGCTCCGGACGGTGCTCGGCCACCAGGCCGAGGCCGTGCACGGCTGCTCTTCCCAGACGCGCACGCAGGCGCTCGATGAGCACTCCGTCTTCAGCCACATGCGTCGGCGCGAAAAAATCCTGGCTGTGTGGTGCGAGCGGACAGGGACGGGCGACATGCAGCGAAACTTCCTCCACCGGTGCAGGCAACGCGACACGCTCCAGCCGTTCGCGCATGAGCATGGCCAGATGGGCGGCGTCACGCGATGGCACCACAAGCCCGAGTCCTAGCCGTGTTGCCGTGCCCGATGCATGACGCAGTGACAGCACCAGTGAACGCGCGCCCTGATCACGTGCGCGCAGGAATCCTTCGAGTTCAAGCAGCAGGCGGCGCACCGGAAACAGCAGGCCTTCTGCAGTGCATGCCGGAGCCGGCAGCGGCAGACTGCCCGTAAACGCGGCTGGCGCGACAAACGCCGGACGCGGATCGGGAATGCGCCCCAGCGCCTGATCCAGGACATAAACCAGCTGCGGGCCCATGCGCCGCGCAAGCCCGTCACGCGGCAGGCGCAGACAGTCGCCAACCGTGCGGATTCCCATTCCATGCAGCACTTCCTGCCGCTCTGCCGCCAGGCCGAGGCATGCAAGCGGGAGGGGAGACAGCGCGGCGGCAAGCGCAGACTGCTGGATCACGCAGACATCCTGCCCGGCATGCACCAGCCATGAGGCAGCAAGCGGTGTCGGTGCGGCTGCCATAGACACCTGGTAGCCGAGCTCTGCCACTCCGCGTCTGACCATGTCCTGCAGTCGGTCCACGCCACCGAACAGCCGGCAGCTGCCGGCTATCTCCAGCAACAGCGCCTGCGGCGGCATCCGGCTGACAACAGGGGTAAACCGGCCAGCCCAGCCCGCAAGCCGGTCAAGCGCGGCACGTTCCGATTCCACGTCACGCCCGCAGATACGCAGGGAACCGGCAAGCGCAAGCGCTGCACCAGTTCCCATACCCGGACGGACACCACAGCGACGCGCAGCGGCATTGCACAGCACCACCCGCTGTCTACGTCCCTGGCCATGCACTACGGCCAGCGGTCCGGTCACAGACATGCCGCGTGCGAATATCTCAAGCGCGAAATCCGGCAGATGCAGGCATAGCCACAGCATGATCCGGCTCCAGATCGAGCGATACTGGTCCGACAGGCCAGCCGCCGCGGCGTTTCAGAATGGACACGTCGACACCGCCAGCGGCCGGGACAAGCCGCAGGCGCAACGCAGCGGGAGAACCCGCAGCAGCAGCAGCGGCGGCGGCCTGTCCATGACGGAACAGCACACCCCAGGACCCGCCCGCCTCGGCTGCCAGCTGCAGACGCCTCAGGGCACGGGTATCTGTAACCGCCGGCCAGGCCACCACGGCAGCGCAGGTACCGGCACGCAGGGACTGCTCTACCGCCCACAGCCCGTCTGCGGCAGCCCGCGGATGGACAAGCATCACCCGCGACAGATCCACCTGGGCTGCCGCCAGTGCCGGTGCATAGAGCACATGCGGCGGCGCAATAAAGGCGATCCACCGTCTGCTGCGGCTCAGCCGCGCGAGGGCAGGCAGAAGCAGGCGTAATTCGCCAATGCCCGGACAGGGAACAAGGATTTCCGTGAGCGCACCACACGGCCAGCCACCCCCCGGCAGCAGCACATCCAGCCGCGCAAATCCGCTGGGGACCCCCGGGGCAGAGGCCGGCGCGTCGCCGGCGCGCCAGACTCCGGTGCCTGGTACCGGATCCTGCCTGCTCACTGCAGCCTACCGTTGCGCAGAACACCTACACCGATGCCTTCGATCGCGAAGGCATCCTGTCGCAGATCAATGTCGATCGGCCCGAAATCCGGGTTTTCCGGCAACAGCCGCACCTGGTAACCATGGCGCTGGAAACGTTTCACGGTGACCTCGTCCGCCAGGCGCGCCACTACGATCTGGCCATTGCCTGCCTCGGGCGCACGGTGCACCGCAAGCAGATCGCCATCCAGAATGCCGGCATCGCGCATGCTGTGGCCACGTACCCGCAGGAAATAATCGGCGTGCGGACGAAACAGTGCCGGATCCACCTGGCACCAGTCCTCGATATGCTCTTGCGCCAGGATCGGGCTACCTGCCGCTACCGCTCCTACCACAGGCAATCCCTCCTCCCTGATCCGGATACCGCGTGAGGCACCGGGAACCAGCTCGATCGCCCCTTTCCGGGCAAGCGCCCGGAGATGATCTTCGGCCGCATTCGGCGACCGGAAACCGAGGGCAGAAGCAATCTCCAGCCGTGTCGGTGGCCGACCGGAGTCCGCCATGAAACTGCGTATCATGCGCAGAATCTGGGCCTGGCGCGGAGTGAGCACATCCATTTTCAATGACCTGTATTGATATCCAGTACTGTAATTATATACAGTAGTCAAGCCAGCGCAAGCCGCTGGCCAGGAACGGCATGGCCGCCAGGGAGTCCAATGCTTCAACAGCATGGATGATGCCCGCCGCTGCGCTCTGGATATCAGCAGAGACTGGCGCCGTCGGCCGGCCTGCGTCGGAACCGCGAAAGGAGGTCCTATGCATCGCAGAATGTATTTCGTGTTGCCGGACGAAACACATGCCCTGCAGGTCATGCAGGACATCGAAGAATCAGGTGTGGAGCACCGCCATATCCATGGCGTCCCGGGGCGGGGAGTAACCCTGACCCGCCTGCCGGAGGCAAGCATGCGCCAGCAGCATGACATCGCTGCCCGGCTCGAAAAGACTGCATGGATAGCAAACCTGGCAGTCTTCTTCATCGCCCTGCTTGCCCTGATCCAGGCACTGGCTCATGGTTCTGTGCTGTGGGCCGCGGTTATCCTCGTCGTACTGGCAGCCACCGTCTTTGCCGGCGTCCTGTTCGCACTGCGTGTGCCGGACACGCACCTTGCCGAAATGCACGGGGCACTCAGCCATGGCGATGTTGTGCTCATGGCGGACGTACCCAGGGAACGTGTCCATGAAATCGACGAAGTCGTGGAACGGCGTCACCCTGAGGCTACGGCCGGAGGTGTCGGCTGGGCCATCGACGTGCCGGGCATCTGACCGCGCATCCTGCCGCCGCTGCCCCAATGCCTCGCTGCGGCGGCGCATGTGACAACGTGGCCGTGGCGCGAGACAATCACCGGCATGGAACCCGGCCAGGCTGTCGTTTCGCTGCGCGGCGTCGATCGCAGCTACCGCGAAGGAGACCGGACACGGACAGTCCTGAGCGGACTTGATCTCGATGTCGGCCCCGGAGAATGGGTCGCGCTGATCGGCCGCAGCGGCTGCGGAAAATCCACGCTTCTCAACCTGATCAGCGGCATAGACCGGCCGGACCGCGGAGACATCTGGATAAACGGCACGGATCTCACACGCCTTACAGAACGTGAACGCACGCTGTTCCGGCGCAAGAACATCGGGTTTGTCTACCAGTTCTTCAATCTGATCCCGACGCTGACCGTGGAAGAAAACCTGCTTCTGCCGGCTGAACTCAACCATACCGATCCGGCGCGCGCACGTGAACTGCTTGCCGCCATCGGACTCGAGGACCGGCGTACAGACTTTCCTGATCGGCTGTCCGGCGGAGAACAGCAGCGGATCGCCACTGCACGGGCAATCGTCCATGATCCGGTCCTGCTGCTTGCCGATGAGCCGACCGGCAATCTCGACAGCGCCACCGGCGAACAGATGCTGCGGCTGATGGAATCACTCGCCCGCAGCGCCCGCCGCGCGCTGCTGATGGTGACCCATTCTCATGATGTTGCCCGCCGCGCCGACCGCGTGCTCACACTGGAACACGGACACATCACAGAGCAGGCAGCGGAGACGGATTGATGGCCGCGCTGGTCCGGCGCGCCGGTCTCCGTTTCCTGGCCCGCCATCCATGGCAGATCTTCCTCGCGGTCCTCGGGGTTGCCCTCGGCGTTGCGGTCGTGGTCGCGGTCGGCCTCGCCGACACCAGCGCCATGCGTGCTTTCCGGCTGTCCTCGAAAATGGTTGCGGGCAGCGCCACCGACCGGATCATCGGCGGGCCGGCCGGGATTGGCGAGCGTCTCTACACCCGCCTGCGCGTCGACGAGGGCATCGAGACCTGCGCACCGGTGGTCGATGGATATGTCGAGGCCGGTGGTCTTACCCTGCATGTCCTCGGCATCGACCCGTTTGCCGACACCAAGTCCGGCGGACCTCTGGCAGTAACCGGAGCCGGCATCATCCGCCAGCTTCTGGTCAGACCTGGCACCGTCCTGCTTGCCCCCCGGACCGCCCGGCATCTGCACCTCAGGATCGGTAAGCATTTCATCGTGCACAGCGGCGGACAGGACCGGCATCTGGTCCTGGCAGGACTGCTGTCCGGCGCCAGGACATCACAGGCAGATGACAGCTTTCTCGTGACGGACATTTCCACCGCCCAGATCCTCACCGGACAGATCGGGCGGCTGAGCTCGATCAGCCTGACATTGCCGTCGGGCCAGGCAGGAACGCGTCTGCGTGCACGGATTGCCGCCATCCTTCCCGTCGGAACACGGATACTGCCGGCACAGGCGCGCACCACGGCTTTGGTCCAGATGACCCGGGCGTTTCGCACCAATCTCACGGCCATGAGTCTGCTCGCGCTGATCGTGGGGATGTTTCTCATCTACAACACAATGACTTTTGCGGTACTGCAGCGCCGGCCACTCATCGGAACACTTCGTGCGATCGGCGTCACCCGCGGAGAAATATTCGGCACGGTGCTTGTCGAGGCGCTGATTCTTGGAATCATCGGGACCGTTGCCGGTCTCGCCATGGGCATGGTACTCGCGACAGGACTGCTGCATCTTGTTGCCCGCACCATCAACGACCTGTACTTCGTCGTGTCGGTCACCGGACTGCTTGTCACCCCGGGCCCGCTCGTGAAAGGCGCAGTTCTCGGCATCGGGACCACAGTACTGGCATCCCTGGTTCCGGCGATCGAGGCATCAGTCTCCACCCCGGGTGCAGCCATGCGCCGTTCCATGATCGAACAGCGGGCACATGCCATTGCACCCCGTCTGGCGCTGGCAGGCGGCGCGCTGGCAGCGGCGGCGCTGCTGATACTGCCGTTGCCCACGCGAAGCCTGGTCAGCGGATTTGCCGTGCTGTTCATGATCACCATAGGCTCAGCACTCATTGCACCGCAGGCATCCGTGTGGCTTGCTTCGGGTGCAGGCGCCCTGCTGCAGACCGGGTCACGGCGGCCGGGACACGTGCTCGGACGGCTGGCGCTTCGCGGAATCACGGCCTCGCTGAGCCGCACCGGAGTCGCCATCGCCGCGCTCATGCTGGCGGTGGCAACCACGGTCGGCGTGGGAGTCATGGTCCAGAGTCTGCGCACCACAGTACGGCAATGGCTCGACTCGACTCTGCGTGCAGACATCTACGTCGCTGCTCCTGCGCTTGACCCCGCCGGCACGCCACCGCCGATCGATCCGCGGATCATCACCAGAATTGCGCGCATTCCCGGCATTTCCGCCATTTCCAGCGCCAGACGCGCCATAGTGGAATCAGGCCACGGCACCACCCAGATTCTCGCGGTGGACTTTCCCGCCGGAAACGTGCCGCGCTTTCAGCTCAGCCGGGGAGACGCGCCCCAGGCCTGGGCCGCGTTCGATGCCAACCGGGCCGTGCTCGTATCGCAGTCCTACGCCTACCGCAGGCGCATCAGCGTGGGCGCGCACGTGCGTCTGCTCACCCGCCACGGCTACCGGTCGCTGCCGGTATCCGGCGTCTTCTACGATTACGGGTCGGAACAGGGAACCATCCTCATGCATCGCACGCTTTACGAGCACGAGTTCGGCGATCACGGCATCAGCTCGCTCGGTCTGTATCTGCAGCCTGGGACATCGACGCAGACGGTGATCGGTATGGTACGCGCGGTGGCGGCGCACAGACAGGCGCTGATCGTGCGTTCCAACCGCGCATTGCGATCTGAATCTATCAGGGTGTTTGACCGCGCCTTTGCGATTACCGGTGTCCTGCGGACACTTGCAGTGCTGATCGCCGCAATCGGAATCCTGAGCGCGCTCATGGCGCTGCAACTCGAACGCACGCGTGAAATCGCGATACTCCGGGCCACCGGTCTTACGCCAGGACAGATCATGGGGCTGGTCACCGTCCAGAGCGGATTCGTGGGTCTGTGCGCCGGACTGCTTGCAATTCCGTCCGGGCTGACGCTGGCACTGCTGCTCATACACGTTATCAACCGCCGTGCATTCGGCTGGACCATGCAGACGCGGGTGACTCCATCGGTGCTGGTTGAGGCCCTGATTCTGTCAGTCGCAGCGGCGATCGCCGCAGGGATCTACCCGGGATGGCGCATGGCGCGCATCAGCCCGGCCGACGCCCTGAGGGAGGAGTAGCCATGCGCCGTCTGCTGGCGTGGCTTCTGCCGATCCTGGCAGCAGCAGCCCTCGCCATGGCATTTTCCGGGCATGGCACGCCGGAAAATTCCGCGTCACCGGACCTGCAATCCGTGCTCGACGGCGGCAACGCAGCCGGTTACGCCCGCGCCATGCGGCCACGGGCATTCCACTTTCCCCACGATTTCGGCCCTCACCGCTCGTACCGGACCGAATGGTGGTACTTTACCGGCAATCTCCACAGCAGACAGGGGCGGCGTTTCGGATACGAGCTCACGATATTCCGGTTCTCGATTGCGCCGCATCCGGTGCACAGCGCATCCCGCTGGTCGACCAATCAGGTGTACGTCGCCCATCTTGCAGTCACTGACCCGGCCCGCAGTCGCTTCCGCTTCTTCAGTCAGGCAGCCCGCGGCGCCGTCGGTCTTGCCGGCTCGCAGGCTAGGCCGTTCCGGGTCTGGGTCAACAACTGGAGCATCCGGTCCGCAGGCGGCAGCGAGTGGCCATGGCTGCTGCGGGCGAGCGCAAAAGGTGTGCGCCTGCACCTGCAGCTTGTCCCGCTGCTTGCACCCGTGCTGCAGGGCGATGACGGGCTGAGCCGCAAGGGCCCGGCGCCCGGCAATGCATCCTATTACTATTCGATCCCGCGCCTGAAAACCCGCGGCACGCTGTCCGTCGATGGGCGGTCTTTTCCGGTAAGCGGTCTGACCTGGATGGACCGGGAATGGAGCACGAGCGCACTTCCATCCGGGGTGGCCGGCTGGGACTGGTTCGGACTGCAGCTATCCGACGGCTCGGACCTGATGTTCTACCGCCTGCGCACCGACAGCGGCACCACCGGGTCGTTCAGCCAGGGGAGCCTGGTGGAACCGGACGGAACGGTGCTGCGTCTGGCTGCAGATGATCTGCGCATACAGGTGCTCGCGCACTGGCACAGTCCGCATGGCGGCACCTACCCGGCGCGGTGGAAGCTCATTTTTGCGCGTGCGCACCTTGCTCTGGAGGTGACACCGGTGCTTGCCGACCAGGAACTCGATGTCGGAGTGCGGTACTGGGAGGGTGCAGTCAATGTGCAGGGCGTCCACGACGGTCATCCGGTGCGGGGGGAAGGATACGTCGAACTGACCGGCTATGCACCGTCACGCTGACCTAGACGGACCACCACCTGTCGGGGCGCCATCGCCATGCCTGCCGCCCCTGCCCATCCCGGCTGTCTGTCGCCCGGAGGGGGTTTCCGCTGCCTGCGGCATCGCCGGTGTCCGTCTGTCCGGAACCGGATTACATGCCGGCACCCTCCGCACACGGTACCCGGGATGGCGCAGCATTGCGGCACCCTGAAACGGTCTAGGACTTTCTTCGGGTATTGATGCCGAAAGGCAGGTACACGGGACACCAGCCGATCAATGCGGACGCGATCGGAACCAGGCCGAGATAGCCCCACGGGGTATGTGGCCCGATGAACACAAGACTCAGCACTCCCAGCCCGACAACGATCCGCACAGCACGGTCCACGGTTCCGACGTTCATCATCATACCCTGCCTCTCCTGGTAACGATCTGCAGGTACATTGAACCATGACACCATGACAATGTCTGTGACATCGTCACCGAATGGCCGCGAGACTCCGCAGGCCTGCGTCGTCGGTGATGACAATACGCCCACGGGCAAGCCGCACATAGCCCCGCCGTTCGAATGCCTTGAGCAGCCGTGACACCACCTCACGCGCCGTGCCAAGTTCGGCAGCGAGCTGCCGGTGAGTCACGGATACTTCACCCGAAGCGGATACGGATTCCACCAGGTAACGCGCCAGGCGCGCGTCTGCACGCCCGAACGTGACCGCGTCCACGAGCAGCAGGAGCGCGGTCAGGCGTACACCGAACGACGCGAACACGAAGGCGCGGAATTCGGCGCTGATGGCGAGCGCCTCGTTGAACAGGTCATCCGCCAGAGCCACGGCACGCACGTCGGTTTCGGCAAATCCTTCTGCCGGATAGCGCTCCCCGGCAATGAGGCAGCTGGTGGTAAGAAGGCAGGTGTCGCCGGACGCAACGCGATACAGAACGATCTCGCGTCCATTTTCTCCGACACGGGTCACACAGATCGTTCCCGAGAGCACGAACACGAAATTCCGGCATGCATCGCCCGCACGGAATACCGATGTTCCGGCCGGAACGGCTACTTCCCGACCCCTGCCCATGAGCATGCACCACCGGGCATCCCGGATCCCCTTCAGCGCCGGAAATGCATCCCACCAGGACAACTTGGAAGACATGGCCAGAGCACCTTTCGTGGAAGAGAACCGGCTGCCCCGAATCCGGCAACCCCGCTGGCGGCGCAATCCTATCATCCTTTCCGGGGTGGTGGCACAACCCGCGGAACATGGCCCCGGGGTAGCGCTAAATGTGCGTTTGCGCTATCGTCGCGCGTCTGCGGCGCGGCAGAAATCGGCGATGAACGTACAGTCATGGTTGAACCGGGCAAGCGCACGTAATGCATTTCCGCTCCGTGCCGCAGTCGCCCTGGGAACCTGCGGCGGCCTGCTGCTCATCGTGCAGGCGTGGCTGCTCGCGGGAATAGTCAGTGCCACTGTCTTCGGGCAACGGGACGTCGCTGCCCTGATGCCGGAACTGTGGCTGCTGCTGGCGGTATTTGCGCTGCGCGCCGGCATCGCATGGGCATCCGAGCGGATGGCGTTCCGCGCTGCCGCCGGCATCAAGCTGGCCGTGCGCAAGGAACTCCTCGATCACGTTTTCGCCCTGGGTCCGCTGCGCATGGTCACGGAAAGCGCCGGTGAGCTTGCGACCACCATCACAGATGGCGTCGAGGCACTGGAAGCCTACTATGCCCGTTTCCTGCCGCAGATGTCGCTGGCTGCGCTGGTGCCGGCTTCAATCCTGGCGATTGTCTTCCCGCTGGACTGGGTCTCCGGCCTGATCCTGCTGTTCACCGCCCCCATGATTCCGCTGGCAATGTATTTCATCGGTCGCAGCGCCGAAACGCTCAACCAGCGCCAATGGCGCCGTTTGGCTCGTCTGAGCGCCCACTTTCTTGACGTCATCCAGGGCCTTTCCACACTCAAGCTGTTCAATGCCAGCCGGCGCGAAGCTGCCGTGGTTGCACGGCTTTCCGATGAGTACCGGAAGAGCACCATGGCGGTGCTGCGCATTGCATTCCTGTCATCGCTCGTGCTGGAGTTTTTCGCCACAGTCAGCATCGCCCTGGTGGCGATACTCATTGGTTTCCGGCTGATGTGGGGTGAACTCGGATTCCGGTCGGGCTTTCTCGTCCTGCTGCTGGCGCCGGAGTTCTATCTGCCCCTTCGCAGCCTCGGAACCCATTATCACGCACGCATGGAGGCCATCGGCTCCGCAGAGCGCATCGTGCAGCTGCTCGAGACTCCGGCCGCGCAGCGGCCAGAAGCAACGGTCGCTCCGCCTGCAACCCGCCGCATCGAAATCCGGCTGCAGGACGTGCACTGCGCCTATGCGTCCGGGCAGCCGGTTCTGGATGGCATCTCCATGGATATTGCGCCCGGCGAGCGCGTCGCCCTTGTCGGTCCGTCCGGGGCCGGCAAGACCACCGTGCTGAATCTGCTGCTCGGATTCGTGAGCGCCACGTCCGGTAAAGTGCTGATCAACAGCGTGCCCCTTGCCACACTCGATGCGCAGCGGTGGCTTGAACAGGTGGCATGGGTTCCGCAGAACCCGCGGATTTTTCACGGGTCGGTGCATCACAACATATCCCTGGGGCGGCCCGGTTCGTCGCGGGAAGCCGTGCAGTCAGCCGCACGGCTGGCGCTAGCGGAGGAGTTCATCGAGGCGCTGCCCAACGGCTATGACACCATCGTCGGTGAAGGTGGTCGCGGTCTGTCGGGCGGAGAAACGCAGCGCCTTGCCCTGGCACGCGCCTTCCTGAAAGACGCACCCGTGGTGCTGCTTGACGAACCCAGCGCCAGCCTCGACCTCGAAAACGAACGCGGACTCATGGCCGGCATCGACCATCTCGCCGCGGACCGCACCACCCTGATCATTGCACACCGGCTCAATACCGTGACCCGTGCCGACCGCATTTTCGTGCTGGATCGCGGGCGCATCACCGAGTCCGGGACACACAGAGAACTCCTGGAACGCAACGGCCTGTACCGCCGGCTCGCCGGACATTATGCGGAGGCTGGATGAAGACACTGTGGCGCATGGTCCGTCTGTTTTTGCCCTACCGGCGCTGGATGGCGCTCGGGATACTGATATCGCTGACGGTGGTACTTGCGAACATGGCCCTGCTCGGTGTGGCCGGCTGGTTCCTGGCGGCGATGGCAGCTGCCGGTGCCGCCGGCGGGATCATGAACTACCTGCTTCCGGCCGCGGCGATTCGCGCATTTGCGATCCTGAGAACCGGTGGACGCTATCTGGAGCGGCTCGTCACACACGAGGCCACGCTGCGTTTCCTTTCCGGACTCCGGGTATGGTTCTACCGCCATATCGAACCACTCGCGCCCGCGGGGCTGCAGGACTACCGCAGTGGCGACCTGCTCAGCCGCATCAGCGCGGATATCGACTCCCTCGACAACCTGTACCTGCGGACGCTCACGCCGATGGCGGTGGCGCTCATTGCTGCGCTGCTGGCTGCCGGGTTCCTCGGCCGATACAGTCCAGGGCTTGCCGCCATTGATCTCGCATTTCTTGTTCTGGCCGGAGCGGCAGTGCCGATTGCGGCGCGCTACGCGGGAAACCATCCGGGAGCGCGCCTGGTGGAAAATTCATCCCGGCTGCGGCTGGCGGTTGTCGATGCCGTACAGGGGCTGGGCGAGCTCACCGTCTCCGGTGCAGCACACGCCCATCTGGAACAGGCCGACCTGCTCAGTCGCCGGCTGATCCGGGATCAGGATCAGATGAGCCGCATCAGCGGATATGTTTCAGCGGCTTCCGGTCTTTCGGTCAGCCTTGCAGTCTGGTTTGCTGCAATGCTCGGCGCAGGTCTGGTCCACCGGCACATGATCGCGGCGGTCGACCTGCCGATGCTGCTGCTGGTGGTGATGGGCAGCTTCGAAGGCGTCGCGCCGCTTCCGCAGGCCTACCAGTATCTGGGACACACACTGGCAGCAGCCAGGCGCATTTTTGCGGTGATCGATGCTCCTCTGGCCGTCGCCGATGCGGCCGGCCCGAGTCCGCAGCCGCACGACAGCGGACTCGAACTGCGCGGTACAGGGCTACGCTATACGCCGGGCGGACCATGGGTGCTCGCAGACATCAATCTGCGTCTGCCACCCGGACGGCACCTTGCTGTCGTCGGCCCGTCCGGGTCAGGAAAAAGCAGCCTGATCAGCCTGCTGGTCCGGTTCCGGGAATACGACACAGGGGAGATCCTGCTGGGCGGATGGTCGCTGCGGGACTACCGTGCCGAAGACCTGCGCGGCATGATCAGCGTCGCGCCTCAGCAGCCGCACCTGTTCAACATGAGCGTGCGCGAGAACCTGCTGCTCGCAGCCCCGGGAGCCGACGACGCCAGAATCGAGGCGGCTGCAAGGACCGCACAGATTCATGAAGACATCGCCGCACTGCCGGAGGGCTACGACACCATGGTGGGTGCAGGGGGACTCAGGCTCTCAGGAGGTCAGGCGCGGCGGCTGGCTGTCGCCCGGGCGATCCTGAAAGACGCGCCGATCCTCATCCTGGATGAACCCACCGAAGGACTCGATGCCGCCACCGAACGGGC
>JAJYCY010000037.1 GCA_021778035.1 Pseudomonadota bacterium
CCGCGACCATCCTGTGCCCGTAATCGACGGCCCGGCCCGGGTCCATGAAGGCGCCACCGTCCGAAAACGAATCCGGGGTAACATTGAGGATGCCCATGACAGCGGTCCGGCCGAGATCAAGTGGCCGGCCACCACAGTCAAGCACCGGTCCGCGGCTGTGGCCTGCATAAGCCGGGTTTTCGGCGACCATGGCTGAAATGCCCTGTCTCCGGGCGACTGCCGGCCCCGATCAGTGCTCTGCTGCCGGAGTGTCGATCGGCTTGGGGCGGGGCTGACGTGCGGCCGGTGAGCCCGGCTGGTCGGAACCGGTAGAAGGACCGGCAAAGTCCACCGGCGGGCGCGGCTGCTTGCCTGCCATGATGTCCTCGATCTGTTCGGAGTTGAGCGTCTCCCATTCGAGAAGCGACTTCGCCATGACCTCGATTTTTTCCCGGTTATCCTCGATGATCTTGCGTGCACGCGCGTACTGCTCGTCGATGATGCGGCGGATCTCGTTGTCGACCAGCTGCACGGTCGCGTCACTCAGGTTCTTGTGGGTCGTCACGTCACGCCCGAGGAACACCTCGCTCTGGTTCTCGCCGTAGACCCGGGTCCCGAGCGTGTCGCTCATGCCCCAGCGCGTGACCATATTGCGCGCGATTTCGGTGGCGCGCTCAAAGTCGTTGGCGGCACCAGTGGTCATCTGGTGCATGAACACCTCTTCGGCAATGCGTCCACCCATGAGTACTGCGATCATCGACAGCAGCGATTCGCGGTCATGGCTGTAGCGGTCCTCGGTAGGCAGCTGCATCGTCACGCCGAGGGCCCGGCCACGCGGGATAATGGTCACTTTGTGGACAGGGTCAGTGTTCGGAAGGGTCTTCGCCACCACCGCGTGTCCGGATTCATGATAGGCGGTGTTCATGCGTTCCTTCTCCGGCATCACGATCGAACGCCGCTCGGCCCCCATCACGATCTTGTCCTTCGCCTTCTCGAAATCTTCCATGTCCACAAGCCGCTTGTTGGCGCGTGCCGCAAACAGAGCGGCCTCGTTGACGAGGTTGGCGAGATCGGCTCCCGAAAATCCGGGGGTGCCGCGCGCAATGATGCTCGGCACGACATTGTCCGATACCGGTACCTTGCGCATGTGTACTTTCAGGATCTGTTCGCGTCCGCGGATGTCAGGCAGGGGCACGTACACCTGCCGGTCAAAGCGGCCGGGACGCAGCAGCGCAGGATCAAGCACATCCGGCCTGTTGGTCGCGGCGATGACAATGACGCCTTCCGTCCCTTCGAACCCGTCCATCTCGACGAGCAGCTGGTTCAGGGTCTGTTCGCGCTCGTCGTGACCGCCACCGAGCCCGGCGCCGCGCTGGCGGCCGACCGCGTCGATCTCGTCGATGAAAATGATGCAGGGGGCATGTTTCTTGGCCTGTTCAAACATGTCACGCACACGCGAGGCACCGACACCGACGAACATTTCGACGAAATCGGAGCCGGAGATCGAGAAAAACGGGACTTTCGCCTCGCCGGCAATCGCCTTTGCCAGCAGGGTCTTGCCGGTACCCGGGGAGCCCGTCATGAGCACACCCTTAGGAATACGCCCGCCAAGCTTCTGGAACTTGGACGGATCCCGCAGGAACTCGACAAGTTCGCCGACTTCCTCCTTGGCTTCCTCAACTCCGGCAACGTCCTCGAACGTCACCTTGTTTTGCTCTTCGGTGAGCATGCGTGCCCGGCTCTTGCCAAAGCCCATTGCGCCCCGTCCGCTTCCGCCGCCCTGCATCTGGCGCATGAAAAACACCCACACGCCGACCAGCAGCAACATCGGGAACCAGTTAATGAAAATCTGCAGCAGCAGCGACTGCTCTTCCGGGGGCTTCGCATCAATGGTGACGTTATTACGCAGCAGGTCGCCAATGAGAGCCCGGTTGTCCGTCTCCGGACTGTAGGTGCTGAACTTGTTCCCGCTCTTGGTGGTTCCCTGGATCTTGCGACCCTCGATGGTCACCTTGCTCAGCTGTCCGCTCAGCAGCTGGCTGTAAAACTGCGAATAGGCCATCGGGTGCACCGAAGCCGAGCGATTGCCGAAATTGTTGAAGACCGACATCAGCACTACTGCGATGACGAGCCACAAAAGCAGATTTTTCGTCAGGTTATTCAATATCTTGCCTCACCCAGCCGATGCTGATGCTGATGCGTTGCGGAATCCGAAACCATTGAGACCGTATTTACGGGGACTGGTTTCCATTGTGCTCCGATTATCCGGCCCCCACAACCGACGGTGGGTGCCGGGTTCCGTCACGTAACCCTCTGCCTAACAAGTATATCTCGCGGCTTCGGGCACGCGAGGCCTTCGGTTTGCGGACCAGTACCCGGCCGAACCGGGAACGCAGGTCCTGATGCAGGGGCGCGTACCCGCTTCCCTGGAACACCTTGACCAGGAAATCACCCCCGGTCCGCAGCACCTGACTGGCAAATTCCACCGCCAGTTCCGCAAGATACATTGCCCGGGCCTGATCAGCCGAGTCGATACCACTAATATTGGGCGCCATATCCGATATTACAAGATCCACCGGCCGGCCCTGCAGACACCCGAGCAGCTCGTCGACAGCCGCCTGTTCCGTGAAATCCCCCTGCAGGACCTCCACTCCGGTCACCGGCTCCATAGGGAGGATATCGAGCGCCAGCACGCGTCCGGCCGGACCCACACGGCGTGCGACATACTGCGACCAGCCACCGGGGGCGGCACCGAGGTCCACCACGACCATTCCCGGCCGCAGCAGACGATCGCGACGGTCGATCTCCTCAAGCTTGTAGACCGCGCGCGAACGGAATCCTTCCTGCTGCGCACGTCGCACGAACTCGTCGGAAAAATGTTCCGCCAGCCAGGTTTTGCTGCTGCGGGTGCGGGCCACGCTAGGGACCCGCCGGCCGCGTGCGGGACCATCGTCCGCAGCCGCTGCGGTCACACGTTACAGGCAAGCCCCGACACCGGGATCGGCCCAGGCAGCAGTCCACGCCGTCAGTCCCTGGTGCACGGGCGCAGACCGCCCGTCACGAGCGCCAGTCCGAGCAGGCTGCAGACCAGAAACAGCACGGAAGTGACAACGTGGAGATGTCCGAACTCGCGCGCCAGCGGCGTTCCCGCAACCAGCCGGTCGTGCGCCAGGGTTTTCAGCCTTTGCATCGCCGGCAGCAGGATGAACTGCCCGACCAGGGTGATTGCGACCATCACGAGAAGCGCCTGTCCGCGCCAGTGACGCAGACTGTGCAGTCCCTGCCGCACCAGCGCTGCTGCGAGCAGAAACACGCCGCACCCCAGTCCCAGGTAACCGGTGATCCAGAAGAGCCGGCCGGCGATAAGTCCGGCCGTCATCGGGTCAGGCAGCGAAATGAAAAGCACCGGCGCGACCAGGTAGCCGACGGTCCACATCCCGCCGACCCAGACAGTGAGGGCGACGGACTCGAGTGCGGCGGTTACCGCAGAACCCCGGATACGCACGGCCGCAGCGGTTTCTCTGTATTCCCGTCAGACATAGCGCACATCCACGATCTCATAGCGGCGCAGCCCCCCCGGTACCTGCACTTCGACCACCTCGCCCGCCTCCTTTCCGATGAGCGCGCGCGCAATCGGCGAACTGATCGAGATCATTCCGGCGGCAATGTCGGCCTCGTCGTCACCGACGATCTGATAGGTGACTTCCTGCTGCGTTCCGTCATCGATGAGGTCTATGGTGGCACCGAATACCACCCGCCCGTTGGCATTGACCCTGAGCGGATCGATCACCTGGGCATTCGCCAGCTTGCGCTCTATATCCACAATACGGCCTTCGACGAACGACTGCTGCTCCTTGGCCGCGTGATATTCCGCGTTCTCGGACAGGTCGCCGTGAGCACGCGCCTCGGCAATGGCCTGTATGATGCGCGGGCGATCCGAGGTCTTCAGACGCTGGAGTTCGGTCCTGAGCTTTTCTGCGCCTTTGACGGTAACTGGCACCTTGTTCATGCCAGGATTTCCTTATGCAGATCCTGCAGCGGGTTCACGTCGAAATCCGCCGCCTGTCTGTGGGCTTCGCATGCGGCGCGCGCCGCTGCGAGCGTCGTATAATTGGTGACCTTGCGCTGCAGGGCTTCGCGGCGTATCAGCGAAGAATCGGCGATGCTCTGCTTGTCGGCGACCGTATTCACGATGATGTTGATCTCGTCGTTCTTGAGCATGTCCAGCACGTGTGGCCGTCCCTCGGAAACCTTGTTGACCGCGCGGGCCCTGACGCCCGCCGCCTCGAGCACCGCGGCGGTGCCACGTGTCGCAAGGATCTCGAATCCGTTTTCCCCGAAATACCGTGCCACTTCCACCGCGCCGTCCCGGTCGGAATCGCGTACGCTGATGAACAGCCGGCCCCGCCGCGGAATCTCTGACCCTGCAGCAAGCTGTGACTTGGAAAACGCTTCGCCGAAGGTGCGTCCGATGCCCATCACCTCGCCGGTCGATTTCATCTCCGGTCCGAGCACCGTATCCACACCCGGGAATTTGATAAAGGGAAAAACGGCTTCCTTGACCGAATAATAGTCCGGTATGACCTCTGACACCACCCCCTGCGACGCAAGGGTCTGCCCGACCATGCAGCGGGCCGCTATCTTCGCGAGCGGCCTCGCAGTAGCTTTCGATACATAGGGAATAGTGCGCGAGGCACGCGGATTCACTTCCAGCACATAGACATCGTCGCCCTTCACGGCAAACTGCACGTTCATCAGGCCGACGACTCCGAGCGCCTTTGCAAGCTCCACGGTCTGGGCGCGCAAACGGTCCTGGATATCGCTGCTCAGGCTGAATGGAGGCAGCGAGCAGGCCGAATCGCCGGAATGCACGCCCGCCTCCTCGATGTGCTCCATGATGCCGCCGATGACCACGCTGTCACCGTCGCTGACCGCGTCGACATCGACCTCCGTGGCATCGCTCAGGAAACGGTCAAGCAGAACCGGCGAGTTGTTCGAAACCCGTACTGCCACCCGCATGTATGTCTCGAGATCATCGCGGTTGAGGACGATCTCCATGGCCCGGCCGCCGAGCACATAGGAGGGCCGGACTACCAGCGGATAGCCGATCTCCTCGGCAAGCTTTACCGCCTGCTCCGGGGTGGTCGCCATTCGGTTTGGTGGCTGCAGCAGCCCGAGCCGGGCGATCAGCTTCTGGAACCGCCCGCGGTCCTCCGCCAGATCGATCGAATCCGGCGTCGTACCCACAATGGGCACGTCGTTGCGCTCGAGCTCGCGCGCAAGCTTGAGCGGGGTCTGCCCGCCGTACTGCACGATTACTCCCTTGGGCTGCTCGATGCGGTTGATTTCGAGCACATCCTCGAGAGTGAGCGGTTCGAAGTACAGGCGGTCGGAGGTGTCGTAATCGGTCGACACGGTCTCCGGATTGCAATTGACCATGATGGTCTGGTAACCATCCTCGCGCAACGCGAAGGCGGCGTGCACGCAGCAATAGTCGAATTCGATGCCCTGGCCGATGCGATTCGGTCCACCCCCGAGCACCATGACCTTGTCGCGCGCCTCAGGCTGCGACTCGCACTCTTCTTCATAGGTCGAGTACATGTACGCCGTAGCCGATGCAAACTCGGCAGCGCAGGAATCAACGCGCTTGTATACCGGGTGCACGCCTGCGGCATGCCGCAGCTCCCTGACCTTCCCCTCGTCTGTCTCCATGAGCTGGGCCAGACGCCGGTCGGAAAACCCCTTGCGCTTCCACGAACGCAGCCGCTCGCGCGACGGCTTCCGGCGCCGGTAGCCACGCACCTGCGATTCGATCGCCACCAGTTCCTCGATCTGGACAAGATACCATGCGTCGATACGGGTCAGTTCGTGCACCGCCTCAACGCTCATGCCCGACCGGAAGGCATCGGCGATGTACCAGATGCGCTCGGCACCCGGCACGCGCAGCTCATGCTCGATGCGCGCGGCCGCCTGGTCGGCGGTCAGCTGGGGATCAATCGCCGGCTCGAGTCCGTAGACTCCGGTCTCGAGGCCACGGATCGCCTTGTGCAGCGACTCCTGGAACGTCCGGCCGATCGCCATCACCTCTCCGACCGACTTCATCTGCGTGGTAAGCGTGGGATCTGCCTTGGGAAATTTCTCGAAGGTAAAGCGCGGAAACTTCGTGACCACGTAGTCTATGGTCGGTTCGAACGATGCCGGAGTGGCGCCACCGGTAATGTCATTCCTGAGCTCATCCAGGGTATAGCCGACGGCGAGCTTGGCCGCGACCTTGGCGATCGGGAAACCCGTTGCCTTGCTCGCAAGCGCTGAGGAGCGCGAGACCCGGGGATTCATTTCGATAAGAAGCATCCGTCCGTCGTGCGGATTGACGGCAAACTGCACATTGGAGCCCCCGGTCTCGACCCCGATCTCGCGCAGGACCGCGATACTTGCATCGCGCATCACCTGGTATTCCTTGTCGGTGAGCGTCTGCGCCGGCGCCACCGTGATCGAGTCGCCAGTATGCACGCCCATCGGATCCAGGTTCTCGATCGAACAGACGATGATGCAGTTGTCGTTGCGGTCGCGCACCACCTCCATCTCGTATTCTTTCCAGCCGATGATCGATTCTTCGATCAGCAGCTCGCGTGTCGGCGATGCATCGAGACCCCGCTCGCAGATCGCGATGAATTCCTCCTTGTTGTACGCGATCCCTCCGCCGCTACCGCCAAGCGTGAACGACGGGCGGATGATCGCCGGAAATCCGATCATCGCCTGGACCTGCAGGGCTTCCTCCAGACTGTGGGCTATGGCCCCGCGGGCGACGCCCAGTCCAATCGACTCCATCGCTTTCTTGAAAAGCTCACGGTCCTCGGCCTTGTCGATCGCCTCGCGCTTGGCGCCGATCATCTCCACGCCGAAGCGGGCGAGCACACCTTCGCGGTCGAGGTCCAGGGCGCAGTTGAGGGCCGTCTGCCCCCCCATCGTCGGCAGCAGCGCATCGGGCCGCTCCCTGGCGATGATCTTCGCCACCGTCTCCCACTGTATCGGCTCGATGTACGTCGCGTCCGCCAGGTCGGGGTCGGTCATGATGGTGGCGGGGTTGGAATTGACCAGTACGACGCGGTAACCCTCTTCCTTGAGCGCCTTGCATGCCTGGGCCCCGGAATAGTCGAATTCACAGCCCTGGCCGATGACGATCGGCCCGGCGCCTATGATCAGAATGCTTCGGATATCGCTGCGTTTTGGCATGTCCTGGACCGTCGCTAGACCGGACCGGCTTCGATGCCGGTAGCGGTCGCAGGCTGCTGGGGCTGCGGCTGTGTGCCGTCGGACACCGCCGCCGGACGCGTCCGGGCCGCCATCAGCTCGATGAACCGGTCGAACAGTGGCCCGACATCGTGCGGTCCGGGGCTCGCCTCGGGATGTCCCTGGAAACAGAAGGCCGGCCGGTCCGTGCGTTCAAGCCCCTGCACGGACCCGTCGAACAGCGACCGGTGGGTGATGCGCAGCGTCGCCGGCAGGCTGGCCTCGTCGACCGCAAAACCATGGTTCTGGCTGGTGATCATGACCCGCCCGGTGGCGAGTTCCTGCACCGGATGGTTCGCGCCATGATGGCCGAATTTCATCTTGACCGTCCGCGCCCCCGATGCCAGCCCGAGGAGCTGGTGGCCAAGGCAGATCCCGAACACCGGAATGCCGTTCGCAATGAACCGGCGGATGGCCTCGATCGCATAGGTGCACGGCTCGGGATCGCCGGGTCCATTCGACAAAAAGATTCCGTCCGGGCGTCGCGCCAGAGCCTCCTCGGCACTGGTCCTGGCGGGCACCACGGTGACACAGCAGCCGCGGTCAGTCAGCATCCGCAGGATATTGCGCTTGATTCCGAAATCGTACGCCACCACCTCAAACCGCCGCTCGGCGGCAGCGCCGTAACCGCGGCCCAGCTCCCACCCGCCCTCTTCCCACAGGTACGGCTCCGCGGTGGTCACCTCCCTGGCGAGATCCATGCCCTTGAGCCCGGCAAACCCGCGTGCCGCGACCACCGCCGCCTTGCGGTCTATCTTTCCGTCCTCGGCGGCCGCCACGATACAGCCGTTCTGGGCACCTTTCTCGCGCAGCAGACGCGTCAGCCTGCGGGTATCGATGCCTGCAATCGCAACCACCTGGTGCTTCTGCAGAAATGCGGGAAGACTTGCCGACGCACGCCAGCTGCTGACACGTGCAGGCAGATCGCGGATCACCAGGCCGGTGGCAAAAACCCGGCTGCTCTCCATATCTTCTTCGTTAACGCCGGTATTGCCGATATGCGGGTAGGTCAGCGTGACAATCTGCCGGGCATAGGATGGATCGGTCAGGATCTCCTGGTACCCGGTCATGGCGGTATTGAACACCACTTCTCCAACCGCCTGCCCTGAAACGCCAATGGCCTCCCCGGCGAACAGGGTGCCATCTTCCAAGGCAAGCAGCGCAGGGCGCATCAGCCGGATACCTCCGCCGGTGGGCATGCGAAAACGGGAGAGGCCGCATATGCCTCTGCCGTTTTCGGTAATTCGTTCATTGATTTGGGTACTTCGGGTTGTTGGAATATTTTACGTGAGCACCTGTACAAAAGCAATCCGCATCGTCCCTGCCCGGACCAGCCACGTTCAGCGCAGACCGAGCACATCCTGCATGTCGAACAGCCCGGACTGCCGGTTGCTGAGCCACAACGCCGCCCGCAGCGCTCCATGCGCAAACGTCGCACGGCTTTCCGCGCGATGCGTGATCTCGATTCGTTCCCCGGTCGACGCAAACAGCACCGTGTGGTCGCCGACTATGCTCCCTCCACGCACCGTGGAAAAACCGATGGTCTGGCGCAGCCTCTCACCCGTGACCCCCTGGCGTCCGTAGACGGCGCATTCGCCGAGGTCCCGGCCCAGGGCAGCGGCGACCACCTCCCCCATGCGCAATGCGGTGCCGGACGGTGCATCCACCTTGTGCCGGTGGTGGGCTTCGATGATCTCGACGTCCGCTTCCTCGCCAAGCACCCGCGCCGCCATATCGAGCAGCCGCAGACACAGGTTCACCCCGACACTCATGTTCGGAGCGAAAACAACCGGGATATCACGGGCGCAGGCTGCAATGCGGCGCCGGCCGGGTTCATCGAAACCCGTGGTACCGATGACCACAGACCTGCCCGCCGTCCGGCACAGCTCCAGATAGCCCAGTGTCGCCTCGGGGCGGGTAAAATCAACGAGCACGTCGAACCGGTCCAGGACCTCCGCCAGGTCGTCCACCACCGGCACCCCAAGACGCCCGATGCCGGCAAGCTCGCCAGCATCGCTGCCGATGGCAGCACTGCCGGGGCGGTCAATGGCAGCCGACAGACGCATGCCCTCGGCGCCGTGACAGGCCTCGATGAGACTGCGCCCCATGCGCCCGCTCACGCCGGTAATGGCAATTCTGGTCATCTCTCTGATCTCCCGCGAAACAGGCGCGATGCCTCCCGGACCCCGGTCGGCTGGCGCTCCCCGCAATTCCGGTGCGCACAAGCCTGTCCGTGCCAATGTACTAAGAATCCCGTCGCGGAGGAAGAAAGAATACCGCTGCAATGCCCGGCAGCAGGCGGCTGTCGCCTGAAGGCCGGATCCCGCCTGCGGGACAGGCCAGGGGAAGACGCCGGACTGCGCCTATTCGACTCCACCGGCAGGCAGGCGTCCGGCCAGCGCCCGCCGGGCAACCCCGCCGAGCGCTGTCACAACCCGGAATCCCAGCAGCACCGCAAGAATGGCGCCGAACAGCTCCGGCTGGGTCCGGTCGAGCTTGACGAGCCACAGGTAATGGAGCACGCCACCGATCGCGATCGGATAGATGAGCCGGTGCAGTGCCTGCCAGCGCCTGGAACCGAGGCGGCGCACCATGCTGTTGGACGCTGTCAGCGCCAGCGGAACCAGCAGCACGAAACTCGCGAAGCCGACGCTCATGAACGGCAGCCGCACGATGTCGCGCGTGATTGCCGACCAGTCGAAATATTCATCCAGGACGACGTAGGCAAGCACATGCAGGCAGGTATAGAAGAAGGCGTACAGCCCGAACAGGCGGCGGAACCGCAGCAGCCAGTACCATCCGGTGAGTCTGCGCAGCGGAGTGACACTGAGCGTGACCAGCAGCAACACCAGCGCCCAGCGTCCGGTCGAGTGCTCGATGGCCGCAATCGGATTGGCGCCGAGCCGGTCGCGCACGGCATCCAGGGACAGGACTGCCATAGGCGCCAGACAGAGGATGAACGCCGCGCGTTTCAGATGCTGCAGAGGTCCGTGATCCATCGCTCAGAAATACCGGTTCAGATCCATGCCGCGGTACAGATGCGCCACCTGGTCACCATAACCGTTGTACAGCAACGTTGGCCGCCTGAGGAAATCTCCGATCTGCCGTTCGCGTGCCTGGCTCCAGGGCGTATGGTCATCCTGCGGATTGACGTTGGAATAGAAACCGTATTCGGAAGGCACCGCCCTCACCCAGGTGGTGAGTGGCTGTTTTTCGACAAAGCTGATGCGCACAATCGACTTGATGCTCTTGAATCCGTATTTCCAGGGAACCACCAGCCGCACCGGCGCTCCGTTCTGGTTTGGCAGCACCCGCCCGTAGAGGCCGAGCGCCAGAATCGTAAGGGGATGCATGGCCTCGTCGAGGCGCAGCCCCTCCACGTACGGCCAGTGCAGGAGGTCTGTGCGCTGGTTCGGCATCTCCTTCGGGTCGTACACGGTCACGAACTTCACGTATCTCGCATTGCCTGTCGGCCGGACTTCACGGATCAGCCGGTTGAGGGGGAATCCGACCCAGGGAATCACCATCGACCAGCCTTCGACGCAGCGGAAACGGTAGACCCGGTCCTCGAGCGGATACATCCGCACCAGCCGGTCGATGTCATACGTTCCCGGCCGATGCACCTCACCGTCCACGGTGACCGTCCAGGGATGCGTCACCAGGCTTGCGGCCAGCGTGGCCGGCGAGTACTTGTCGGTGGCAAACTCGTAGAAATTGTTGTAATGCGTGATGTCCTGGTAGGACGTCGGCCGCTCGTCCGTACTGTACGGACCGGGATGCGCTGCAAGCAGAGGCAATCGGGGCGAGGCGCCGACAGCGCGACCCTCGCTCAGCAGCAGGCCAGCGGCAGCGGCCGAAGCGGCCGTGAGAAATCGGCGGCGGCTGCGGTAGATGGATTCATCAGTGATCTCGGACGGCTTGATATCCGGACTTTTTGTACGGGACATGGTGCGCCCTTCGCGGCGGAAGGCCGGCTGTTCCACCGTTGGACAGCGGCCGGCGATGAAGTTCCCGCCAGCAGATGCGCACTCACTCGCTGATGTAGGCGTAGCCCCGCTTCTGCAGCTGCATCAGATCAACCGCGCCCGCGACCACATACTTGGCAAACGGCAGAAGCGCGGTCTTGGTCAGCTTCAGCGACTTGAGCGTGTTGCCGCAGGCATGGAATATCACCCCGTAGTCGCTCAGGCTCGAGACCGTGTTGCGGATGGATCTGGAAACGGGACGCAGCGGCTTCTTGAGCAGGATATGGATCCCCGGCCCGAATGCGGTCACCACGATCCTGACGTCATCCCCGTAATACTTCAGTACCGCGGAAACCGAGAACAGCACGTGCTGCTGGTAGGCAGGATCCGCCTTGTTGAACTGAAACACCACCAGGTGGTGCGGCCGCTGCCCGGGAAAAATGAGAGCGTTGTCGGCAGAACCTGCAAACGCCAGGCGCTCAGTCCCGAGCGCCGCCAACCCGCCAGCTGCTGCGATCCCTCCGAGCGCCTTGCGTCTTCCAGTACTGACCGGACCTGTAACCCTGCGCCGTCCTGACATATGAGCAGTCCTCGCATCGATGTTGTTTTGAGATGAGCAGCTATCCTGCTGGGACGTGTCTGGCGGCAGATTTATTCCGGAAGAACGGAAGTGTCAGCCGAGGAAGCTCTTGAGTTTGTCCATCCAGGACTGTTCGCGTGGATGATGGCGCGCGCCGCCGCTGCGCACCAGGGATTCAAACTCCTCAAGCAGCTCCTTCTGCCGCTTTGTCAGGTTCACCGGAGTCTCGATGCTGGTATGACAGTACAGATCTCCGACGCTGCCGGAGCGCACGTTGGTCACGCCCTTGCTACGGAGACGGAATACCTTGTCGCTCTGGGTGCCAGGCGGAATCTTGAGCGTCGCACGCCCGCCGAGCGTCGGAATCTCCACCTCCCCGCCAAGGGCCGCAGTGGCAAAGCTGACATGCATTTCGCAATGCAGGTCGTCCCCGTCGCGCTTGAAAATCGGATGTTCCTTCAGCCGGATCTGCACATACAGATCTCCGGGCGGACCACCGTTCTGCCCCGCCTCGCCTTCGCCCGCCAGGCGGATCTGATCGCCCTCGTCGACTCCGGCCGGCACCTTTACCGACAGCGTCTTCATGTTCTTGATGCGCCCCTGCCCCTGGCAGTCGGGGCACGGAGAACTGACGATCTTGCCGGTACCGCGGCAGTTCGGGCAGGTCTGCTGGATCGAAAAAAATCCCTGCTGCATACGCACCTGCCCGTGACCACCGCAGGTCGGACAGGTCGTGGGAGCCGTTCCGGCACGCGCGCCACTGCCCTTGCAGGTTGCGCAGGTCTCCAGCGCCGGCACACGGATCCGCATCTCGCTTCCCCGTACCGCTTCCTCCAGCCCGAGCTCGAGGTTGTAGCGCAGATCGCTGCCGCGATAGGTCTGGTTGCCACGCGCGCGTCCACCGCCCCCGAAGATATCTCCGAACACATCACCGAAGATGTCGGCAAAGTTGGCGCCGGCATTCCCGGCGCCATAGAAGCCGCCGGCACGTCCCGCTGCTGCTGCCGGATCCACACCGGCGTGACCGAACTGGTCATAGGCTGCACGCTTCTGCGCGTCACTCAGGATTTCATATGCCTCCTTGGCTTCCTTGAAACTCGCCTCGGAGTCTGCATCACCTGGATTGCGGTCGGGATGAAACTTCATCGCCAGGCGACGATAGGACTTCTTGATGTCCGCCTCGGATGCGTTGTGGGGCACACCGAGCACTTCGTAGTAATCGCGTTTCGCCATGGCCTGAGGTTGTCGCTCAATTCCGCCCCCGGGCGACACCCGGGATCCGGTTCATCATCACCCCGCCGCAGAAGCAGCGGATCCGGCCGTCGCATGTCCCGCTGACGGCAAAACGCACGGCGGCCGAACCTTTTTAGGTTCCGCCGCCGTGCCCTTGCAGGGAGACACCGCTTGCAGTTACTTCTTGCCCTTGTTTTCCTTAACTTCCTCGAATTCCGCGTCGACGACGTTGTCCCCGCCAGGTGCGGCAGAAGCGTTTTCCGCGGCACCGGCAGCGCCCGCGTCAGCGGCCGCCTGCGGACCGCCCTGGCCATACATCTGCTCGGCCAGCTTGTGGCTCGCCTCGGCCAGCGCCTGCGACTTGCTTTCTATCGCATCCTTGTCATCGCTCTTGACCACGGACTCAAGATCGCGGATGGCTGCTTCGATCGCGTCCCGTTCTGCTGCGGGAATCTTGTCGCCCATCTCCTTCATGGACTTGCGCACGCTGTGGATGAGCCCGTCGCCACGGTTGCGCGCATCGACCAGCTCATGTGCCTTCCGGTCTTCCTCTGCATGCGCCTCGGCATCCTTCACCATGCGGTCGATCTCCGTCTCGGACAGACCGGAGCTCGACTTGATCACGATCTTGTTCTCCTTGCTGGTCGCCTTGTCCTTGGCAGAAACATGCAGTATGCCATTGGCATCAATGTCGAAAGTGACCTCGATCTGCGGAACGCCGCGCGGTGCCGGCGGAATATCGCTTAAATCGAACCGGCCAAGCGACTTGTTTCCGCTTGCCATCTCGCGCTCGCCCTGAAGCACATGCACGGTCACTGCCGTCTGGTTGTCGTCGGCAGTGGAAAACACCTGCGATGCCTTGGTCGGAATCGTGGTGTTCTTCTGGATGAGTTTGGTCATCACTCCGCCCATCGTCTCGATGCCGAGAGAAAGCGGCGTCACGTCCAGCAGCAGCACGTCCTTGACTTCCCCGCCCAGGACTCCGCCCTGGATCGCCGCACCGATCGCGACCGCCTCGTCCGGGTTCACATCCTTGCGGGGTTCGCGCCCGAAAAAGTCCTTCACCGCCTCCTGCACCTTGGGCATGCGCGTCTGGCCACCCACCAGGATGACGTCATCGATCTCGCTCGCCTTCAGGCCGGCGTCCTTCAGCGCGATCCGGCACGGCTCGACCGTGCGCACGATCAGGTCTTCCACCAGGCTTTCGAGCTTCGCGCGCGTAAGCTTGATGTTGAGGTGTTTGGGACCGCTGGCATCGGCAGTGATGTACGGCAGATTCACCTCGGTCTGCTGGCTCGAAGACAGCTCGATTTTGGCCTTCTCGGCCGCATCCTTCAGCCGCTGAAGTGCCAGCGCATCCCTGTGCAGGTCAACGCCGTTGTCTTTCTTGAATTCGTCGGCAAGGTAATCGATGATGCGCTTGTCGAAGTCCTCGCCACCAAGGAAGGTATCGCCATTGGTGGACAGAACCTCGAACTGGTGTTCCTTGTCGACTTCCGCGATCTCGATGATGGAAATATCGAAAGTACCGCCACCCAGATCGTATACTGCGATCTTGCGGTCCCCTTCTTTCTTGTCCATGCCGAACGCGAGCGCAGCTGCAGTCGGTTCGTTGATGATGCGCTTGACCTCGAGGCCGGCGATCTTGCCGGCATCCTTGGTGGCCTGGCGCTGCGAGTCGTTGAAATAGGCCGGCACGGTGATGACCGCCTCGGTGACTTCCTCACCAAGATAGTCCTCCGCAGTCTTCTTCATCTTCTGCAGCACGCGCGCCGAGATTTCGGGCGGCGCCATGGACTTGCCCTTGACGTCCACCCAGGCATCGCCGTTCTTGGCCTTCGCGATCCGGTAAGGCACCATCTTCATGTCACGCTGGACGACCTCGTCCTCGAACTTGCGGCCGATCAGGCGCTTCACGGCGTACAGGGTATTTGAAGGATTGGTGATTGCCTGGCGCTTCGCCACCTGGCCCACCACAACCTCATTGTCCGTGGTAAATGCGACGATGGATGGCGTCGTGCGGTCACCCTCGCTGTTCTCGATGACACGCGGTTTGCCCCCCTCCATGACGGCCACGCAGGAGTTGGTGGTGCCCAAGTCTATGCCGATGATCTTTCCCATTTGTACAATCCTCGCAATAACCTCGTTATCCGGTGGTTTTACCGTGCCTCATGGCAGATAGGTGGGGATAAATAGACGTTTTTCAACCGTCTTTTCTTCAGGAACCCGCGCGCTTCGCCACCACCACCATCGCTGGACGCAACAGCCGGCCGTGCAGGAGATAACCGCGCTGGACCAGCGCCAGCACATGGTTTTCCGGCACTTCCGCCGACTCGACCATGCTCATGGCCTGGTGGCGTTCGGGATCGAATTTATCCCCTTTCTGGGGATCCACCATGGTCACGGAAAACTTCTGGAAAATAGAATCCATCAGCTTCAGCGTGAGATCGAGACCCTCGACCATTTTCTGGATGGATGACTGTTCGGAGGCATCTCCGGACTGGGCCAGTATGTCCACCGCACGGGCGCGCTCCAGACTGTCCTTGACCGCCAGCATTTCGAGGGCAAAGCGCTCGATACCGAATTTATGGGCATTGGCGACGTCGGTTTCGGAACGGCGGCGGATGTTCTCCATTTCGGCCTTGGCCCGCAGGAACCGGTCCAGATTCTCGGCCGCTTCGCTGCGTACGGTCTCAAGCTGCGCGCGCAGATCAGCCAAATCCGCCGCGACACCTTCCGGCGGCACGGCACCGGCCGTATCCTGGCCGGACGGAATGTCGGTTACAGCGGGATTCTTCTGGCTCATTTGCGGAATTTTTCTCCATCGGTGCGCGGTCAAAACCGCGATTATAGCCCGTGCTCAATGGGGACCCGCAAGCAGGCTTTCAAGCACACGCAGGCCGTCAGCGCACTTCGGCGCTCAGGACGCCTCCGAGCAGGCGCGCAGTGACGTCCACAATCGAAATGACATGATCATAGGCCATGCGCGTGGGGCCGATGACGCCGAGCGTACCAACTATCCGGCCGTCGACCTGATAGGGCGCCATCACCGCACTGCATTCGTCCAGCACCTCGTATCCAGACTCACCGCCGATGAAAACCTGGATGCTCTCCGCGTGCACGCTCTGGTCGAGCAGGTGCAGCAGATCGCGCTTGGTGCTGAATGTCTCGAACAGGCGGCGCAGCCTGCCGACATCCCCGAGGTCAGGCACCTTCAGCAGATTCGCCTCCCCGCTCACAACCACGTCCGGCCCGCTGCTTTCGTCGTCGGCGAAGATCTGGCGAGCCATGTCGGTCGCGTTCTTCACTGCGCGCTGCATCGCATCGCCGTCCTCCTGCAGGTCGGCAAGCAGGCTGCGCCGGACATCGCCGAACGGGCGGCCGGAATACCGTTCATTGAAGCAGTTTGCAGCCTCGACCAGCTCAGCAGCCGAATAACCGTGGGCCACATTGATCACCCGGTTGTGCACACGGCCACTGTGCGTGACCAGGATGACCAGAACCCGGTTGCCCCCGGGCAGCGACAGAAACTCGATCTGCCGGAAGGATTCCTCCTGCCGCGGCACCAGGACAATGCCGGCAAGATTCGTGACCTGGGAAAGCAGCGATGAGGCCGACTCCATGAGGTGTTTCGGATCCCCGTCAAAGGACAGCTCATCGCCCAAGCGATAGATCTCGGCGCTATCCAGCGGCCGCACCGTTAGGAGGGAGTCGACAAACAGCCGGTAACCCAGTGGCGTCGGAACCCGGCCTGCTGAGGTATGCGGAGACCGGATGAATCCGAGCTCTTCGAGGTCCGCCATGACATTACGTATGGTGGCTGGACTGAGGTCCAGGCCCGGCTGTTTGGAAAGCGTACGGGATCCGACGGGCTGCCCATCGGAAATGTACCTTTCAATCAGCGCCTTAAGTAAAACCTCCGCACGTGGACTCAAAGCCTTCTGCACGACATTTGCTCCGGTCTGGCACTCTGAATGCCTGAGTGCTAAAGGGACGCTATCAATCCAGGCTGGGCCTGTCAACAGCACTTCCCGACAGGACTGCCTGGCGCATGGACGGCGTGCCCGGTAACCGCGACCTCTGACCCTGCGCGAGCCGTTTTGGCGACCTGACAACCCCATGATAGCTTATCGCTACCGGAAGGACGCGCATGATACCCAAAGACCCCCATTTCCAGGCGAGTGCAGTCAGGACAGTCGGGCTGTTTAGCAAGCTTCAGGACCGGTCCGTGGAAGACATCCTCGGACGGATCCACGCGTTCCTGCGCGCCCGCGGCCTCGAGGTCCTGCTGGACGAATCCAGCGCCGGGCTGCTGGCCCCACCGGATGCGCGCACGGCACCATCGGACCGGATTGCGACCGAAATCGGACTGGCGATCGTCATCGGCGGCGACGGCACCATGCTCAACGTGGCCCGGCGTCTGGCGCCGCACGGTGTACCGCTGATCGGCGTGAACCTGGGCCGCCGCGGTTTTCTGACCGACATCCCGAAAGACAGCGCACTGGAAAGCCTGGCGGCGGTGCTCGACGGGGAATTCGGCAGCGAGCAGCGCGCCATGCTCGACGTCGAGCTTCGGCGCGAAGGCCGCGTCGTGCACACTGCCACCGCGCTGAATGACGTGGTCATCAACAAGGGACAGCTGGCGCGCCTGATCGAATTCGAGATCTACGTCGACGGCGATTTCGTAAGCAGCACGCGTGGTGACGGCATCATCGTCGCCACGCCGACCGGGTCCACCGCCTACGCGCTGTCCGCCGGCGGCCCCATCGCGCATCCGGCGCTTCCGGCACTGGTGCTCGTGCCGATCTGCCCTCACACGCTCAGCAACCGTCCACTCGTGATCAGCAGCAGCAGCCGCGTGGAAATCGCAATGATCCACACCAGCAACCAGAGTGCGTTCCTCACGTTTGACGGACAGATGGGGCATGCCCTCCAGGACCAGGACCGCATCAGTGTGGCACGGTCCGCAAACCTGGCCACGCTGATTCATCCTTCCGACCACAGTCATTATGATGTGCTGCGGACCAAGCTGCGCTGGGGCGAGAACTTCTAGGATGCTGCGCCAACTCTTTATCCGCGATTTTGCGATCATTCATGGCCTGGAACTTGAGCTGGGTCCGGGTCTGACAGTGGTCACCGGCGAGACCGGCGCCGGAAAGTCCATTCTCATCGACGCCCTGGACCTGGCGCTCGGCGGCCGCGCCGAATCGGGCGTAATCCGCCAGGGCTGCCAGCGCAGCGAGGTTTCGGCCGCATTCGAAATGCAGCCGAGCCAGGACGCCGCGCGCTGGATGGAAGAGCATGATCTGGCCGCGGATGCCGATGAGCAATGCGTGCTGCGCCGGGTCATCGAGAGCGGAAAGCCGTCGCGAGCCTACATCAACGGCCGTCCGGTGCCGCTACAGCTGCTGCGCGAGCTCGGGGAACATCTGGTCGACATCCATGGCCAGCATGAACATCAGTCGCTGCTGCGGCGTGATGTCCAGCGCCAGATCCTTGATGACTACGCGGGGCTTGCCGCGGATCTTAGCCGGGTTTCAGACTGTCACGCCCGCTGGAAGGCGCTGCAGGCGCGCCGGGACACGCTTGGCCGCGAAGGTTCCGACCGTGACCGGCGGCTGGAACTGTTGCGCCATGAGGTCGACGAGCTACGCACGCTCGATCTTGGCGCCGACGAGATTGCCGGTCTCGAGGAGGAACACTCGCGCCTCGCCAACGCAAGCGAACTGCTGGAAGGCGCACAGGTCGTTGCCAACACCCTGTATGACGACGATGAGGCGGCACTCGCTCCTTCGCTTGCACGGTCAGTCAGCCGCCTGGAAACCCTGAGCGTCCATGACGCACGGCTCGGCGGGATTGCAGTGCTGTTGAGTGAAGCATCGATCCGGATGGACGAGGCTGCGGGACAGCTGCATCAGTACATCGACAGTCTCGATATGGATCCGCAGCGCCTGCAATGGCTAGACCAGCGCATCGGCGCTGTGAATGACCTCGCCCGCAAGCACAGGGTCCGGGCGGAGGAACTGCCGGCCGTGCTCGACCGCCTGGCGACAGAGCTCGCCGATATCGAAAACCTGGAAGTCAGCCTGGAAGCGCTCGAACACGAAATCGACGCGGCACGCACGGAATATTTCGCGCTTGCGCGCCAGCTTTCGGCGGCCCGGCGCAAGGCAGCCGGACGCCTGTCGGACGAGGTGCGCGGACAGATGCAGGGTCTGGGCATGGGCGGTGCGGAGTTTGCGGTGGACTTGACCCCGGTCGGGGAGGATCACGCCCTGCCGACGGGGCTTGAGCAGGTGGAATTCCAGGTGAGCGCCAACGCCGGACAGACACTGAAACCGCTGGCCAAAGTAGCTTCCGGGGGAGAGTTGTCGCGCATCAGTCTCGCGCTGCAGGTGGCAATATCCCGCGTCGGCCGCATTCCCACCCTGATATTCGACGAGGTGGATGTGGGCATTGGCGGCGCAGTGAGCGAAGTCGTCGGACTGCAGCTGCGCACGCTCGGCGCGCAGCGGCAGGTCATCTGCATCACGCATCTGCCTCAGGTCGCCGCGCAGGGCAACCATCACCTGCAGGTCAGCAAGAGTTCCGAGGACGGCACCACGGTTACCCGCATCGCCCCGCTGCCACAGAAGGAGCGCGTGAAGGAAATCGCACGCATGCTCGGTGGCGTCGAAATCACGCGCCAGACACTGGCGCTCGCATCGGACATGATCAATCGTGCATCAGCCTGACCCGACTTTCGGTGCGTCCGGACCCGGTCCTGCGTCAACGGATGCTCCGAACGTCCGTGCGGCTGCCATCGCCGATGTGCCGGCGATCCATCATCTTCTGGAAATCTATGCCAGCAAAGGCAACCTCCTGCCGCGCACGATGAGCGAACTGTACCGGCACCTGCGCGATTTCTTCGTCATCGAGATCGGCGGACACGTGGTCGCGATCGGCGCCCTCGAGATATTCACCGAGGACCTGGGCGAGGTCCGCAGCCTGGTGGTGGATGCCAACTACGAGCGGCGGGGACTTGGACGGCTCATGGTCGAACGCATCATCACCGAGGCACGCAAGATCGGGCTGCGCCGCGTCATGGCGCTGACCTACGTGCCGGAATTCTTCCACAGGCTCGGCTTCAAGACCGTGTCCATGGGCTCTCTTCCCGAGAAGGTGTGGTCGGTTTGCGTGAAGTGCTACAAGTACAACAACTGCGACGAGATAGCGGTTCTGATTGAACTGCGGTAGCGCGAGATACGCCGACCATGGCCCTGCACAGGAAGCGGCCAGCTGGAGGCGGGTTAGACCAAAGTGCTGCTCCTGGTTTTCTTCGAGCACACTCCGCTTTTCTTCAAGCCATCACAGGTACCGTAGATGTACAGGGAGTGCTCTTCCATCACGAATCCGTTCGTTTCCGCTACCTTGCGCTGCCTGGCCTCGATCGCCGGATCATAGAACTCGAAGACCTTGCCGCACTCAACGCAGACCATGTGGTCGTGATGGTGGCCCTGATTCAGCTCGAACACTGCCCGCCCGCCTTCGAAATTGTGCCGGATGACAAGCCCGGCGGTCTCGAACTGCGTCAGCACACGATAGACGGTCGCAAGACCCACTTCCTCGCCGGAATCAAGCAGCGCCTTGTAGACATCCTCGGCCGACATATGCCGCTCCTTGGCCCCCTCCAGGATAGTCAGGATCTTCAGCCGCGGAAGGGTTGCCTTGAGTCCAGCCTTCTTCAAATCCGCACTGTCCCGCATGGTTGGTTCCCCGCTGACACGTATGGCTGTTACCCGCCGATGATTAAATCATCCGCCTGGGCTATGATGCCGGCAGTGTAAAACACCTGGCCAGAAATCCAAAATGAGAATAGTTATCGTTGGCTTGCTGCTCCTCATTGGCAGCCTGCTTAGCGGCTGCTTTTCCGAGTACCGGATCAGCATTCCGCAGGGAAACGTGGTCACACAGCATGAACTCGCACAGCTCAAGGCGGGAATGACCAAACGCCAGGTCCGTTTTGTCCTCGGTACACCGCTCGTGCGCGACCCGTTCAATCCGCAGCGCTGGGATTATTATTACTCCCTGAGCAAGCACGGGAGGACACCTGTCCAGCATCATCTCGCCCTTTTCTTCCAGGGCGACACGCTGACGGGTGCGACGGGAGACCTGGCGCCCGCGAGCCTCCGGGCCGGACATGCACCGGCCACAGCACCGGCCACAGCACCGGCCACAGCACCGGCCACAGCACCGGCCACAGCACCGGCCACAGCACCGGCCACAGCACCGGCCACAGCACCGGCCACAGCACCGGCCACAGCACCGG
>JAJYCY010000004.1:0-26426 GCA_021778035.1 Pseudomonadota bacterium
TCGAGCGGGCTTGCTCATCTCGACAGCATGCCACAGCACAAACTGCTATCTACTGGTTTAATACCAGGTCAATAAGCGGGCTTCTTGCGGGGAAAAAGCCTGAAATCCGCGAGGCCTGAAAACAGGGCATGGAAAAATCCCTGCTCATCCATCATGTAGTACTGCACTTTCATGGTAAGTGCACTGCCGAAAATGATCATAATCAGTGTGATCATCGATCCCACCGCAAGCGTTGATACACCCGTAACGCCCTGACCGATGGTGCACCCAAGTCCGACAATCCCACCAAACCCCATCAGTGCGCCACCGGTAATATGGTTGACCATGTCACTGCGTGATGTAAATGTCTCGATGCGGAACTTGCGCGACACGACTGCATAGATAAACGAGCCGGCAATCACCCCACCCACCGCGGCAATGCTGAATTTGATCGTGGATCCGGTAAAGGTCATCACGTATTGCAGCGCGTCGCTGATAGGCGCGACAAACGTGAATGATTCGACTGGAATCGGATTGAAGTCATCATGACCGATCTTCCCGGTAATATACCAGGCGGCAACGACCGCCAGGCCAATAAACGCTCCGGCAAGTATATTGTCGAAGCTCTTGCGGAAATCCCGGCTCGCAAACGCGAATAACACCAGTCCGCCGCCCAGCAGGCCGGTCACCACCCAGTGAACAAGCTTTGCATTCTTGATGCCGGTCAGCGCAACAATGACACTGTCGAGGCCCTGGTTTGCCATGCCATGGGACGAAAGGTTGAAGTTGGTCACTTCAATATAATGGATGCGCACGAGCGCAAGCACCCCGTAGAGGGTGGTCGCGGCGGTAATTCCGAGCATAAGCATGACCACCAGAGACTTCAGATTTCCTCCTCCGACCCGCACTAGCGTGCGCTGGCCGCAGCCGGATCCAAGCGTCATGCCGACACCAAACAGGAAACCACCTACGAGATTACCCAGCCATCCGAAATTCGTGGTGAGGTAAATGGACTGACCAAGATCAACATACCCCAGCCCCTGCAGTGCCTGAGACCCGAGAACAGCGATTCCTATGGCCAGAAACCAGGCACGCAGGCGGCCGGTGTCGCCGATGTTGACCCAGTCACTCACAGCACCCATCGTGCAGAAATTGGTCTTGTTTGCAATCGCACCGAATGCGACGGCGAGCCCGAATCCCAGCAGGGCCACATGTTCCACGTTATTCATATGCATCTCAAAAATCCCCCTGAAATCGGTCTGGACATACCGGGCACGCCCCTGTCTGGAAAGCAAAATCGGTGCCGGTTTGCCGGAAAAGACGAAATTCCCCTGACGTTTATTCCCTGCGCGCCCGGCACGATACAGACGCTGCAGGCCCCGTGGCATCCGCTGAATTTCCGGTCGGGGACCGCAGACGCCATCTCATCACATCTGATATCGGGTAGGGTCCGTAACGCCCGCTTCGGCAAAGGCCTTTGCCCGCAGGCGACAGGAATCGCACCGGCCACAGGCGCGTCCGGCTGCGTCCGGCGAATAACACGACATGGTCCGGGTGTAGTCCACGCCGAGCCTGCTCCCGGTGCGGATGATGTCCGCTTTGGTCATGGCAACCAATGGCGCATTGATCCGGAATATCCGCCCTTCAACGCCAGCGCGGGTCGCAAGATCGGCAAGCTGCTGGAAAGCAGAAATGAATTCGGGCCGGCAGTCAGGGTATCCCGAATAGTCGAGGGCATTCACTCCGATGAAGATATCGCGCGCTCCAAGCACTTCCGCCCACCCCAGGGCAATAGAAAGAAAAATGGTATTGCGTGCCGGAACATAGGTCACCGGAATCCCTGTCGTTGGCGAATCCGGCACAGCAATCGAGCTGTCAGTAAGCGCCGATGCGCCCATCCACCCGATGTCCAGCGTGACAACCCGGTGCTCGGCAGCACTGAGCTGGCGGGCAACATCACGCGCCGCGTCCAGCTCGATCCGGTGCCGCTGGCCGTAGTCGAAGCTCAGCGCATGGCAGGAGAACCCGAGATCACGCGCCACTGCGAGCAGCGTAGCGGAGTCGAGCCCGCCAGAGAGCAGGACCACGGCACGCGTCACGGCTAGTGCCCCGGCATATCGCCCCAGAGGAGCTTGTGCATCTGCATCTGCATCCGTACCGGCAGGTTGTCCGCAAGGATCCACTCGGCGAGATCCCTGGGCGCCAGCACACCGTGCGACGGCGAGAACAGGATCTCGCAGCGGCTGGCCAGGCCCAGCTCATCGAGCTTGGCCCGGCTCCATTCGTAGTCGGCGCGGCTGCAGATCACAAACTTGATCTGGTCATTGGCATCAATGTGTTCAAGGTTCGAGTAGACGTTGCGCGCCTCCTCGCCCGATTCCGGAGTCTTGATGTCCATCACCACACTGACGCGGGGGTCAACCGGAGAAATATCCAGGGCCCCACTGGTCTCTAGCGATACCTCGTAGCCCTCGTCGCACAGCTGTTCGAGCAGCGCGATGCATGAGCGCTGCACTAGCGGCTCGCCGCCCGTCACCGTAACGTAACGTGGCCGGTGCCGGGCGATATGGTCGCCGATTTCTCCGAGAGACATCCAGGTCCCGCCCTGGAAGGCATACTCCGTATCACAGTATGCGCAGCGCAGCGGACATCCAGAAAGCCGCACGAATACTGTGGGCAGGCCGACAGTACGGCTTTCCCCCTGGAGGGAGTGAAATATTTCCTTCACCTTAAGGTGTGCCGGGCTGTCCACTTGTCTGAGCAGACCGGTGCGTGATTTGACTGCGGTTGACATGAAATTTCGGCGCCTCCGCCGCGGCCCGGCGCAATTCACCGCTGCCTGACACTATAACCAGATGGAGATGCCGGAAATGTTATACCGGTGTGTACTGGCCCGCCAGATTTTGTCCGCGATCAGCCGCTTGCGGCAATCAGTGGCCTTCCTTCTGCATCTGGTCGAGACGCGTGGCGGCCATCGTTGCCACGGTGGTATTGGGAAACCGGGCGATGACGGTGTTGAGGGTCTTGCGCGCCTTGTCATAGGCGTGCAGCTCGTACTGGGTATAGCCAACCTTTAGCATGGCGTCTGGCACCTTGGTGCCATTCGGGTACTTGGCGATCACCGTCCGGTATTCCTTGAGCGCCTTGTGATAGTTGCCCATGACATAATGACCTTCGGCGATCCAGTATTCGGCATTGCCGGCCAGCGGATCGTCGGGGTACTTGACAATAAAAGCGCGAAACGCCGCAATCGCCCGGTCGTAGAATCCCTCCTTCATAAGATCGAACGCGCTGTTATAGTCCTGAAGCTGTGTCGGGGTCGGCTGCACGGCTGCAGATCCGGTGGATCCTGCACTGCCGGTGGCCCCGGCAGCACCCGGAACCGCACCCGGAACCGCACCCGGAACCGCACCCGGAACCGCACCCGGAACCGCACCCGGAACCGCACCCGGAACCGCACCCGGAACCGCACCCGCAGCACCCGGAACCGCACCCGCAGCGCCCGGAACCGCACCCGCAGCACCGGACGGGGAAGCCGGTCCGCTGCGTGCTTCGAGTGCGCTGACGCGCCGGTCAAGATCTCCGATGAGATTCCGCTGCTGCTGCCGCATGACATGCATCTCATGCGACTGGACCTCAACTTTGTTTCGCAGCCTGCGAACCTGCGACTGCAGTCTTTCAACCTGCTGAAGCAGGTTGAGTACGCTGGTGCGCAGCCCAGACCGGGCTGGCGACATTCCGCCATCCAGCGGAATGCTCACCACTGGAGCCGGGCTGGAGCGCGTGCCGTTCTGGCCATCCTGCGCCAACGCGACGGGCATCGTGGCCACAGCCACGAGCACCATCGCTCCCCAGTTGCCCCGATCAGCCCAGCGCTTCCCCATAAAGCCTCGTCAATTGCCGCTGTAGACGAAATCGACGCGGCGGTTGAGACGCCACGCCGCCCTGTTGTGACCAAGCGCCACAGGTTTCTCGGCCCCGAACGATACGGTCTTCATGCGGTCAGTGGCCACGCCCAATACGCGCATCATGCGCTTGACCGACTGCGCGCGACGCTCGCCCAGCGCCAGATTGTACTCGCGTGTTCCGCGCTCGTCCGTGTTGCCCTGGAGCACCACAGTCACCTGCGGGTTGGCATTCATGTAGGCTGCGTTCGATTCGACGATTGCCCGGTTCGTGCTGTCAATATGGCTGCTGTTGAATGCAAAATGGACGGTGCGCACGAGCTGTGCCTCACTCTGCTGTCCGGCCCCGAGCGCGTTGCCTGCAGCCCCGCCATTCTGTCCGGCACCGGATGTCTCCGCACCCTGTCCGGAACTCGCGCTCTGTCCGCTGCTGCTGGAACTCGGCTTGACCGCCTGATGGCCGCCGCAGGCGGCAAGCGAAAGCGCAATTACGGTCAACAGTGGTACAACCAGCCTGTTTTTCATGGAAAATGCTCCTTGGTGTTAGTTAACCTGAAGTTGGTGGTTATAAGGTGACCAGGCGGGCTCACGCACATCACCCCGGCTCGTCCTGATCAGCTGGCGCACGTTTCCGTCTACCGAAACCGTCGCAAGCACCCCCCGGCCGTTGACTATCGTAGCATACAGGATCATCTGGCCGTTTGGCGCAAAAGTCGGCGACTCATCGAGCGACGTGTCCGTCAGTATCTGCAGGGCTGAATCCCGCAGATGCAGGATCGCGGCATGGAACTTTCCGTGCCTTTCCGTAATGAGCGTGATCATCCTGCCGTCCGGGGAATACGATGGGGCCGCATTGTAGCTGCCCTCAAATGTCAGTCGCGTGACATCCCCGCCGTCCGCGGTCATGCGGAAAATCTGCGGCGACCCGCTGCGGTCCGAGGTAAAAACGATGTAGTGGCCGTGCGGCGACCATGACGGCTCGGTATTGATCGCTGAATCATCAGTCAGCTGCCTGACCGCCCCGGTCCTGAGAACCATCACATAGATCTCCGGATGGCCGTTCGGCGACAGCGCCAGCGCAAGGCGTCGGCCCCCGGGAGACCAGGCCGGGGCGCTGTTGATGCCCGGAAAATCCGCGACCCTCCAGCGTTGACCGGTATCGACATTCTGCACATACACGACTGAATGGCCGCGTTCGAACGACACATAGGCAAGGCGTCTGCCTCCCGGCGACCAGCGCGGCGACATCAGCGGCTGCGGTGAACGCAGGATCGTACGCGGGTCGTAGCCATCCGAATCCGCCACCTGCAGCCGGAACACCGGATGGTGAACGCCGCCGGTGCGCGTGATGTAGGCAATGCGAGTGTTGAAAGCACCGGGCACGCCGGTCAGCGCCTGGTAGATGATATCGCTGATCTGGTGCGCTACGGTACGCAGCTGCCCAGCAGTCACGACGTAGCGGTAACCGGCCAGCTGCTTCTCCTTGAATACGTCATACAGCCGGAACTGGACCCGATATCCGCCGCCCGGTACCGCGCTCACCGACCCGATCACCAGCGCTTCGGCCTTGATCAGACGCCAGTCCTTGAAAACGACCTCCCGGTTGGCATGGGGTGTGGAAAGGAAATCCTTCTGCGGCAGGACATCAAAACGCCCGCTGCGTGCAAGGTCGGCCCGGATCACTCCGGATACGTCCTGCGGCACCGTTCCCGGACCACTCCAGCTGAAAGGCACGATGGCAATGGGTAACCCGTGTTCGAGGCCTTTGGTAATCTCGATCGTCAGTACTGCCCCGGCAGACTGGGTAAAAATGGCGAGAATGAGCCCAACCAGAATCACATACCACCCGATCCTGCCTCCAGCCCTAGATTTGAGTCGCTGCATCAGTGTCCTGGCTTGAAAGTGAACTCGAGGTCCCGGAAATACGGAAACAGCGTGCTGTCATCCGGCAATGGCAGCGGCGACGCTCTATATACCGCATTCACCACGGACCGATCAAATACTGCATCACCACTCGACCGCACCACGTCTGCCTCCAGCACATCCCCGCCGGGAACAAGCCTTACCTTTACCACGCACTGCATGCCCCTGCGGCTGTCGGGCGGCCGTACCCAGTTCTGCTCGACTTTCTGGCGAATCAGTGCCTTGTAGCGCGCAATGGCGCTCTGCGCCCTGGCCGCGGCGGCCGCGGCGGCCGCAGCCGCCTGCCTGTGCTGCTGCTCTGCCGCGAGCTGCTTCTGCAGCGACGCGATGGCCCGTTTGCGGCGCTCCTCGGCACGCTGTTGCTGCTGCTTCCTCTTGAGGGCGGCAAGCCGCTTCTGTTCCAGCTTCGCCGCATGCTGCCGGGCGGCACGTTCTGCCTGGCGCTTCGCCTTTTTCTGCTGCTCCTGCTGCTCCTGCTGCTCCTGCGCCAGCTTCTGCTGTTCCTGGACCTGCTGCTGCCTAAGCTGTTCCTGCTGTTCCTGCTGGCGCTTCAGTGCTGCCTGCTGGCTGGCAAGCTGTTGCTTCAGTTTCCGCGCAGCTTCCCGGGCCGCGGTATCATCGATTACGTGCGCCTGAATCACTGCCGGCGCCCGAAGTGCGATGTTTTCGTTGTGCCACGTGAAGCTGAGCAGCAGCAGTCCGATGACCACTGCATGCACCAGCACCGCATAGACCAGGGCCCTGGTCCTGCCGATCGGTTTGCGCATCCCGTTGCGTGCCATAGAACGCTACCTGCCCCGACCGGCGCCCTCCGCCCCCGACGGCGTGCGCGTCACGAGACCAACGCTTTCGGCACCCGCACTCTGCAGCAGCGCCATGGCCCTGACAACCTGGTCATAGGCGGCATGTCCGTCACCGCGGATCATGACCGGCGTATGGGGACGGATACGCAGCACCGTGGCAACCTTGGCCCGCAGCCCGGCGGCCGAAACCGGCCGGTTATCGAGATAATACGACCCGTTCCGGGTCACGGTAACCACCAGCGTATCCCGGTTGTCGGTATTCACCGGCCGCGCAGCGGCCTGCGGCAGATCGACCTTGACGCCCTGGGTCATCAACGGGGCAGTAATCATGAAAATCACCAGCAGTACCAGCATTACGTCGATGTACGGGACGACATTGATTTCGGCCATGAGTTTGCGGCGCCGGTTGCGGTAACTCGACATGCTCATGCCTTGGCCAGGAACGCTTGGCGCTGAAGAATGCTCGAGAACTCTTCGGAAAACACTTCATAGCGCGTCACCAGGCGTTCCACGTCATGGGAATAGCGGTTGTAGGCAATGACTGCCGGTATCGCCGCGAACAGCCCCATGGCCGTCGTGACGAGCGCCTCGGAAATACCGGGCGCGACATTGGCGATGGTAACCTGCTGCAGGGCGCCGAGCGCGTGGAATGCGTTCATGATGCCCCAGACCGTACCGAACAGGCCGACGTAAGGGCTGATCGATCCAACCGTCGCCAGAAATGACAGGCCGGTCTCCATGTACTCGATCTCGCGGCTGAGTGCCACGCGCATCGCGCGCTGGGCGCCTTCCAGGATATCCATGGGCTCGATGTTCTTCTGCTTCTCGAGGCGGGCAAACTCCTTGAAGCCGGCCACGAACATCGAATCCATGCCGGAAATCCCGTCCTCGTTCTGTGACAGATCCTTGTACATCTGGTTGAGGTTGCCACCCGACCAGAACCGGGTCTCGAAGCCGGCGGCCGCCCGGCTCGCGGCCTTGAGCATGAACCATTTGCGGAAAATCGTGGTCCAGGACAGCACGGAGGCCGCGAGCAGCAGCAGCAGCACCAGCTGCACCAGGACGCTCGCGTCGCGGACGATCGAAATCAGGGCAACACCCTGGTTGGCCGTGACGATATTCAAGGTTGTCTCCAGAGATTGATGCGGGAAAGCATGGTCGATGGAATGGGTGTCGGGAAAAATCCCCGGGAATCAAGGCACGCTACCCTGATTTCTCCGGTGCAAAGTGGCTCACCAGCGCGCAGCACCTGCTGCGCGAACACAAGGCTTGCGGATCCGATCCGGACCGGGACTGCCGTAATCTCCAGCATGTCGTCGAGCCGCGCCGGCCGCAGATAGTCGGCACGCACTGAACGCACCGCGAAAACGACATTCTGGCTGCTGCTAAGTTCATTCTGCTCGAATCCCACCGCCCGCAGCCATTCGGAGCGCGCCCGCTCCATGAACCGCAGGTAATTGGCATAATAGACAACGCCGCCGGCATCTGTATCCTCGAAATACACCCTGACCTGGATCGAAAAAGCCGCGCTCATGGCGCACATCCGCGCGCCATCGACTATTCACCCTCGAAGATGCCGCGCTGGGCCGGCTCCGTGCCCGTGGGCGGCGACATCCCGAAGTGCAGCCATGCGCCGCGGGTGGCGACCCGCCCCCGCGGGGTGCGTGCGAGAAATCCCTGCTGGATAAGAAACGGCTCGATCACGTCTTCGATCGTGCCGCGTTCCTCGCCGATCGCCGCTGCAATGGAGTCGATGCCGACGGGGCCGCCGCTGAATTTCTCGAGTACGGCAAGCAGAAGCTTGCGGTCGAGCGGGTCAAAACCGTGCTCATCCACGCTCAGCATGCGCAGCGCGCCTTCGGCAACGTCGCCGCTCAACACGCCGCCGCCGCGGATCTCGGCGAAATCACGCGCACGCCGCAGCAGCCGGTTGGCAATGCGCGGGGTGCCGCGAGACCGGCGTGCAATCGCGTCAATGCCCTGCGGTTCGGCCTCGATACCCAGTATGCCCGCCGAGCGCGCGACAATGCATGCAAGCTCGTCGGCTCCATAGAATTCCAGGCGCTGCACGATGCCGAAGCGGTCGCGCAGCGGCGAGGTGAGCAGACCGGCACGTGTCGTGGCGCCGATGAGCGTAAACGGCGGCAGTTCAAGTTTGATCGAGCGCGCCGCCGGTCCTTCACCAATCAGGATGTCGATCTGGCGATCCTCCATGGCCGGGTACAGGATTTCCTCCACGACCGGACTCAGGCGGTGAATCTCGTCGATGAACAGCACGTCGTGTGCCTGCAGGTTCGTCAGCAGCGCTGCCAGGTCGCCGGCGCGCTCGAGCACCGGACCGGAAGTCTGGCGCAGGCCGGCTCCCATTTCGTGGGCGATGATGCTGGCAAGGGTCGTCTTCCCGAGCCCCGGCGGGCCGAACAGCAGCACATGGTCGAGCGCTTCCCCGCGCTTGCGGGCAGCCGCGATGAATACCTCCATCTGCTCGTGGATCCGGGGTTGCCCGATGTAGTCTTTGAGGCGCTGCGGCCGCAGCCTGTTTTCCGCACCCAGTTCCTCGGTGGAACCCTCGCTCTGTGCCGATACCAGCCGCTCGGTCTCGATCATGTCCGCATCCCCGCCAGACTCCTCAGCGCCTGACGTATGATCTCTTCGCTGCGCAGACCTTCGGGCGGCACCGCGCCCACTGCGCGGCTCGCTTCCTGTGGCCTGTAGCCTAGCGCAACCAGGGCGCTGACCGCCTCCTGGACCGGATCGGACGCTGCTGCCGCCGGATGGACGGCGCCGGAGGACGGCAGGGAATCGACCTTGTCGCGCAGTTCCACAATCAGGCGCTCGGCCGTCTTGCGGCCGATGCCCGGCACCCGCGTAAGACGCGCGATATCCTCTTCCGCGAGACAGCGCAGCAGCTCATCTTCCGACAGACCCGAGAGGATTGCGAGCGCCACCCGTGGACCAACGCCGTTGACCTTGAGCAGGCTGCGGAACAGGCGGCGCTGGCGGTCGCGGGAGAAACCGTATAGCAGATGGGCGTCGTCGCGAACCACAAGGTGGGTATAGAGCGTCACCATTCCGCCGGCTGGCGGCAGGTCATAGAAGGTCGACATCGGCGCTTCGAGCTCGTAGGCCACGCCGCCAACGTCGACCAGCAGCAACGGCGGCTCCCTGTGCAGCAGGGTGCCGTGCAGACGCCCGATCATCGTACCCCCACGAAACCGCGTGTCGCCCGCAGACGGGGCGCGGTCCGGCGCACCATGCCGCCTCCGGCGGCATGGTGCGCATGGCAGATCGCACAGGCAAGCGCGTCAGCAGCATCCGCCTGGGGTGTTCCGGAAAGCCCGAGGAGCGCCCGCACCATGTGCTTGACCTGGTCCTTCTCGGCATGTCCGTACCCTACCACTGCGCGCTTGATCTGAAGCGCGGTATATTCGGAAACCGGCAGCGCATGGTTTACGCCGGCCAGGATGGCGGCAGCCCGCGCCTGGCCGAGCTTGAGCGCGGAGTCGGCATTGCGTGCCATGAACACCTTCTCGATAACAAGTATTTCGGGCTGGTAACGTCCGATGATTTCGGCAACACCGTCGAATACCACCTTGAGACGCTCGGCCAGACTGTCACCCGCGACCCGCACGCAGCCGCTGGCAACATAGCCTGGCGTCCCGGCATGCAGCATGTCGACAATGCCGAATCCTGTGACGCGCGAGCCGGGATCTATGCCGAGTATGCGCATTGCATCCGCCTTCCGCCCCGGCGGTCAGCCGGCGTGTCGCGCCAGCACGTCGTCCGGGAAATCCGCGTTGGAGTATACGTTCTGAACGTCATCCAGGTCCTCTAGGACGTCCATCAGCTTGAGCATCTTCTCCGCCTCATCGCCGTCGAGCGTCACGTCGGTGCTGGCACGCTGCACCACCTCGGCATGTTCGGGGCTCACCCCCGCCTGATCCATCGCCCGACGCACGCCTTCAAACGCCTCGGGTGCCGTCAGCACTTCGATAGACCCGTCGTCGTTGGCAACGACGTCGTCGGCTCCGGCCGACAGCGCCGCTTCCATCACCTTATCCTCACTGGTACCTGCCGGACAGGTCAACACACCGAGCTTCCGGAACAGATAGGCCACCGAACCATCGGTGCCGAGATTGCCGCCATGCTTGGCGAACGCGTGCCGCACCTCGCCCACCGTGCGTGTGCGGTTGTCAGTCGTGCACTCGACCATCACTGCAACCCCACCCGGACCATATCCTTCATACCGGATTTCCTCGTAATGGGCACCTTCGAGCTCGCCGGTTCCGCGCTTGATCGCCCGCTCGATGCTGTCCTTGGTCATGTTCTGCACAAGGGCCTTGTCGATTGCCCCGCGCAGGCGCGGATTGTAGACAGGATCGCCGCCATTGCGCGCTGCAACCGTGATTTCGCGGATCAGCTTGGTAAAAATCTTCCCACGTCTGGCGTCCTGGACGCCCTTGCGGAAGCGGATATTGGCCCATTTGCTGTGACCGGCCATTAGGATAACCAGTTCCTCATTCGACAGGCCCGCATGCTATTTCACGCGTCCTGCGCTGGCGGCCAGTCTAACACCGGGCGCTTGCCTTTCCCAAGGCAGTCCCGGCCATCTTCAGCCGTGGAATCGCCCGGTTTCGAGAAACCGGCATACCGCCCGGGCTACCGCGCCGGAAATGAGCAGACCGAAGTGGGTAACTGGAAATTCGGCAACGTCCACGGCTTCAGCAAGCCGGGTCTCAGCCAGGCGCACGGTGCCGTCTGAAACGCCCCCTGGACCCGGAAACAGAAGTCCCGCCCCGAAATTGAGCGTACCGGCGACGACCCCGGTCTCGCGCGCCGGCCACGGCCAGCTGCGCGCTTCTGCCGAAACCAGGGCCGGCAGGCTTTTTCCGATGAGCCGGCGCCCCAGGGCAAAACGTGCGGCGCCGGCGGCAGCGCTGCTGCCCTGGTGGGGCGTTCCCAGCGTGACGATCCGCCCGGCGGGTTGGCCAGGATAATAGTGGAACAGCGCACGGATCACGATGCCTCCGAGGCTGTAACCCACAAAATGGACCACCTGTTCTGGCTCAGCACCGACAAAGGCATGCAGCCGTGCGGCATCTTCCTCGAGGCTGCAGGCTATGGAGCGGTAGGTGAAGCAGCGTACCCGGTAACCGCAGCGGTGCAACCGCCGCGCGAGGAACCGCAGCACCCAACCCGGCATCCACAGTCCGTTGACCAGAACGACTGTGCTGCCCTGGGCGGTGCCGGTCCGGGCGCACCGCCCGGTCGGGTCCGTCATCCGGATCCCGCGGCGTGACCCTCCCCTGCTGCCCCCTCCCGCGCCCGCTGCAGTGCAAGCAGCGCGTCGCGGTTGGTCCAGGAGAAAGCAAGTTGCGCCGCGCCGGCAAGAGACATCCAGACATGCTCGGAATGCTCCGCGGGATTAAGCACAATGGCCGGTTCCCCGGCCAGCTCCAGCGAAAACACGTGCTCGGTGTTTTCCACTGTGCCGGGTGCATACTTGTGGCGCCAGTGGGGAAAGAGAATGTAGCGGTTGCTGCGGTGCCAGTCGTGCAGATCCTCCGGTGCCACCGAGAGGCCGGTTTCCTCCCGCAGTTCCCTCAGTGCTGTGGCAAGCGGCGTCGCATCGGTCCATTCCATGCTGCCGGTGATGGACTGCCAGAATTCCGGGAAATCCGCGCGCCGCAGCATCAGCGCCTGTCCGGCGCGCGTGTATACCACCACCAGCACCGATTCCGGGCGCTTGTACCTGCCAGGTTCAGCCTGCACCGCTCACCGGCTCCGGCGGTCGGCGCAGCCTGATGTGAAGCTCTCGCAGCTGCGCCTCGTCCACCACGCTCGGCGCATCGGTCAGCAGGCAGGTCGCTTTCTGCGTCTTGGGAAACGCGATCACGTCTCGGATCGAATCCGCACCGGCCATGATGGCCGAAATCCGGTCAAGGCCGAATGCGATGCCGCCATGCGGTGGCGCACCGAATTTCAGGGCATCAAGCAGGAACCCGAACTTCGCGCGCGCTTCCTCGGCATGGATTCCAAGCAGTTCAAACACCTTTTCCTGCACTTCCTCACGGTGGATACGGATCGATCCGCCACCGATCTCGGAACCGTTGAGCACCATGTCATAGGCACGGGAAAGCGCATTCTGCGGATCGATATCCATGCGCTCGCGGTCACTTTCCTTGGGAGCGGTGAACGGATGGTGCAATGCCTGCCAGCGCTGGCCCTCAACGCTGTATTCGAACATCGGGAAGTCCACCACCCACAGCGGTTTCCACCCTTCCTGCAGCATCCCGAGGTCATGCCCGAGCCGGATACGCAGCGCGCCAAGCGCATCGTTCACCACATTGGCCTGATCGGCGCCGAAAAAGATGATGTCCCCGGTGGTCGCGCCACAGCGCGTCATCACTGCCGACAGCACCTCGTCGGAGAGGAACTTGAGGATCGGAGACTGCAGCCCTTCGCGGCCGCGCGAGGCATCATTGACCTTTATGTAGGCGAGGCCCCGGGCCCCGAAACCGGCAACATAGGCGGTATAATCGTCGATATCCTTGCGCGACAACCGCTCGCCCTGCGGCACACGCAGCGCCGCGACACGCCCGCCGGGATTACCCGCGGCCTGTGCAAATACCTTGAATTCCGCGTTCCTGACCAGATCGGCGATCTCGACCAGCTCAAGCCCGATGCGCAGGTCCGGCCGGTCCACGCCGAACCGGCTCTTGGCTTCGGCATAGGTCATGCGCGGAAACGGATCTGGCAGGTCAACCGCAAGCACCGTGCGGAACGCAGTCCGGATCATCTCCTCCATAAGCCGCATGATGCCGTCCTCGTCCAGGAACGACGTCTCGATGTCGAGCTGCGTGAATTCGGGCTGGCGGTCGGCACGCAGATCCTCGTCACGGAAACAGCGCGTGACCTGGAAATAGCGCTCGAACCCGGCCACCATCAGCATCTGCTTGAACAGCTGCGGCGACTGCGGCAGCGCGAAAAAATGTCCCGGGTGGGTGCGGCTGGGCACCAGGTAGTCGCGCGCGCCTTCCGGCGTGGACTTGGTGAGTACCGGTGTTTCGATTTCGACGAAATCCTGGTCTTCCAGGAAACGGCGCAGCGTGCGCGTGAGCGCATGGCGCAGAAGAATGTTGCGGCGCATGCGGTCGCGGCGCAGATCGAGATAGCGGTACTTGAGCCGGACACTCTCGCTGATCTCGGGCTCATCGAGCTGGAACGGCAGCGGCTCGGACCGGTTCAGCACTTCCATGCTTTTCGCCAGCACTTCGACCATGCCGCTGTGCAGGTGGGGATTCTCGGTGCCGGCCGGGCGGCGGCGCACTTCGCCCTCGACCCTCAGCACATACTCGCTGCGCACCCCTTCGGCAGCCGCAAAAGCCGCCGGATTGTCCGGATCGAAGACAATCTGCGCAATACCGGCGCGGTCGCGCAGATCGACGAAGATGACGCCACCATGGTCGCGGCGGCTGTTGACCCAGCCGCAAAGCTGCACGGTCTCTCCGGTCAGGCTGAGGTCCAGTTTCCCGCAATAATGGCTGCGCATTCTGAGTTAAAAATCCTTGTTGTCACCGGGTAACAGCCGGAATGCCGGCGTCTGCGGTCGGTCGCCCGCCACCGGATTCTACGCCACTGCGGTGTTTTTTGCCGTCGGGTCCGCCTGGCTGCCTGGGAGCAAACCGCAACCGGCGCGGGTCAGCACTGCCCATATGCCGGTTCTGCCGGCAGGGGAAAAATCATTGCGCGCAGCCGCAGTTGCCTCCTCCGCAGCCTTGGGGCTTCTTGGCCGGGCCAGAATCGTCCGTACCCGAAGAGGAAGAAGAGGAAGAGGATGTCTCGGCAGGCTTCTCGCCGGCTGATCCGCTCTTGCCGGAGCCACCCCTGAAATCGGTGGCATACCAGCCATTTCCCTTGAGCTGGAAGCCTGCCGCCGATATCAGCTTCTTGAGCTGCGGCTTCCCGCAGGCGGGGCATACGGTCAGGAGCGGATCACTCAGCTTCTGCATCGCCTCGTGCTCACTGCCGCAGGCCTGGCAACGATATTCATAAATCGGCATGGCTGTTCTCCGCAAAAAGCGCTACTGGATACAGTGGGGCCGGATCCAGCACAAATCAATCAGTTGGATGGGGAAATTATAGCCTGAAACAGGCACAACCCGCACGCGCCACCCCTGCCATCCAGTGCGGACGGCGGAGGGAAGCAGACGCACTTCGTTTTCAGAGATAGGTATGGCTGATGTGGCCGTGCCGGGCCATCGACAGGAGACGGCGGAACTGGGCGTTGCTCATATGAAGCAGTTCCCGGTGGTCTCCGCCCTCCAGATAGACCTCGGGCTGATCGACCAGGCTGTCGTCCACAACCATATCCATGCCGTAGGCGCATCCCGCCGCCGGGATTGCCCCCGCCTCACAGTCCCGGAACAGCGCTGCCACCGAGCGTTCCGATGCCAGTCCGAGACGCCGGTCAAGCAGGTGATGCACCTCACCGAGCTGAAGGCGGCAGTTAGCGGGAATGATCGCCATCAGGAATCCGGCGTCATCCTCGAGGACCACTGATTTGGCAAGGCTGCCCGCCGGGACATTAGCCGCGTGGGCGGTGGCCAGACTCGACGCGGTGTGTTGGTGCGCGAGGATTTCGTAGCCGATTCCATGGTCGGCCAGATACTGACGGAGCGTGGGCGCGAGGCTCATGGCAGACCTCCTGATACCCTGGACGCCTACAATAAGACCCGTGGCCAGTCCCTGGCCATATTCCGGTGGAGATACTTGCGGGGTTCCACCGGCCTCCGGGCACCCGGAGGCCGGGGTCGCCTGCCCTCAGTGATCCATGGTTTCCGGGACTTGAACGTCCGGACGGCTGATTTCCGGACGCTGGATCTGCGGCCGGTCGATGTCAGGGCGGTCCAGGTCGGGATGGTCGACATCGGCACGGTCCATATCCGGACGGTCCACATCAGCCCGATCCATGTCGTGATGATCCACATCAGCCCGATCCATGTCGTGATGATCCACATCAGCCCGATCCATGTCGCGATGATCCATGTCGTGATGATCCATGTCCGGCCGGTGTCTTTCCACTTCCTCCTCTGCCTTGGGATTGCCCGGCATCGCAGGCGTCGCCGCTTCCCCTTTGCCCGGATAGGGCGTCGCCGGGGTCGCCGCGTTGGTCATCTGCGGCGCGTCGGTGTCACCGTCTGTGCTGCCCGCCCAGGCAGCGCCTCCCGCCGCCAACATCAGTCCGAATGCGGAAACAACGATCAATGCAGTTCTGCTTTTCATTACGCTGACCTCCTATTTCGTTCAGAAACGTCGTTGCACACCAAATCCGATACCCCAGGCCGGGCTGCCGTTGCTCAGACCCTTGTCCAGATAGACCTGATAGCCATGGTCGGGCTGGGGGTTGTAATTCCACGCGACGATCGCGTCCGCGGCACCCGGGAACCCCGGCTGTTCCGAGCCATGCCCCGAGAACATGCCGGTCAGGAAATCACGGCTGTCCACCCGCGCGCTGATGCCGGCGTCATAGGTCGCGATGTCCTGCAGCACGATGCCTGGAGCCGAACCGACGAACCGGTAGCCGATATCGGCAAACGGGAACATCGACGTGCCGACGGACCATTCGAAACCGACACCACCTTCATAATCGTTTGAACCGGTACCCAGACCGGAACTGCGCGACGCGGTTCCGAGCTTGATCTTGGCGTAGGGAAGGACATCGGGCGCACTGCCGGTTCCACGGATACGGTAGCGAGCCTCGAGCCAGATATCGCCGAGACCGCTCTGCGTCCTGGAGGTGGTGGTACCGCGGTTTCCGACCACGGCACCGCCGGAAAGAACCGTGCCGCTGCTGTGAACTGCCAGCAGAGGCACGGTTGCCTTGAGTTCGAGATTGTTCTGCTGATATTCGACATAGAAGGGCAGGTAATAGATCCGGGTTGTCGCGGAAGTACCATAGGTGCCCTCGTAATAGGCCGGTTCAACCCCTACCGTCGTGGTACCGGCAGCAGACGTGCCGGTGGCAGCCCACGCCAGACCGCCAGACCCCAGCATTCCCACGACCGCGAGCAACACGGCCAGGCTGGATTCTTGTTTCATTCATCGCTCCTCAGTCGCCTAATATTCCCGCGGATGGGCGGGTTTGCCGGTTCCGCTGCTGTTCCAGGCCCGCAGGTGGGAAAGTTTCCCGCGTGCGGAACCGATACTAGTGGGAACTTTTCCCACGGTCAAGCAGCGTGCTATGCTCAATGCATGCCGGCCGACAGGCGGTCGGCGCCGCGAGCCTGAGGGGAGCGGAGTGGACCGTGCACTGAAAAACGCCGTCCGGGCAATCTTCGCGCCGATAGTCCACTATCTTATCCGGCGGGGTATCACCTATCCGGCCGTGACCGAAATGCTGAAAGAGGTGTACATCCGTGCCGCTGAACAGTCGGATAGCGCGGAGCAGGAAACCCTGTCAGACAGCCGCGTCAGCCTGCTGACAGGCATTCACCGGAAGGATGTCAAACGCCTGCGGACACCGGTGCACGCGGGAGGACGGGGACAGATCCTGCGGCCCGGAGCCAACCTTGCCGCCCGGACGGTTGCCGCCTGGGTGTCTACCCCGCGTTTTCTGGACCGCAACGGACAGCCCCTCGAGCTTCCCCGCCGGTCCACCTCCCGGCGGCCAAGCTTCGAGACTCTGGTACAGGGGATCCGGGCGGATGTGCGCGCAGGAGTCATCCTGGAAGATCTGGTACGGGTTGGCGTGGCAACCGTGGAAGACGGGCATGTGCGTCTGCTGAAACATGCCTACGTTTCCGCGCTACCCGAGGACAAGCTGGCCTATTTGGGTACGAACGTGGGCGACCATCTGCGCAGCGCATTGCACAACATTGACGGCTCCGGTGTTCCATTCCTGGAACGTGCGGTGTACTACGATGCCATTGCGGACCAGGAGCTGGAGGCAGCACGACCGGCCCTGACGCAGCTGGCGGAAACTTTCCTGCGCGACGCCAATCAGCGTCTCATGCCCCTCAGTGAAGCCGCGCCAGCCGGCCCATTTCCGGGAAGCCGCCGAATGCGCTTCGGCGTTTATTATTATGAAGAACCCACCCCGACCGGTGCACGCGCCCGTTCACCCGACCCTGACCACCATGAATAGCATGACGGAACAAGCGCCTGTCGGCACGGGTCGTGGTCGATGCCTAATTGCCGCCCTGATTTCAGCGCTGGCGCTCTGGGCCGCGCAGGGCCCGGCCCTTGCCGCCAATCCGGGAACGGGCGGTGGCATCGGCGGTACAGGCATCAGTAATGAGGGAATCGGGGGTACCGGCATCAGCAGCTTCGGCGTGGTGCAGCGTTTTGGCAGCATTTTCGTTAATGGGAGTGAATACTTCCTTACTCCTAAAACACGTTATTACCTGGATAGTCACCCAGGGTCCGCCAAGAATCTGCACCTGGGCGATGTCGTGCTGGTGCGGGCCCGGAACAGGGCTTCGGGACGCCTGACTGCCGGTTCCGTCCGGCTCCAGATCACGCTCGCCGGCCACATCGGTCGGGTCGGTGCGGACCGGTTCACGCTGCTCGGGCAGGTAGTCCGGATCACCGCCGACACCCAGGCAGGCAACCGCAACACATCACATCTGGATCTCTCTCGGTTGCATGCGGGCGAAGCAGTCCGTGTCAGCGCTCTCGCCCTGGGCAAAAACCGCTGGATCGCCACCCGCGTCACGCCAGGATCCCCATCGACGTTTCTGCTGCGCGGAACAGTGCATGGCGTGGACCGCGCCCGGGGTTATATCACGGTCGGCACCCGCAGACTGGCTGCGGCATCCGGGCTGTCGGCGCAGTTCCGGACTGGGGAACCGGTACGGGTCACCGGTCACTATGTACGGGGCGCTCCGGTCGTCACGGCACTGAAGCACGTCGCCATCGTGCGCGTGGCGCCAGGCACGAATCTGGACATGTCGGGATACGTCGAGAAGACTCTGTCCCGCGGCGTTCTGGTGGCTAACGGTATGCGGTTGCGGTACACACCCGCAACACGCGTCCGTGGCGGCACGGCATCTGACGTCCTGCCTGGCGCACCCATTGCTGTGCACGGCCGCACCGAACCGGACGGCAGCGTCCTGGTGGACCGTATGGTGCTCGGCACCCGCCCGATGCAGGTAAACCTTTCCCCCCTGCTCGTCCACAGGCCCTCCGGTGCCAGGCCAGCCCTGCACGGAAAACCGAAAATCGAACGGCCGGAAATTGAACGCCCCGAGATCGAGCGCCCCGAGATCGAGCATCCCGAGCTCCCCGAACTTCCCGATCTGCCGGACCACTGAGCACAGGAACCGCTCGGGCGCCCGATAGGGCAGAAGCGATAACGCCCGGCCACGGCAGGCTTGTCCGGGGCGGGCCGCTATTTCGGCTTCAGGAGATCCTTGAGCCGCTCAAACGGCCGGTGGGTCGCCTCCTGATGCGTGTCTGCCGCTGATCCCTGTGTCACTGCGCCACCTGCCTGATGATCGAGGTATCGGGCATGCTCGTTGTCATGACAGTAGATACAGAGGTTCTCCCAGTTGCTGCCATCCAGGGGGTTGTTGTCGTGGTTATGGTCCTTGTGATGCACGGTCAGAAGGTGCAGGTTCTCGCGTGTGAATGCGCGCCCGCAGCGGGCACACACCCAGGGGTGGATCCTGAGCGACATCTCGCGGTAACCCTTGAGACGGTCGTCGCGCTGCCGGTGGGCACGCGCCACGACTTCATCGAGCCGGTCCGGGCTGCCCCGGTCGCCACCTTTCTGTCCTTTCGTCACGATCCCTCCCGCCGTCCGTCAAAAAATACCCACCCCAGCGCCGTCGCCATCAACACCACGCCGGGGACGTAAACTGCCCACCAGAAATTTCCCGGACGATATCGCGCGAGCGCCGCCATGCCAAGACCGAGAAGACTGAACGCCGGCTGCAGAAAGGACGTCAATACCAGTGCGGTACCGGCAGAAAACAGCGCACCGCGCCCAGGCGTGACACGGTAGCAGCCAGGACGCACCAGCACCGCCCCGCCCCATAGCACGAAGAGGCCGGCAACCAGCGCTGCGGCCAGCCACGGTCCAAGCCATGCCCAGGGAATCAGGAACAGAATATCCCACTCGCCCCAGCGCACCGGCCAGCCGATGAAAACCCTGAGCCAGATATAGTAAAAAATGTCCCAGAGTCCAAATGCATAGACAAAGGCCGCAAACACCCGCACGAATCCGCGCTCAGCAATCACCGCAACCGCCAGCAGCATGACCAGCGTGGCGGCCTCGCGTGCAAGCTCGAGCACCAGGTCCAGGCGCACAAGCATCCGCGGCGGAAAAATCCTCAGTATGTCGCCCGGATAATAAAGCCGGCGCAGATAGATGACGACCGCAGCCTCGAGCAGCGCCATCGCCACGGCAAATAGTGCAAGCCAAACCGCGTTACGTTTCATTCCGTTACGTCACCAAGTTTAAGTTGCGTTCGACAAAACGACCGATACACCGCGCACCGCGGACATACTGCATCGGCCAGCACAGCATGCCCCTTCTATTTTTAGCGGAAATTATGCTACTTTAGCGCAGCTTTTGTTAACCACACCATCGGGAGCAACTCATGGCAACAAAGAGCAAGGCGACAAAAAAACCCAGCACCAAATCTGAAATACTGAGCTACATTTCGGACAAAACCGATCTGAAGCGCAAGGATGTCAACGCGGTATTCGAGCATCTCTCCAACCTTATCCGCCGCGATCTCAAGAATGGCCCAGGCGTCGTAAACGTATTTGGTCTGATGAAGCTGAAAGTCGTACGCAAGCCGGCGGTACCTGCCCGCAAGGGGATCAACCCCTTCACCAAGGAAGAAGTGATGTTCAAGGCCAGGCCCGCCCGCAATGTGGTCAAGGTCCAGCCGCTGAAATCACTCAAGGAAATGGTCTGATCCGGGATTGAGAGGAAGCGCGCCGTCACGGCGGCGCGCTTCACGTTGTGCGCTGCCGGGCACAGCCTGACGGGCTATATCACACTTTTTCCGACATACCCGCCAGTCTGCAGGGCCGCGCGTACCGGATGCGGGGGTTCACTCCTGCCGGACAGGGCCCGGACCCGGGTCATCTGCCCCTCCCTGATCCCAGTCACCGGCCTGTCTGCGCGGCCGGCCATTCCTGCCCTCTCTGTCGGCATCGAACACCCGTGGTTTATAATGGCTGCACCGGCTGTTATACGTGGCAGCGTGTCGGCCAAGAAGATAAAGCTGTGGAAGCCGCTCTTCGAGCATTACCGGGCCTAAGGGTCTGTCCAGCACCGCAGCGCCTGTTATTCTTGCATGACATATCGCCCGCACGGCGTGGTCGATGTACGCCCAAAAACCGAGTTCGATCCGGCGCGACTCATGGGAGGTCTGACGTGAAACATAGAATCTTCCGGCGCGGGGCACGAACCCCGGGGACTTCCTCCCGTCAATGAAATACTGCAGCGACTGCGGCGCCCCGGTCAGCCTGAAGATCCCCGCCGGCGACAATCTGCCTCGCTATGTCTGTGAACACTGCCAGACAATCCACTACCAGAACCCCAAGCTGGTGGTCGGCTGTATCCCGGAACAGGGGGAGCAGATCCTGCTGTGCCGGCGTGCCATCAATCCGCGCTATGGTCTGTGGACGCTGCCTGCCGGATTCATGGAGAATGGCGAAACCGCCATCCAGGCTGCGGCACGCGAGGCCCTGGAGGAGGCCAATGCGGTGGTCGACATCGGACTGCTGTTCAGCCTGTACAGCCTCCCGCACATTGATCAGGTTTACCTGATATTCCACGGACAGCTGGTCAATGCCGACTGCGCCCCGGGGGTGGAAAGTCTGGAAGTCGGACTGTTCCGGGAATCGGATATCCCCTGGGGTAAGCTAGCGTTTCCGGTCGTCGAGCACACGCTGCGGCATTACTACGACGATCGTCGCGGCGGCACGCTGTCGCTGCACCTGGGCGACATTACTGCGTCTGCGGACCCCAGAACCGGCACTGTTCCGCGGTAGTGCACGCTCGCTGCCCGGAACCCGACGGGCCGGGATGCCAACCAGCCGCCACTTCCTATAACATAACAGTCTCTACACCACCGCCACGGGGAATCGGTTTTTCATCGCGAACGGGCCCTGTGGTCCACGATCAGGAGGGAATGACATATGGCACGCGGAGTCAACAAGGTCACACTGATAGGCCATCTCGGCAAGGATCCGGAGGTCCGCTATTCCCCCAACGGCGGAGCCATTGCCAACATCACGCTGGCCACGTCAGAGTCATGGAAAGACAAGACAAGCGGTGAAAAACAGGAGCGGACCGAGTGGCACCGGGTAGTATTTTTCGGGCGGCTTGCGGAAATCGCCGGCGAGTACCTGAAGAAAGGGGCGCAGATCTACGTTGAGGGGCGGCTGCAGACCCGCAAATGGCAGGACAAGGAAGGCAAGGACCGCTATACCACTGAAATCGTGGGCGGCGACATGCAAATGCTCGGAGCACGCGAAGGGCGCGGGGTTCCGGCAGATGCCGACATGGACCATGCCTCAACGGGAGAATCGCGTCCGGCTGCAGCAACCACCGGCAGCCAGGGGGGCAAGGGCGGTGGTCCAGCCGATGATTTTGACGACGACATCCCGTTTTAGAGACTGCCTTAGGTACGTAGTGTAAATAAGCCCCCAGCAGGCATTGTTCCTGCTGGGGGTTTTTCTTGCCGAAAACTCACCATTGGCCCTGACACACGCGAATCCGTCCGACCCCTGAGGCGAGCACGCACCATCCATCCGGACAATAAACCAAAGCCATCGTTTCTGCTCAAGATGCCGCGGTCTGTCCTGTCCGCACCTCTCCCGGCCACCCGGCAGGGATGGCTGCAATCCGGCATTTCCGGACCAGGTACGGTCAATTCATCTGCAATCCGGCAAAACCGGAATCCGGTTCCACTCCGGACCACCCCACTTCTTCTTCCAGATTGTAGCGTTTGATCTTCCGCCACAGAGTGGACTTGTCTATGCCGAGAATTTCGGCCGCCAGCGCGCGATTTCCTTTTGTCTCACGCAGGGTCTTGGATATGAAGAACATTTCAATTTCATCCAGACTCTGCGGCACCATGTGATCGAGCGCCCTCTGCGGGCTTGCCGGCGGACTCACCATGTCGGCCGGCAGCACGTCCGCGTCGAGCAGCGCCGCCTCTCCCATGATGATCATGCGCTGGATCACGTTCTCGAGCTCCCGGACATTGCCCGGCCATGGGTAACGCATCAGCGCCCCGAGCGCTGCAGTCGTCAGGCCTTCGACTTTTTTGCCGAACTTGCGCGAATTCTTTTCAATGAAATGATTAGCCAGCAGCGGTACATCTTCGTGGCGTTCACGCAGCGGCGGCACATCGATTTCGACCACTTTCAGGCGGTAATAGAGATCACTGCGGAACAGACCCTCCTCGATCAGCGCTGGCAATTTCCGGTTGCTTGCCGCGATCAGTCTGACATCCACCTGCCGCGGTGCCGTGTCGCCCATGCGAAAAAAAGCTCCATCCTGCAGGACCCGCAACAGCTTCGCCTGCAGCGACAACGACGCATTGTTGATTTCATCCAGGAATAATGTTCCGCCGTGGGCCGCCTCGAACAATCCGGGCTTGTCCCGGTCGGCCCCGGTGAACGCCCCCCTGCGGTAGCCGAACAGTTCGCTTTCAATGATGTTTTCCGGGATGGCGGCACAATTAAGCGCAACGAACGGTTTCTGTGCCCGCTTGCTCTGATTGTGGATCTCCTTGGCAGCGAGCTCTTTTCCGCTGCCACTTTCCCCTGTGACCAGCACACAGCAGTCGTAACCGGCCGAGGCCGAAATCATGCGGTGCACTTTGTCCATCGCCAGGCTGCGGCCGATCAAGGCATGATTACTGTCCGCCGGGTGCTCGGCAGACCGGAGATTCTCGTTGTCACGCCCCAGCATGTAGTGCTCGAGCGCCTTCAGCACAGTCTTACACAGATCGTCCGGCTCGAACGGTTTGCGCAGATAGTCGAAAGCACCACATTTCAGGGCTTCTACAGCCGATTCCACTGTCGCGAAACCTGTAATCAGCACAACCTGCGTGTTGGCGCTGCGATTCTTGGCAAATTTCAGAACCTCGACCCCGTCCACACGCGGCATGCGCAGGTCGGTAACAACCACCGCCACGCTTTCACTCTCCAGGTAATCAAGCGCGCTTTGGGCATTGCCCACTGCGATGACTTCTGCTTCCAGCCGCCGCAACACGCTGGCGATGAGCTGCCTCATGTTCATGTCATCCTCGACAACCAGCACGACCGGCCGTTTTCCGTTCCATCTCCCGGATGTCGACGCATGTGTTTCAGCAGTCATTATCATTTACCCCCTTATTTTTCACGCCCGCAGCAGCTTCACCTCAAACCGTGCCCCACACGTGAACGATGCGTCATGCCTGATGCTGCCGTTCAGCCTGGCAACAATCATCTGGCTGATCGCAAGACCCAGTCCGGTTCCTTCCCCGACCTCCTTGGTCGTAAAAAATGGATCAAAAATGCGCGCCCGCAGCTCGGTCGGAATGCCGATGCCATTGTCTTCCACTTCCATGATGACTGAACCAGGAGAATCGACGCGCGTTCGCACGCTGACCCGGGCAGGACGTGGGCTGTCCTTTGTGGCCTGTATCGCGTTCATGAGCAGATTGACGAGAACGATTTCTATCTGGCCGTTTTCTCCCCGTACCTGAGGATTCTCCGCCGCCAGTTCCGTGGCTATTTTTACATCGTACCGGCGTCCCTGGCAGTTATCGATGGTCGAGACCACGTCGGCGATCAGCGCGTTAACAATACACATCCCCGGCCGGCACTGGTCACGGCGTGCGTAGCTGAGAAGATTGTCCACAATCCGCGAACAGCGCTTGGCTTCGGCAGAAATGATTCGCGAATAATTGCTGATTTCTTCCGGTGCGTGGCCGTCTCCCACCAGCAGGCTTGCGTAACCGACAATGTTGCCGAGAGGCGTGTTGAGTTCGTGCGCGACCCCGGCGGCCAGCTGCCCGATGGCTGACAGCTTTTCGGTGGTATATGCGCTTTCCTGCAGACGCTTGTAATCCGTGATGTCCTGCAGCACCACGGCGGCGCCGGCGTGCCCGGGAGTCAGAAATGGCGCAAGATTCAGCGTGAACACCCGAAAGGCGCTGCCGAAATGCAAGCCCACCTCCTTGTTGACCACCTGCCGCTCATAAAGCAGTGCATCACGCAGCAGCACAACACCGTGTTCGTCAAGATTCAGGATACCGAACAGATTTCGGCCCGTGAGCTCTGCACAGGACGCGCTGAAAATCTGTTCCGCCATGCGGTTGGAGTGGGTGACACGGCCGTCACTGTCGACACACAGCAGGGCTCCAGGAAGACTGTTCAGGATCGCATCATTGCGATTGCGTTCGGATATCGTCCTGTTCTGGCATTCCTCGATTTCGCGGAACATCGAGCCCAGGTTGTTCATGAGCAGGTTATAGTCGGCGGCAACGCGTTGCGTGATGAAATCGGGGATGCGTCCGATGTGCACAGGCTGCAGTTCGCCTTCCTGCGCACGCAGCACTCCGTCGTGCAGTGCACGCAGGGCCCGGTGCTGGGAGGCGTTCAGGTAGATCAGCCCGGCGGCGATGGCTATCAGGCCGGCGATGGCGGTAGTGCCGGAGAGCTGGATCAGCTGCGGGTGAAGGTAATAGGCTGCGATAAGGCCGGCAGGAAGAATGGCAAAAAGAACCGTCCGCCTGCCCAGCGTTCCCCGGTCTTTCCGGTGCGGGAACAACTGATCAAAATCCATGGTCGCCCTGTCCTGCGTCGTTCATTCCGCGTCAAGCGAATTCACCCGGACTGACCGCAAACGGACTCCCTTCCAGACGTTGCCGGCCGTAATCCGGCCCTATGCGCATCGCCTTGGGGTAATCTACCACAGACGAGGTGCAAGTGAACCGCGGGTGCACCGTATCGCATGGCTTTTTCGCTCATTGACTGTAATTAGTCCAGCTATAAGCTCCATACGCGGAAGTTCCTGCGAGATATTATTTCCAGACTACCACTGCATCGGTCCGCTCGATCGCATCAAGGACCTCATCGTATCGATCGGTCATTGCATGTACGGTGACCTCCGCTCCGAGCGCACGCAGAGCATCCCGAAGCTCGCGCGCCGGGCGCTCCGCTTCATCGCCGGCAGGATGAATGATGAGCACGGATTTGGCCGGACTCACAGCACCACCACCACGTCCGCTTCCATGATGTCACTGGCAATCCGCTTGATCAGGTCGTTTGCCAAAACTATCTCGCATTGCACTTCCGCGAAATCGATAACCTCCTTCTGTTCGTTCACTGCGGCAGACTCTTCGAGCGGTCCGAGTACATCGACTTTCACCGCGTCGTTCATCAGGGTCAGTCCGGCCGCAACCCGCAGCGCTTCTGCCTGATCAAACTTCGCGATGACCAGAACCTGCTTCATTTGCGTTTTCCGCTCCGCGTGCGCCATTATCGACAAGCCATCCGCTCAGAACACGACAATCCGCTCGCACTGGTGCACGAGCTGCGCGTTCTGATACTGTCCGCCGATCTGCGCCCAGCCGGGAGGAGCGCCGTCCCCGAACCGCTCCCAGCTGTACTCGCAGAATCCGGCAGATACCGTTCCTGCTTCCACAAGCTGCCGGAATGCGGGCTGCCGCAGAACCCGGGTACCGGCATGGGTAAGAAAGCAGCGGCATTCCCATCCACGGCGTGCCGCTGCCGCCAGCATGCCGGTGGCATAGGCACCGAACCGGTCGTCTGTAATCATCACGCCCAAGCGCATCGG
>JAJYCY010000004.1:26526-73604 GCA_021778035.1 Pseudomonadota bacterium
CTACCGAACGGACTGGCTCCACGCACCCGAGGTGGATGGGAGCACCGGATGGGGTCGCGAATATCCGGCAAGAAAGCTGACAAAGGCGACGACGACAAGAATGATGATCCACAGGCTGGTTTTCATAATGGCCTCCTTCGGTGAATCACGCTTTCCTGATGCGCCATTTCATGGCTCCGGACGGATCCTTGGATTTTTCCACGATGTCGTTTCCTTCGGCCTCGCACATGGAGATGATGGATTCCGCCGATGAGGGGTTATCGAACACAAGATCCAGGAATTCCCCCGGCTTCATCTTTTCGAGCGACTTCTTGGTATACAGCTGTGGATGAGGACAGACGTAGCCCTTGACGTCGAGGAGAAAGACTCCGTCCGCCTCTTTTCTGAATTGTACGGCCATGATTCATTCTCCAATGGTCTAAGTTTCAGAATATGCTTTCCTTCTCCATACGCCGGTTTATCCACCAGTTGTAGAACTGCACACAGATATACGCTCCCACTGCGAGTCCCAGGCCGAACAGCCAGCCGGAGGGATCACCGTTCGCCACCGGGATAAAAAATGCCCCGATATTGCAGCCAATGCCGATGCGCGCCCCGATCCCCATCAGCGCTCCTCCAAGCAGCGCCCAGATTGCCGTTTCCAGGCTGGGAAGCTTGAGCCTGAATTCATTACTGAGCCGGGCCATCACCGATGAGCCGAGAATGATCGAGATCGACATCCATCCCGGCGGATTGAGCAACGGATTGGGAACACCGTTCTGGAGTCCGTAGAAAATGTTGCGCATGTCGTGGACGCCGAGCACATGCAGCAGCCAGCCTGACCACTGTGCCTCCTGGGTCGTGATATACCAGTATCCGGGATCGAAAACCGTATCCTGGATAGACAGGCCTGTCGTATGACCCATGGCTTTCAAGAGCTCCCCGGCATTAAGCACGCCGAACACCTCTCGCAGTCCCTGCGTCACCCACATGTGCAGGCCGGCCGCCACGCCGATTACCAGCCCGGCGATGGCGGTACGGCGGGAGGCAGCGATCATGGACCAGTATCCTGCAAGCTCTGCCCGCCAGCCCTTCCTGCCGCTTTTGGCCCGGTTCCGCAGGTGCGCTTTGCGGTACCAGAATACATACACCAGCGCCAGAATGACTATCGCCGGAAGGATTGTATTGAGCAGCGCATTGCCGACAAACGCCGCCAAAAACCGGTTTTTAATCCGCGTCAGCTCCGCCACCGTCGTCGCGGGCAGATTCCAGATGTATCCGGCGAGGTACTGGTTGTACCAGCCGCTGGTCGGTGACAGGACGGACGGCAGATGCTTGGCTGCTGCCGACGCTGTCCACGCGGCCGGCACCAGGTGGTTCATCCAGCCTCCGGCCATCGCAAACCACGTCTGCGCAAAGCTCAGTGACAGGATGACCAGCCAGGATGCCACCGTGCCCTCACCGCTCTTGTAGAGAGAACCGGACGCACATCCACCGGCGAATACCATGCCGGTTCCGAAAATGATCCCGCCTATGATGTTCTGGTAACCGTACGGCAACGGATGAAACGTGCTCTGCCCGGCGCCGGTGACCACTGCCGAGACGATGCTGAACAGCACAAGGGCGATGATGATGCCCACGGTCATGCGCGGCACGCCGACGGCGAAGAGGTCACGGAATGCCGATGCCATGCAAAACCTTCCGTACTGCAGAGCCATGCCATAGATGAGCCCGAACCAGATGTAGGAGGCCAGATACAGGTACCGGGCATCCACCGAATAGCTCCAGACTGTAATCAGCGCGAAAAACCCGATGATGGAAAAAGCCCAGATCCGGTTTTTCAGCTCCTGTTTCTGCTGTGCTGCATCCGCGGCCGAGACGGCCACACCCGCTTCGCCTTCAATGCCAGCCATCAGGGTCTTTCTCCTGTCATGTCAAAATCTTTTTCACGTAAAGGATCCGGCGCTGGTCCTCGTAAACCGTTGCCAGATACACGCATCCGTAATTCGGCAGCATGAACGGGATTGTCTCTGCCGAACTGGTGTTATCGGTGATGATTTCCAGCATCTCCCCGGGCCGGGCCAGCCCCATGGCCTTTTTTGTCAGCAGGTTGGTTCGCAGGCAATCGACGCCGAGAAAATTCAGAGACACAGACACCGCAACAACGCCGTGTCCGGGAATCTCCACGCATCTGCCTTCTTCCGGCGCCGCCGCTGCAAGGCGGCGGCGATTCCAGCACCTCATTGGCAGGGGAACCCGGAACAAGGCATCGATATATTTCATGGCCAGCCCTTCTCCTCCCGGTACGGCATCCCGCCCGCCACCGGAACATTTAGCAAACTTTATGCCGCGTATTCAGCTGGTTGATTCTCCTAAACAAACCGTCCGCGTGGCTGTTGCTGCCGTTCGCATATCGCAATGTATACGCGAGGCGGCATCCCCGGAGCTGGAAATTGCAATGGGCGGAAGCTTCTGTGGCTGCTTCCGCCGGGAACCACATTGCAGATTGAAAGAGGCACCGCCGCACGGGCGTTGTCATGCTGGATTGTGCAATCGCGTCCGGCGGCGCCGCTGCGCCAAGAGGTTGTTTTCGTGAGGCAATTCACATTGGCATGCAATCTGCTTGCGTGGCGGATCAGAATTTATAGAAGCCTGCTACGCCAAGTGGAGGACAACATGAGAAAAGAAGATCCATGCGGAACATCCGCCGGCATCCGCACCACCCGGCGGGCAGCGATGTCGGTCATTGCCTCGATGCTGCTGATGACAGGCGGCTGTTCCGGGGGACACGATACGACCAACGGCGGAACCGGGATCGTAGTGCACACCGCTGCACAGATTGCCGAAGTGCAGACATCTGCCTCTGACTATAACGCCAACACCAATGGCCTTATCACCGGCCAGACGCTGATGAACTGGGTCAACAACTGGACGGCGAACCGCCCGGCAGGCATTACGGGACATCTGATCATCCTCCAAACCGGAGGGGCTACCTGTACGGCATACACAACCGCTGGGGCGTGCCAGGCAGGGTATACGCTTCCGGCCACATCAAACGGCGGCATAGGTTTTTCGGGCATGGAATATGCCGCCCATGACAACAAAAACATCTTCACGTACGACGTAGGCGGATCGCAATGGGTCATGGCCCGCTCCGACGGCGTGATCAAGACCATCAGCATGGTTCTTGACGGACCATCGATGGACGCCTTCCTCAAGGAATACAACATCGATCCCACCCAGGACATGATCGTATTTGCCATGGGACAGGCCAGTCCGCTTGCCGACATGCTGATCGGACGCGGATGGTACATGTTCCGCTACTGGGGTGTGAGCCACACCCATCTTGCCGTTCTTGACGGAGGTATCGACAATGCGCTCGATGCAGCCGGCGGCTATGCCACATTCACCGGTGGGGTGCACACGGCAGGCACCGGCTATTTCTCCTCGCTGCCAGATACTCCGCCGAACTCGGGATCGGTTTCTGTGCGTGATATCCCGGTAGACAATACCGCCCTGCAGGCCAGTCTCGGGGAGATGCTGAAAGTTGCCCTCGGAACCTATACGCCGCCCGGAGGGGCCTTCATCTGGGATGCCCGTTCCCCGGCTGAATACAATGGCGTCCAGGAACAGACCACCGGCCAGACCAACTGCGTCACCGCGTCCGGAGGACCCTGCTACGTGGCCTTCGAAGGACATATCCGCGGCGCGGTGGATCTCAATTTCATCAACCTGCTTTACGGCAATGACTATTACAACGGACCGGGCGCAGCCTCCGACCCCTACGCCAACAACAGCTTCGGCAACCACAACAGCGTCAGCGCCGTACCGGGCGACCTCAACGGGGACGGAGTGGTGAACGGCAAGGATGCTTCCGAGGGATACCTCGACAAGGCCTGGCTGCAGAAACTTGTCACCGATCCGCGGGGCTCTGTCGAAACGCCACCGAACGGCGTGACCGTGGCGGCGATCGGCTACGTGCCAGGAGAAACCATCTACACGCACTGTCGCACCACGTATCGCGCGATGATCACTGGCATCGCCGGCGGCCTCGTCCTCGGCTATCCGGTCAAATTCTATGATGCCGCCTGGGTCGAGTGGGGGGAACTCGGTTACGCGCAGAATATGAGCGGTGCCTACAACATGCCTGCCGATTCGCCCTGGCGTACCGACGTCGCCACCGATTCGCTCAACTACAATCCGCCATCGGTCGTCGAAGTGCCGCCAACCATATCGGCCTATTCGACGACCGGCAACGCGATCATCGATGCCGACAAGGCCTACAAGACCGGGGCGAGCAGTGCCAGCTCGTCTTCTGGCGGCGGATCAGCGCCTGCCAACCCCTGCGGCTAGTTTTGTTCCATGCCATCCCGGGGACGGACCGCACCGGCCGTCCCCGGGGTTTTCCGGCAACCCTCCATGGTTGCGCTTCAGTTTGGACGCTCCGGCAGGCACAATGCCGGCATGCCACGATTCCACAAGACAACACGTCTGCTTGTCATAGCGCTGGCCATCATGACTTGCGGCGCGGCAGCGCCGCCGGCCCGCCCGCAGAGGCACATTCCCGGATCAATCAGCCGCTTCCTTGCGCACCACTGGGTTTATCCTTTGCCACCGGAAGGACCACCTCCCCGCGGCTATTCTGCGCTGGAAGCATCCCTGTCTCCGTCGTCTTGCGGTGAATGCCACCGGCAACAGTACCAGGACTGGCGTACCAGCCTGCACAGCCACAGCATCGGCCCGGGACTGCTCTGGCAATTCCGCATCATGAGCCAGACGCAGGCAAACCGCTGCATGCGCTGCCACGCCCCGCTTGCCGAGCAGAAGGCACTGGCAGCACTGGAGTTCCACTGGCCGGACGCACCTTCGACTCCGCCGCCAGCCTACGTCGGACCGCACCTGTTCCAGGACGGACTGGTCTGTGCAGCCTGTCATGTCCGCCGGCACCGGCGCTTCGGACCGCCTCCGCCTGCTGGCATGCCGCCCGGCAATACACCGGGGCTTCCGCACGGGGGATTCGTCGCCAGTCCCGCTTTCCAGCACAGCCGCTTCTGCGCCACCTGCCACCAGTCGCCTCCCGGAGGACGCAGCCTCGACGGAATACCGTTCGAGAACACTTACGCCGAGTGGCACGCGAGCCGATTTGCGCGCGATGGCACGACCTGCCAGTCCTGCCATATGCCCGACCGGCGGCACCTGTGGCGCGGTATTCACGATCCCGCCATGGTCCGCCGCGGCCTGAACATTTCGCTGCAGGTAAAACGCCTCAGCCCGCTGACCGGCGTGGCGCAGGCAACGATCCGCAGTGTCGACATCGGACACGACTTCCCGACCTATCTTGTCCCGAAGGTCTACGTAACCCTGTACGCACTGGGTCCCGGGGCCGGAGCGGTCCGGGAAATCGCCACAGAGACAATCGGGCGCAGCGTGAATCTGCGGCTTACCCACGAGTTCTTCGACACACGCATTCCTCCGGGCGGCCAGCGGACGCTGTCCGCCAATTTGGCACTCAAACCGGACTGGCCTGCAAGGATCGAACTGCGCATCGAGGTTTCGCCAGGCGCCCACTACGTGCATCTATTCCGGCATGAACTGCGGCATTCTGGACGCTATGATCCGGCTACGGTCGCAATCCTGCGCCAGGCGCTTTCCCAAACGATCGCCACCCGCTACCTGCTGACCCGTCTTGTGGTGCCGGTACCCTCTGCTGCAGGACAGTCCGCGCTGACAGTTGCAAATTGAAAGGCCCGCCGCAGCCGGGCCGGTAAAATCAGCTAAATGCAACGCCTGATGTACCCAATACCCGCATAACTGTCTGTTTTTACGCCATCTCCCGGCTGGCATGCAATGTGCTTTGCATGATGCGCAAAGACTCTCGTCGAGCGCGCCATGATCACCATCCGTGCCGCATGCTGGCCAGTCGCAACGATTACAGGAACCCTGCTCCTGGCGTCCGTCCTGGCTGCGGGCGGCGCAGACAAACCTGCGCTCCGGCCAGCTCCGCCACAGCCACCGGCGACAGCTCCGAAACCGCGGCTCCGGTTTGGAAAATGGCCGATCTGCATGTGCGGTGCCGGCCCCACCGAAAAGGACATCGAGGCTGCGCAGCGCCGGCTGGACCAGGACAGCAACGCTGTCCGCACCCCCAGACCACAACGACACAACGACAGGGAGAAAATAAAATGATCCGAATCTTCCCGAAATGCCGTACACCCGGAGTGCATCGGGTGGTTTCCCGTGGCGCCCGGCTGGCGCTCCTTGCCGTCACAGCGGTGGCGTGGTCTCTGCTGTCGCAGACCCCGCCGCTATCCTCTCCGGCGCACTATACCTACCACACGCCCGCCCCAGCTGGCTGGGGAGCAAGCGCCATCCGGAAGATCCACTATTCATTCGCAGCCTGTTCACCGATCGCAGCCGCCAACGCCTGCGGTATGGGGGCATCCTCGTGCTTCAAATGCCATGCCAGCGGCCGCGGTCCGGCAATCAGCAAAAGCCCGTGGCATAGCGATCATGAACAAGTAAACAACGACTGCGTTGGCTGCCACCAGGGAAGCCCCTGGATCCTCAAGAAATCGCTGGCACATGCCGGCATGATCGCGAATCCGCTCACTGTGCCGGAAAAATCCTGCGCAACCTGCCACCAGGGCGCCAACATCAGCAAACTGGTTGCGAGCTACACGAAACTGAGCACGCCAACCCATAAATAATCCGGGAGGAATGCCGATCATGAACACCGTGTTCCAGAAAGGCCGCAGCGCCGGTTTTTTCCGGCATACCATCGTTCCCGCCACTGCCCTGATTCTGTCCGCTGCCTCCTGGCCGGCCGTATCAGGTGTGACACTGCATTCCGGACAGAGTTACGCGACACTGGACTATTACGTGCAGGCCTGGTACCAGAGCCGCGGCTATACTTCCTCGACTGATTCCGCCGGCCTGAACAACTTCTTCCTCCGCCGCAACCGTATCGTGCTCAGCGGACAGTACAACAACTACATCGGATTTTTCGTCGATACTGACGCACCCGTAGACGGGGAACAGGGATACAACAACCGCAGCATGTACTACGAGGACGCCTATGTCACTCTCGATGCGAGTGATGCATACCGGTTCATCGTCGGAAAATTCAAGATTCCATTTACGCGCGAAAACCTGGAGGACTGTTTCGGCCCGCTGACCATGGATCGTGCGGAGGTGCTCGCATACACGCCCTTCGTCGCCAGCCGGGACACCGGGGTGGCCATGTGGGGCAATCTGCACAATGCCGTATACCAGTACCGCGTGATGCTCTCAAACGGGCGGCAGGGCGACGGGGTTCCGAAAAGCGAACCTATGGTGACCGGACGCATCACAGCAAGCCTGCTTGATCCGGAATATGGCTACGGCTACGAGGGCACGTACCTCGGCACCATGAAAGTCCTGACTTTCGGGGCTTCCTACGAGTACCAGCCAGACGTCGTATGGAATGACTACACTACTCAGACCGATGCAAAAAACTACAAGGCGTGGACAACAGACGTCTTCTTCGAGTATCCGTTTCGTAGCGGCACCTATACCGCTTCAGCGGCATACATGCATTATGGAACCGGAAATGCCATCAACAGCGCGTACCCTGACCCGAACCTGCCGGTCACTTCGCAGCTTTCAGGCTATTACGTCAAGGCGGGTTACATGCTGCCGACGAAGGTCGGCATCGGCCGCCTCCAGTTTTTTCTGCGTCACGAGACATCGAGATATCATCTGCTGTCTGGATTTGATGACCAGCAATGGAACAGCGCCGGATTCAACTATTACATAAGCGGCCAGCAGCTGAAGGTGAGCGGCGAGTTTGCACGCATCACTTTCAACAAACAGGACCCGCTCGATCCGTCGCTGCAGAACTACAATCAGGCGACGCTCGGCCTGCAGCTGCTCTTCTGACGGGCTTCGTGCTCTCGCGTCCGGCTGGTACAGCCCGGATACGCCGTCCGTTACAGAAGTAGGATGGCCTGGCCAGACAGGCAGGCCCGGATGAAGGGGTCAGAAAACAGCAGCGCCGCGCCCGGAAGGCGCGGCGCCAGATACTGCCTTACTTGACGCCCAGAGCCTTGAGCGTGGCCGGGCCCGCATAACCCGTTGCCTTCAGGCCATGCTTGGACTGGAATTCCTTGATGGCTGCACGCGTGCGCGCGCCCATGAAGCCGTCCGCCTTGAGCTTGGCACCGGTCTTGTTCAGCGCTTCCTGGACTGCCTTCACCTTGGGGCTCGCTGCGGCGCGCATGTGCGTCTTCTTCATCATCTTCGAGCCATGGGCCGAGCACGGATTGGCGGGCATTGCCGCAAAAGCGGACGGGGCCGCAGCGGCTCCAATGATCATGGCAACGGCACCGGCAAGTATCGTATTAACAGATTTTTTCATGTTTTCTCCCGTTGGTATGCGATTTGACTGAATTCCCTTCGGACCGCCGGCTTCCTCCGGTGGCGGGAAGGGGCTGCCAGTATACGCCATGGTGGATTTTCGCAATACGTCCATGTGGGCCAATGCCCCCGGGCGCATCGTCTGTTCCGGATTATCTGGAGCAGTTCCACCGAACGGGTCCGGCACCTGGCGGCGTTAATGTTTGCCGAAACCCCTTGTCTGGCGAAATCTACCGTACAGCAGCATCAGGGTCTGTCTGGGATCACCCGGACAGGCAGCTTTGGTGAAACGGCATTTTGGAATATATTTACATGTTCGCCTGCAGCCCGGACCACCATGGACAACCTTCCGCACAGCAGTGGCTTTCTCCGCATACGCGGAGCGCGCACGCATAACCTCAAGAACATCAGCGCAGATCTGCCTCGAGACCGGCTGATCGTGATCACCGGGCTGTCCGGTTCCGGCAAATCGTCGCTCGCGTTCGATACCCTGTATGCAGAGGGGCAGCGGCGCTATGTCGAGTCGCTTTCCGCCTACGCCCGCCAGTTTCTGTCGATCATGGAAAAACCGGATGTCGACCTGATCGAGGGGTTGAGTCCCGCGATTTCCATCGAGCAGAAATCCGTATCGCATAATCCCCGGTCTACCGTCGGCACCGTGACGGAGATCTACGATTACCTGCGTCTGCTTTATGCGCGGGTCGGTGAACCGCGCTGCCCGGAACATGGACTCACGCTGGACGCCCAGACCGTTAGCCAGATGGTGGATCACCTGGTTGCGCTGCCGGAAGGGACACGGCTGATGCTGCTCGCACCCATGGTGCAGGAACGCAAAGGCGAGCACGCCCAGCTCCTGGACAGCCTGCGCTCCCAGGGCTACGTGCGCGCTCGTGTCGACGGGCGAGTCATTGAACTCGACGATCCGCCGGTGCTCGAAAAAAACCAGAAGCACAGCATCGAGGCCGTCGTCGACCGCGTGGTGGTGCGCGCCGGCCAGGAACAGCGCCTCGCGGAATCGATCGAGACCGCACTTGCGCTTGCCGATGGCGTCATCCGTGCCGTAACGATGCCCGAGGATGGCCGCCCTGTCGAAGAGCATGTTCTTTCCGCACGCTACGCCTGCCCCCAATGCGGCTACAGCCTGCCCGAACTTGAACCAAGACTTTTTTCCTTCAACAATCCGGCAGGCGCCTGTCCGTCCTGCGACGGCCTGGGAGTACGCCAGTTTTTCGACCCCCAGCGCATTGTCACCGACCCCACCCTCAGCCTGCCTGCCGGGGCCATCCGCGGCTGGGACCGGCGCAATATCTTTTACTACCACATGCTTGAGTGCCTGGCTGAACACTACAGTTTCGACCTGGACACGCCATTTGGCGAACTGCCCGAGGCGCTGCGCACGGTAATCCTCTACGGCAGCGGCGAGGAGATGATCGCCTTCACCTATCTCGGCGACCGTGGCAATTCGCAGCGCCGCCGGCATACGTTTGAAGGTGTCATCCCGAACATGGAGCGCCGGTTCCGCGAAGCCGACGCCGGTGCTGTGCGCGAGGAGCTGTCCAGGTTCCTCGGGTCCCAGCCGTGTCTTGACTGCAATGGCGCCAGACTGCGGCTCGAGGCGCGCAACGTGTTTGTGGGCGACAGGCCTATCCATGAAGTCGCGCAGCTTCCGGTAGCCGCTGCGCTGGCATTCTTCCGTGATCTCCAGCTGTCCGGATGGCGCCGTGAGATCGCCGGCAAGATCGCGACGGAGATCAGCAGCCGCCTCGGTTTTCTGGTAAACGTCGGGCTTGATTACCTTACGCTCGCGAGATCGGCACATACCCTGTCCGGCGGTGAAGGCCAGCGCATCCGGCTGGCCTCCCAGATCGGCGCGGGTCTCGTCGGCGTCATGTATGTGCTCGACGAACCATCGATCGGTCTGCACCAGCGTGACAACGCACGCCTTCTTGATACCCTTCGCCACCTGCGCGACACGGGCAATACCGTCATCGTGGTCGAACACGATGAGGACGCCATCCGGGCCGCAGACTATGTACTCGATATTGGTCCGGGTGCAGGCGTGCACGGCGGACAGATTGTCGCCCAGGGCCGGCCGGAGGAAATTGCCCTCCAGCCCGGGTCAGTCACCGGCCAGTACCTTTCCGGTGCCGAATTCATCTCTGTTCCTGAAAAGCGTACACCCGCCGACGCCAGCCTCCAGATTGTGATCCGGGGCGCGGGCGGCAACAATCTGAAAAACGTCGACGTATCCATTCCAGTCGGGCTTTTCACCTGCGTCACCGGCGTGTCCGGTTCTGGCAAGTCGACACTCATCAACGACACCCTGTTCGCTGCGGCCGCCCACGAGCTGCACGGCAGCAGCGTCGAACCGGCGCCGTACGGGTCGATCGAGGGGTTGCAGCACTTCGACAAGGTCATAGACATCGACCAGAGCCCGATAGGGCGCACGCCGCGTTCCAATCCTGCGACCTATACGGGGCTTTTTTCTCCGCTACGGGAGCTTTTTGCCGGAACACCGGAAGCGCGCACCCGCGGCTATTCTCCCGGCCGGTTTTCGTTTAACGTGCGTGGGGGCCGCTGCGAAGCCTGCCAAGGCGATGGCCTGATCAAGGTCGAGATGCACTTTCTGCCGGACGTCTACGTGCCCTGCGATGTATGCAAAGGGAAACGCTACAACCGGGAAACACTGGAGATCCGGTACAAGGGCCGGAACATCCACGAGGTCCTGGAAATGACGGTGGAGGAAGCGGCCGGGTTCTTCGACGCCATACCGGCCATCCGGCGCAAGCTCCAGACACTGCTCGACGTCGGACTGTCGTATGTGACCCTTGGCCAGAGCGCCACGACGCTTTCGGGAGGCGAGGCGCAGCGCATCAAGCTGTCACGGGAGCTTTCCAAGCGCGATACCGGGCATACGCTGTACATACTTGATGAGCCAACCACCGGGCTGCATTTCCATGACATCAGGCAGCTGCTGGCGGTGCTCCACCGTCTGCGCGATCACGGCAACACCGTCGTGGTCATTGAACACAACCTCGACGTCATCAAGACTGCCGACTGGATCATAGACCTCGGTCCTGAAGGGGGCGACGGCGGGGGCCAGATCATTGCGGCCGGCACTCCGGAAACACTCGCTGCCGTGACCTCGTCGCATACTGCGCAGTTCCTGGCTCCGGTTCTCGATCGCGGCCGCAATCAGGGTGTGCGCCGGATGACCGGCTGAAGGGGCCAGCTACTCCATCACTACCGGATCGCCGGCGCGTACCCCGAGGTCGGCAGCAGCGCTTCCGCCGTTCACGGCAATGCCTACCAGACCGCACGAATTCCGGTACCAGAATGGCTGTCCCAGCGGCACGGCACTGAAGGTATCCGCATACGTCAGCGGCCGTCCACCCGCGTGGAGGATCATTCCGGGCCCGGCACCCGCCGCCAGCAGGCCGGTAGCCGCATTCCCGAAGGCGTCGATGTAGATCACCTCGGCCAGCTCGTCCGGCCACGGCCGGTCAGCCGGAACCGTGAGTCGGGCCGGACCAGACTCGGGCAGTGTCCCAAGCGCCACACTGGCCGCCACCGGCGCGAACAGGTCACGCCCGTGAAAGGTGCTGGACAGCTGCGCCGGACGCCACAGGATCTCGCGGCACTCGCAGTGCGCAGCCCGCCGCGCCACGATCTCGAACAGCCCGTTGTCCGGACCGACAAACCAGTGCTCCCCGGCATGCACCACCATCGCCCGCCGGGGGCTGCCGACGCCAGGGTCGACAACGCAGAGAAACACGGTTCCCGGAGGGAATGGCCCAAGCACTGACGCCAGCAGATAGGCACCGGCACGCGCATCATGCCGCGGCACGTCGTGCTGCAGGTCAACGATGGTTTCAGCAGGCGCAAGGCTCGCGAGCACCGCGTGCATCTGCCCCACGTACGGGCCGTTCAGCCCGAAATCGGTAAAAAGCGCAATCACCGGCCCATGTTACCAGAGGATGCAGCGGCGCGGCGGCGCACCAAAAAACAAGGGGCCGGGATTGCTCCCGGCCCCTGAGACGTCCGCCGCCGTTCCGGCGCCGCGGTACCCCGTGTTTTCAGGACTTCTGCGTGGATTCATCCGCTGCTGCGGCCGTGTCACCAGCCGTTTCGGGACGGTCAACAAGCTGCACCAGTGCCATTGGCGCGCTGTCGCCGGTACGATATCCGAACTTAAGAATCCGTAGATAGCCCCCTGGCCGCGTGCGGTAGCGCACACCCAGCACATCGAACAGTTTCGTCACGGCTTCGCGGTCACGCAGACGCGCAAACGCCAGACGGCGGTTGGCGACGCTCGAAGTCTTCGCGAGAGTGATCAGCGGTTCGGCAACACGCCGCAGCTCCTTCGCCTTGGGAAGCGTGGTGCGGATCTGCTCATGGCGGAACAGCGAAGCTGCCATGTTCTTGAACAGCGCTTCGCGATGGCTGCTGGTGCGGTTCAGCTTACGGCCGCTTTTGTGATGACGCATTGCTTATTCCTCTTACTTCAGGCGGACTCTTTCTCGGGACTCTTGACCTTGATCGAGGTCGGCGGCCAGTTCTCGAGTTTCATGCCCAGCGACAGCTGGTGAGTGGCGAGCACGTCCTTGATTTCGGTAAGCGACTTCTTGCCGAGATTGGGCGTCTTCAGCAGCTCCACTTCCGTGCGCTGCACGAGGTCTCCGATGTAAAAAATATTTTCGGCCTTCAGGCAGTTTGCCGAACGCACAGTCAGCTCCAGGTCATCAACCGGCCGCAGCAGCAGTGGGTTGATATTGGGTGCCGGCGATTCGATTGCCTTGGCTTCCGGACTCTTCAGATCCACGAAGATCGATATCTGGTCCTGCAGGATGTTGGCGGCGCGGCGCACTGCCTCCTCCGGATCGATCGCTCCGTTGGTCTCGATGTCCAGAACCAGCTTGTCCAGGTCAGTACGCTGCTCGACGCGCGCGTTTTCCACGGCGTAGGAAACGCGCCGCACCGGGCTGAATGATGCGTCGAGCTGCATGACGCCGATTTCACGGCTCTCTTCCGCGGACCGCGCGGTTACCGGCTCGTAGCCGCGTCCGCGCATGATCCGCAGACTCATGGAAATCGATCCGTTTTTGGTAAGCGTAGCGATGAGGTGTCCGGGATTGACGACTTCCACGTCCTGGTCAAGGCTGATATCCCCGGCGGTAACCGGACCCGGGCCCTTCTTTGCCAGCTTGAGCGTGGTTTCCGGGCGACTGCCGTGCATGCGCAGGGCCAGTGACTTCAGATTGAGCAGGATTTCAATCACATCCTCCTGCACGCCTTCTATGCTGGAATATTCGTGCAGCACACCGTCGATTTTGACCTCGGTGATGGCGCAGCCCGGCATCGAGGAAAGGAGAATCCGGCGCAGCGCGTTGCCGAGCGTGTATCCAAACCCGCGCTCCAGCGGTTCGAGCGTGATCTTTGCGCGCGCGATGCCCTGACTCTGTACATCCACCAGCCTTGGCTTCAGGAATTCCGTTGCAGAACTCTGCATAGTGTGTCCTCGCTTGAACCTGTGTCTCTGCTACTTGGAGTAGAGAGCGACGACCAGATGTTCGTTAATGTCCGACGGCAGATCGGCCCGCTCGGGCACGGCCTTGAAGGTACCCTTCATCGCCTTGGAGTCGACCTCGACCCACTCCGGAAAGCCCCGCTGCTCGGCAGCTTCCAGCGCAGCCTTGACCCTCAGCTGGTCTCTGGCGGAGGACGTCACCTCGATCACATCGCTGGCACGGACCTGGTAGGACGGGATATTGGTGCGCTTCCCGTTGACCATGATCGCATTGTGGCGCACCAGCTGGCGCGCCTCCGTGCGTGATACCCCGAAACCCATCCGGAACACCACATTGTCCAGGCGGCTTTCGAGCAGCGTCAGCAGGTTCTCGCCGGTTGAACCACGGCGCCGGTCTGACTCTGCATAATAGTTGGCAAACTGCCGCTCCAGGATCCCGTAGATCCGGCGGAGCTTCTGTTTCTCGCGCAGCTGGGCGCCGTAATCCGACGCGCGGCCGCGCCGCTGGCCGTGCTGGCCGGGCGCATAGGCCCGCTTTTCCACCGGGCACTTCTCGGTAAAACACTTCTCGCCCTTGAGGAAAAGCTTGCCTCCCTCACGACGGCATTGACGGCATTTCGAATCGGTATAACGTGCCACGTATTTCTCCGTTGATCCCGCTGAATCCTAGACGCGACGTCTCTTGGCCGGACGGCAGCCGTTGTGCGGAATCGGCGTGACGTCAATGATGTTGCTGATCTCGTATCCGATGACATGCAGGGCACGTACCGCTGAATCGCGCCCCGGGCCCGGACCCTTGACCTTGATTTCCAGCGCCTTGATGCCGAATTCCTGCGCTGCACGGCCGGCCTTGTCGGCGGCGACCTGTGCGGCGAAGGGAGTGCTCTTGCGCGAACCCTTGAATCCAGCGCCTCCGGCGGTCGCCCATGACAGCACATTTCCCTGCCGGTCGGTTATCGTGATGATCGTGTTGTTAAACGATGCGTGGATATGCGCGATGCCTTCGGCAACGCTCTTTCGGGCGCGCTTCTTCGCCTTGGGTGCTGGGACAGTCGTGTTCGGATTTGCCATTGGTATTCCCGGAAAACCAGTCTATTTTCTGATCGCCTTGCGCGGGCCCTTGCGGGTGCGGGCGTTCGTACGCGTACGCTGCCCACGCACAGGCAGACCACGGCGGTGACGCAGACCCCGGAACGTACCGAGATCCATCAGCCGCTTGATGTTCATCGAGACCGTACGACGCAGGTCGCCTTCTACCGTGTACTTCGCCACCTCGACACGCAGCTTGTCGACCTCGGCATCAGTAAGGTCCTTGACCTTGGTGTTCAGCGCTACGCCGGCGCCCGTGCAGATCACACGGGCACGCGGCCGGCCGACGCCATAGATGGAAGTCAGCGCGATCTCTACGTGCTTATGATTCGGTATGTTGATGCCTGCAATGCGGGCCATTCAGCCTATCTCCAGCTATGCTCTTGCCGCACGGAAACGCGGAAGAATACTTCTATTGTGCCTGAAAATCAACGGTCGCAACGTCGGTCAGCCCTGACGCTGCTTGTGCGTCGGGTCTGAACAGATGATGCGCACCACGCGCTTGCGCCGCACTACCTTGCAGTTGCGGCAAAGCTTCTTGACGGAAGCCCGAACCTTCATGCCATTTTGCTCCTGTTGGGGGCGCACCAGGCGCCGCTACCTCTGCTCAGCGCTGGATTCCCATCCCACCGCCGGTCAGGTTGGCCCTCTTCAGCAGGCTTTCGTACTGATGGGACATCAGGTGGGCCTGCACCTGGGCCATAAAGTCCATACACACCACCACGATGATCAGCAGCGAAGTACCGCCGAAATAGAACGGAACATTCCATTTTACGATCAGAAACTCGGGCAGCAGGCACACCAGGGTCACATACAGCGCTCCCGCCAGAGTCAGGCGCGTCATGACCCCGTCGATGTAGCGCGCACTCTGCTCGCCGGGACGTATTCCCGGAATGAATGCTCCGGACTTCTTCAGGTTATCCGCGGTCTCTTTCGGATTGAACACCATCGCGGTGTAGAAAAACGAAAAGAATATGATCGCAGTCGCATAAAGTATCACGTAGATCGGCTGTCCCGGGGACAGCGTCGTAGCGAGGTCACGCAGCCAGCCCAGGCCCTTGGTGCGGCTGAACCAGCTGCCCAGGGTTGCCGGAAACAGGATGATGCTCGATGCGAAGATTGGCGGAATCACCCCTGACATATTGATCTTGAGTGGCAGGTGGCTGGTCTGTCCCGCATACATTTTCCGCCCCTGCTGGCGTTTGGCGTAATTTACGGTAATGCGCCGCTGGCCACGCTCCACGAATACGACAAATCCGGTCACCACGATGGCGATCACGAACAGCACCAGCACGAACAGCGGCTGGAACGAACCGGTGCGTGCCAGCTCCAGGGTACTGCCGACCGCGCCTGGCAGCCCGGCAATGATTCCGGAGAGAATGATCATCGACATGCCGTTGCCGATGCCACGCTCGGTCATCTGCTCTCCGACCCACATAAGGAACATGGTTCCGCTGACCAGAGTAATGACCGACACCACCTTGAACCCGATGCCCGGCGATATGACCACCGGCACCCCGCCGGGGTGCTGTCCAGCAAGGGCAATTGAGATGCCAAGCGCCTGGAACATCGCCAGGAACACGGTGGCATAGCGCGTGTACTGCGTGATCTTGCGCCGCCCCGCCTCGCCTTCCTTCTTGAGCTCTTCCAGCGAAGGAACCACCGTAGTGAGCAGCTGGAGGATGATCGACGCCGAAATGTACGGCATCACTCCGAGCGCGAACACCGAAAACCGTCCGAGCGCGCCGCCCGAGAACATGTTGAACAGTCCGACGATTGAGCCCTGGTTCTGGCGGAAAAGCTGTGCCAGCGCCTGGGCATTGATCCCCGGAACGGGAATGTGCGCGCCGATGCGGAAGACCACGAGCGCTGCAAGCACGAAGACGAACCGCTGCCTGAGGTCGGTCAGCTTCCCTCCGAGCAGGCCTCCGGCAGCCGTGGAACGTGCGTCACTGCGCGCCATCTCAGGCCTCAACCTTCCCGCCAGCCCGCACGATTGCTTCCAGCGCACCCTTTGTCGCGGCGATGCCTTTCAGCGTGACCGGGCGCTCAAGCGTTCCGGCCAGGAACACCTTGGCCCGCAGCACATCGGCCGCCACCAGATTGGCCGACTTGAGCACCGCAAGATCAATGACATCGGCGTCGATCTTGCCCAGCGCATACAGGCGCACCTCACCGGTTTTTGCCTGCATTGCCGAACGGAAGCCGCGCTTCGGCAGCCGCCGCTGCAGCGGCATCTGGCCACCCTCGAAACCGACCTTGTGGTAGCCTCCGGCACGGGCACGCTGGCCCTTGTGACCACGGCCTGATGTCTTGCCCAGACCGGACCCGCCGCCACGCCCAAGGCGCTTCGGTGAAGATTTGCTGCCGGTGGCAGGCTTGAGTGTGTTAAGCCTCATTTTCAGACTTCCTCGCACTTGACCATGTAGGCCACCTTGCTGATCATCCCGCGCACGGCCGGCGTATCCTCAACTTCGACACAATGCCGGATCCGGCGCAGCCCAAGCCCCCTGACGCAGGCCATATGCCGTCTGCCAGTGCCGAAGGGGCTGCGGACGAGGGTAACCTTGAGCTTTTTTCCGGCAGCGCTTTTCTGGGTGTTGGCCACGGCCAAACTCCTTAACCGGTGATTTCCTCCACCGTCTTTCCGCGCTTGGCGGCAATTTCGGCGGGGTTGTTGATTGCCTGCAGTGCCTTGATCGTGGCACGCACGACGTTGATCGGATTGCTGGAGCCGATGCACTTGGCCAGAACATTGTTGACACCGGCCACTTCAAACACCGCGCGCATGGCACCACCGGCAATGATTCCGGTTCCTTCCGAGGCCGGCCGCATGACAACCCGGGCCGCACCATGCCGACCCGTGATCGAGTAATGCAGGGTACCTTTCCTCAGACTTACCTTCACCATGTTGCGACGTGCATCATCCATGGCCTTCTGCACGGCCACCGGCACTTCGCGCGCCTTTCCCTGACCCAGGCCGATGCGTCCATCGCCGTCACCGACGACGGTCAGCGCGGCAAAACCGAACTGCCGGCCGCCCTTGACCACCTTGGCGACACGGTTGACGCTGATCAGCTTCTCGCGCAGATTATCTGCACGCCCTTCGCTATCTGAATCCGCCACCTTGTCTACCCTCAGAATTCCAGACCGTTCTCGCGCGCTGCATCCGCAAGCGCCTTGACCCGGCCGTGATACTTGAACCCGGACCGGTCAAACGCCACACGCGTCACGCCCGCGGCCTTGGCCTTCTCCGCGATGCGCTTTCCGATCACTCCTGCGGCGGCAATATTGCCTCCGGACTTGAGCTGCTTGCGCATATCGGCCTCGAGTGTCGAGGCGCTGGCGAGCACACGTCCGCCACCTGCGTCGATCACCTGCGCGTAGATATGCTGCGGCGTGCGATGGACGCACAACCGCGCCGCCTGCAGCACTGCAATTCTCTGCCGTGTCTTGTGTGTGCGCCGTGCGCGTGCCTGTGCTTTGTTCATGGCTGACTCGACTACCCTGGCAATGATTTCTGGAACTACTACTTCTTCTTCGCTTCTTTGCGGACTACGTGCTCGTCGGAATAGCGCACACCCTTGCCCTTGTACGGCTCCGGCGCACGGTAGCTGCGGATTTCCGCGGCCACCTGTCCGACCACCTGCCGGTCGGCACCCCGGACCACGATTTCAGTCTGGCTGGGGGTCTCGATCGTAATACCTTCGGGAATCCCGTATGCCACAGGATGGGAGAAACCGAGCGACAGATTGAGGTTGCGGCCCTGCACCGCGGCACGATACCCCACTCCGATGATCGTAAGTTTCTTCTCGAACCCTTTGCTCACGCCGGTCACCATGTTGTTGACCAGCGCGCGGGTTGTCCCCGACATGGCATTGGACAAGCTCGAGCTGTCAACCGCTTCAAAAGTGACCGTCGCATCGTCGATCGCCAGCTTCACGAGCGGATGCACGCTGTACTGAAGCTGTCCCTTGGGCCCCTTGACGCTCAGCACGCCGTCCGCGAGCCGGGCTTCAACGCCCTTGGGTATGCTGACCGGATTTTTCGCGATTCTTGACACTGTTCTGCACCTATCAGGAAACTACGCACAGCACTTCGCCACCAAGGCCGGCCTTGCGGGCCGCCCGGTCGCTCATGATGCCGCGGGATGTCGAGATGATCGACATTCCCAATCCCCCGTTGACCAGCGGCAGGCTGTCCTTGCCGCGGTACCTGCGGCAACCGGGCGTGCTGACACGCTGGATGCGCTCGATCACGGGGTTACCGGCATGGTACTTGAGCCGGACCTCCAGTACTGCCTTGCCATCCGCCTCGCCTGGCCTGAAATCCTCGATGTAGCCCTCGTCCTTGAGCACCTGCGCGATCGCGCACTTGATCGAGGATGACGGCATCCGTACGGAGACCTTCTCTGCTGTCTGGCCGTTGCGGATGTGGGTCAGCATATCGGCTATCGGATCGGTCATGCTCATGATTCATTGTTCCTGTCTGTAACGCGGTAGGCCCTACCAGCTTGCCTTGACGACGCCCGGCGCTTCGCCGCGCATCATGACTTCACGCAACTTGCTGCGGCTCAGCCCGAACTTGCGGTAATAGCCACGCGAGCGGCCGGTGACGGCACAGCGGTTACGAATACGGCTGCGGCTCGAATCGCGCGGCAGCTTCTGCAGCTCGAGCTGTGCCTGGTAGCGTTCCTCGTTTCCGGCTTTCATGTCGTAGATGATGGCCTTAAGCTCGCTCCGCCGCTTGGCATACTTCGCCACCAGCGCCTTGCGCTTCTCGTCGCGCAGGACCATCGATTTCTTTGCCATGTATGCCTCAGCTCTTGATCGGAAAGTTGAAGGCCGCCAGCAGTGCGCGCGCCTCATCATCGGTCTTTGCGCTGGTTGCGATGGACACGTCCATGCCGCGCAGTGCATCGATCTTGTCGTAGTCAATTTCCGGGAAAATGATCTGCTCCTTGATGCCCATGGAGTAATTTCCGCGTCCGTCAAAAGAACGCCCGGAAAGACCACGGAAGTCGCGCACCCGCGGTATCGCGATGGTGACTAGACGGTCCAGAAACTCGTACATGCGCGCACGCCGCAGCGTCACCTTGCACCCGATCGGCCAGTTTTCGCGCACCTTGAAGGCCGCTACTGACTTGCGGGCACGGGTCATGACCGGCTTCTGGCCGGACAGCTTCTGCATGTCCGACATCGCGCTTTCCAGCACCTTGCGGTCCGCCAATGCCTCGCCCACGCCCATGTTCAGCGTGATGTGGGTGATACGCGGCACCTGCATCGGGTTGGCATACCCGAATTTCGCCATGAGCTGCGGTACCACGGTCTTTCGATAGAATTCTTGAAGTCTGGCCATCTCGCCTTCACCCGTCAGATATCGGCGACTTCGCCGCCACGGCGGAAGAAACGCACCTTGCGGCCGTCTTCCAGCTTCCGGAAACCGATCCGTCCGCCCTTCTCGTTCGCACCATTGAACATCGCCACGTTCGACACGTGGATCGGCGATTCCTTGTCAATGATTCCGCCGGTCACGTTCTTGTTCGGATTCGGGCGCGTATGGCGTTTCACCATATTCACGTTTTCAACCAGCAGCCGGTCATGGGGAAGCACGCGCAACACCGTTCCGCGCTTGCCCTTGTCCCTGCCGCTGCGCACCACAACCTGATCACCTTTGCGTATCTTCTGCATATTCGTCAGCCCTCACAGCACTTCCGGCGCAAGGGAAATGATCTTCATGAACTTCTCACTGCGCAGTTCCCTGGTCACAGGCCCGAAAATGCGGGTCCCGACCGGCTGGTGCTGCGGATTGAGCAGCACTGCGGCATTCGTATCGAACCGGATCACCGAACCATCCGGCCGGCGCACACCTTTGCGCGTCCGCACGATCACCGCATCGTAGACATCGCCCTTTTTCACCCGACCGCGCGGAATGGCTTCCTTGATGCTGACCTTGATGATGTCCCCGATGCCGGCATAACGGCGCTTGGAACCGCCCAGCACCTTGATGCATTGCACAGTTTTGGCTCCACTGTTGTCCGCCACTGACAACATGCTCTGCATCTGAATCATGACCTGAACTCCGCACTCAAACTTGTTATCCCGCGCTTTCTCGCGGTAAAGCGGTTGATTCTAACACTCCGCGCGTACGCGGCCAATGGCCTGCTGGCCTAAACAGCAACTGCCTTCTCCAGCACTCTTACCAGTCGCCAGGTCTTTGTCTTGGACAGCGGCCGGCATTCCTCTATCAGCACCAGATCGCCTTCCTTGCAATCATTGTTCTCGTCGTGCGCATGCAGCTTCGTGCGCCGGCGGACGAACTTGCCATAAAGCGGGTGGGCGACCTGCCGGTCGACCACTACGGTGATGGTCTTGTTCATCTTGCTGCTCAGCACACGGCCGCTGACCGTGCGTGCGGTGCGTGCGTCCTCACTCATTGCCGGCTACCCCTTTCTCGTTCATCACGGTATGGATGCGCGCGATCTCGCGCCGCACCTTTCCCAGCCGCGAGCTGTTGGCCAGCTGACCGGTCGCTTTCTGCATCCGCAGATTGAACTGCTCCTTCAGCAGCCCTTCCAGCTCCTGCACCCTGGCTTCCGCCGCCATACCACGAATCTCTTTTGCATTCATCGCTGCACCTGTCAAATCACCTGGCGGGCCACGAACATCGTACGCACCGGGAGCTTGGCCGCGGCAAGCCGGAACGCGCTCCTCGCCTCGACCTCGCCGATGCCCTCCATCTCATACAGGACGGTGCCGGGCTTGATCTCGGCTACCCAGTATTCCGGATTGCCCTTGCCGCTGCCCATGCGCACTTCCAGCGGCTTTTTCGAAATCGGCTTGTCCGGGAAGATGCGTATCCATACCCGGCCCCCGCGCTTGATCGAGCGCGTCAGCGCCCGGCGGGCAGCTTCAATCTGGCGGGCAGTGACACGCCCGCGGGTCGTCGCTTTCAGTCCGAACTCTCCGAAGCTCACCTTGTTGCCGCGTGTCGCGACACCACGGTTGCGGCCCTTGTGCTGCTTGCGGAACTTGGTTCTTTTTGGCTGCAACATCTGAGTTTCCCCGTAATCAGGCCGTGGCTTTCCGGGCCGAATCCTGCTCGGCCTGGATCTGCTCCGAGCGGTCCAGAATTTCGCCCTTGAATATCCACACCTTGACCCCGATGACACCGTAGGTGGTGTGCGCCTCTGCCGCGCCGTAGTCGATATCGGCACGCAGCGTATGCAGCGGCACCCGACCCTCGCGATACCACTCGGTACGCGCGATTTCGGCACCATTGAGACGCCCGGCACACATGATCTTCACGCCGAGGGCGCCAAGCCGCATGGCATTGGTAACCGCACGCTTCATCGCGCGCCGGAACATGATGCGCTTTTCCAGCTGCTGGCAGATATTTTCCGCAACCAGCAGGGCATCCAGCTCTGGCTTGCGCACTTCCTCGATGGAAATGTGCACTGGCTGCCCGGCAACCCGGGTCAGCTCCTGACGCAGCTTTTCGATATCCTCGCCCTTCTTGCCGATCACGATGCCCGGACGTGCCGTATGTATCGTGACGTTTATGCTCTGGGCAGGGCGTTCAATCACCACCGTGCTGACAGCCGCGTGCGCAAGCTTGGCCTTGATGCGCTTGCGCAGCACGATGTCCGAGGCAAGGTTGGCGGAATAATGCTTGCTTCCCGAATACCACTTTGCGGTCCAGTCCCTGATGATGCCAAGGCGTAGTCCGTTCGGATTGATCTTCTGGCCCATCAGTTGCCCCCTTTCTTCGCCTTGCGCGCACCCTTGACACGCACATCCGACACCGTGACGGTGATATGGCTGGTGCGTTTGAGAATTCTCGCGCCGCGGCCCTTGGCACGGGCGTGAAAACGCTTCAGCGTCGGCCCGTCACCAACCTCCACCGCGTGCACTCTGAGTTCGTCGACATCCGCTCCCTCATTATGCTCGGCATTGGCAATCGCAGACTCCAGCGCCTTGCGGACCGGAAGTGCCGCCTTGCGCGTGCTGAACTGGAGGATTTCCAGTGCACGCTCAACCGGCAGGCCACGGATCTGGTCCGCGAGCAGACGCCCTTTCTGCGGCGATAGGCGGGTGTATTTGAGAACTGCGGTAGCTTGCATCGCCGTTATCACTCCGTCGTGGCCTTCTTGTCGGCCGAATGTCCCTTGAACGTCCGCGTTGCCGCGAATTCGCCAAGTTTGTGACCAACCATGTTTTCCGTTACCAGGATCGGCACATGCTGCTTGCCGTTATGCACGGCAATCGTGAGGCCGATGAAGTCCGGCATGATGGTCGAGCGGCGCGACCAGGTCTTGAGCGGCCGCTTGCTGTTCTCGGCGCGCGTCTTTTCCACCTTCGCAGCAAGGTGCGCGTCGACAAAAGGTCCTTTCTTGATGGAACGTGGCACGGTTTACGCCTCTCTCGTCTTGTTTCGGCGCCGGACGATCATTCCGTCGGTACGCTTGTTCATGCGGGTCTTGTATCCCTTGGTCGGCGTGCCCCAGGGGCTGACCGGATGACGCCCGCCCTTGGTGCGGCCTTCACCACCGCCGTGGGGATGGTCAACGGGGTTCATGGCGGTGCCGCGCACGGTCGGCCGGATTCCGCGCCAGCGGCTCGCGCCCGCCTTGCCCAGTTTGCGCAGGGAATGCTCTGCATTGCCGACTTCGCCAATGGTGGCACGGCATTCCACATGCACCTTGCGCACCTCGCCGGAGCGCAGACGCAGCTGGGCGTAGCTGCCCTCGCGAGCGACGAGCTGGATCGCCGCGCCCGCTGAACGTCCGAGCTGGGCACCACGGCCCTGCCTGAGCTCGACGCAGTGAATGGTGCTGCCCACGGGGATGTTCCGCAGAGGCAGGCAGTTGCCGGGCTGGATCGGAGCATCCACACCCGAGACAATGCGGCTGCCGATTTCGATGCCCTTGGGGGCAATGATGTAACGGCGTTCACCGTCGGCATACAGCACCAGCGCGATGTTGGCGCTGCGGTTCGGATCATACTCGAGGCGCTCGACGCGTCCGGACACACCGTCCTTGTCACGCCTGAAATCGACAATACGGTAGTGCCGCTTGTGGCCACCGCCACGATGGCGCACGCAGATACGGCCGTAGTGGTTGCGGCCGCTGATCTTGGCCTTCTTCTCGACCAGACCGGCGAAAGGCGCGCCACGATGCAGGTCGGGATTGACGACCTTGATGAGCCCGCGGCGTCCGGCGGATGTGGGTCTGACCTTTACCAGTGCCATCTCTGTGCTCCCCTTACTTCGTCTGGCCGCCGACGAAATCGATTTCCTGGCCCGGCTTCAGCCGGACGTAGGCCTTCTTCCAGTCTTGTCGCCGCCCCGGGGTCTTGCCCTGGCGCTTCAGCTTGCCCTTGACGCAGCTGACAGTGACCGAGTCGACCTGCACGCTGAACATCTTCTCAACCGCCTGCTTGATCAGGGGCTTGGTGGCATCACGGCGCACGCTGAACACGAACTGTCCGTTCTTGTCGGCCAGCCGGCTGCTCTTTTCCGAAATGTGCGGCGCCAGAATCACGTGGTACAGATCCTGCTCGTTCATGCCAGCATCTCCTCGAACCGCTTCAGGGCGGACAGGGTCATGATCACCTTCTCATGCCGGACGAGGCTGACCGGATCGACGCCCTGGACCGGAAGCACATCCACATGGTGGAGGTTGCGCGCCGACAGAAACAGGTTGTCGTCGCTGCTGTCGGTGACAATAAGCACGTCCGACGCGCCCAGCCCCTTCAGCTTCTCAACCAGAGCCCGGGTCTTGGGGGCCTCTATCCTAAAGCCGTCGATCGTCACAAGACGTTCCTGGCGCAGCAGCTCCGAGAGGATCGAGCGCATAGCCGCGCGGCGCATCTTCTTGTTCACCTTCTGCGTGAAATTCTCGTCCGGAGAGGCCGGGAACACCTTGCCGCCGCCGCGCCACAGCGGGCTGCGACTGGTACCGGCGCGTGCCTGGCCGGTGCCCTTCTGGCGCCACGGCTTGCTCCCGCCGCCGCGTACCGCCGCGCGGTTTTTCTGGGCACGTGTTCCGGCCCGCGCGTTTGCCTGGCTGGCAACCACCACCTGGTGGACCAGCGACTCGTTGAAGGTTGCGCCAAACGTCACGTCCGATACTTCGACGTCGCCCGCCGCCTTTCCTCCGGCTTCACTGATCACGCTGACTTTCATTTCTGCGAGTCCTGTTTCTTTCCGGCGGCGGCCGCGCCCTTCTGGGCCTTCACAGCGGGCCGGATCACCACGTCGGCGCCCTTGGGTCCCGGAACAGCACCTTTCACCAGCAGCAAGTTGCGACCCGAATCGACCTGGACAACCTCAAGATTCTGCTGCGTGCGCGTAACGTTACCAAGGTGTCCTGCCATCCGCTTGCCGGGAAACACACGGCCTGGCGTCTGCCTCTGGCCGATCGATCCCGGAGCGCGGTGCGACAGCGAGTTACCGTGGCTCGCGCGTCCGCCGCCGAAATGGTGGCGTTTGATCACACCGGCGAATCCCTTGCCGATCGAAGTACCCTGCACGTCCACCTTCTGGCCCGGATTGAACATGTCGACCTTGATCTCCGACCCCGGCTTGAGCTCGACGCCTTCGCCGTCCTCCAGGCGGAACTCCCAGAGTCCGCGCCCGGCTGCGACATTGGCCTTGGCAAAATGACCGGCCGCCGGCTTCGTGACGCGTACCGGACGGCGTTCACCCACGGTAACCTGCACAGCGCGGTAGCCATCGGTATCCGCGGTCTTCACCTGGGTCACCCGATTCGGATCCACCTCGAATACCGTTACCGGTACCGCAGTGCCGTCAGCGGAATATACCCGGCTCATGCCGACCTTTCTGCCAATCACTCCAATCGCCATCGTCGTAAGCCTTTTCGTTTCCTGTTTGCCCGTTCTATCCGGGCAGACCGCTGCCGACAGGCAGCCTTCAGCTGAGCTTGATCTCCACGTCCACACCGGCCGCCAGATCAAGCTTCATCAGTGCATCCACTGTCTTGTCGGTCGGTTCGATGATGTCCATGATCCGCTTGTGGGTCCGGATTTCGAACTGGTCGCGCGACTTCTTGTCGACATGCGGAGAGCGCAACAGCGTGTAGCGCTCAATCTTGGTCGGAAGCGGTATCGGACCCTTTACCAGGGCACCGGTACGCTTCGCTGTATCGACAATCTCCATGGCCGAACGGTCGATCAAACGGTGATCGAAGGCCTTCAGGCGAATGCGGATCTTCTGATTTGCCATAATTAACCTCTTTTACGGACTGGACAGCCTTACTGCTGCGGCTGGGCCTTGTCCGCCTCGCGCTACTGGATAATCTTCGCCACCACCCCTGCTCCCACGGTGCGTCCGCCCTCACGGATGGCGAAGCGCAGGCCGTCTTCCATGGCAATCGGGTTGATCAGGGTGATGGTCATCTTGATGTTGTCGCCGGGCATCACCATCTCGGTGCCCTGCGGCAGATCGACCGCTCCGGTGACGTCGGTGGTACGGAAGTAGAACTGCGGACGGTAGCCGTTGAAAAACGGCGTATGGCGGCCACCTTCCTCCTTCGACAGCACGTAGACCTCGGCCTCGAACTTGGTATGCGGGGTGATGGAGCCGGGCTTCGACAGCACCTGGCCGCGCTCGACTTCCTCGCGCTTGGTGCCGCGCAGCAGCACTCCGACGTTGTCACCCGCCTCACCCTGGTCGAGGAGCTTGCGGAACATTTCCACCCCGGTGACAGTGGTCTTCTGGGTGTCCTTGAGACCCACGATCTCGACCTCATCGCCCACCTTCACCACGCCGCGCTCGATGCGCCCGGTGACCACGGTGCCGCGTCCGGAGATCGAAAACACGTCCTCGACCGGCATGAGGAACGTGCCGTCGACGGCGCGCTTGGGCTGGGGAATGTAGGAGTCGAGGGCATCGGCCAGGCGCATGATGGCCGGCTCGCCGATCTCGCTCTGGTCGCCTTCGAGCGCCTTCAGGGCGCTGCCGACGACAATCGGGGTATCGTCACCCGGGAAATCGTACTTCGACAGCAGCTCGCGCACTTCCATCTCGACGAGCTCGAGCAGCTCCTTGTCGTCGACCATGTCGGCCTTGTTGAGGAAGACGACAATGTAGGGCACACCCACCTGGCGGGCGAGCAGGATGTGCTCACGCGTCTGGGGCATGGGGCCGTCGGCGGCGCTTACCACCAGGATGGCGCCGTCCATCTGGGCGGCACCGGTAATCATGTTCTTCACGTAATCGGCGTGCCCGGGGCAGTCGACGTGGGCATAGTGGCGCTTGGCGGTCTCGTACTCGACGTGGGCCGTCGCGATCGTGATGCCGCGCTCGCGCTCCTCGGGGGCGTTGTCGATCTGGTCGTAGGCCTTGAATTCGCCGCCGAACTTCGCCGACAGGACCTTGGTCAGCGCCGCTGTCAGGGTCGTCTTCCCGTGGTCGACGTGGCCGATCGTTCCCACGTTCAGGTGGGGTTTCGTGCGCTCAAATTTTCCCTTGGACACCTTATGCTACCTCGTCTTTAGTTGGTCGCAAAAAACCGCTAGCTCGCCTTCTTGATTACCGCGTTCGGTGCCAGCGCATACTTCTTGAACTCCATCGTATACGTGGCCCTGCCCTGCGTGGCAGAACGCAGGCTGGTGGCATATCCGAACATCTCGGCGAGCGGCACTTCCGAGCGTATCACCTTGCCGGCCGGGACATCTTCCATGCCGAGGATCACGCCACGACGGGAACTCAGGTCGCCGTTGACGCTGCCCATGTACTCTTCCGGCGTCACCACCTCAACCGCCATCACCGGCTCCAGCACGATCGGGCTGGCCTTCTGGGCACCCTCGCGGAACGCCATGCTGGCTGCCATCTTGAACGCGTTTTCATTAGAATCCACTTCATGGTACGACCCGTCGTACAGGGTTACCTTCACATCCACCACCGGATAACCGGCCGTGATGCCGCGGGTCAGCGCCTCTTCCACACCCTTGCGTACCGCAGGAATGAACTCGCGCGGCACGACGCCGCCCTTGATGCCGTCAACGAACTCGAAGCCCTTGCCGAGCTCCTGCGGTTCGAGGCGCAGATAAACGTGCCCGTACTGGCCACGCCCACCCGACTGCTTGGCATACTTGTGTTCCTGCTCCACCGGCTTGCGGATGGTCTCGCGATACGCCACCTGCGGCTTGCCGACATTGGCCTCGACGCCAAATTCGCGTTTCATGCGGTCGACGATGATCTCGAGGTGCAGCTCGCCCATTCCTGAAATGATGGTCTGCCCGGATTCCTCGTCCGTACGGACACGGAATGAGGGATCTTCCTGTGCCAGGCGCGACAGCGCGATGCCCATCTTCTCCTGGTCAGCCTTGGTCTTCGGCTCCACCGCCTGCGAAATCACCGGCTCCGGGAATTCCATGCGCTCGAGCGTAATCACGTTGTCGGGCGTGCAGAGGGTATCACCGGTGGTGATATCCTTGATTCCCACCGCCGCAGCGATATCGCCGGCGCGGACTTCCTTGATTTCCTCGCGCGTATTGGCATGCATCTGCAGCAGGCGCCCGATGCGTTCCTTGCGGTGCTTGACCGGGTTGTAAACGCCATCACCGGACTTCAGCACACCGGAATACACCCGGAAAAACACCAGCTGCCCGACATATGGATCCGTCGCGATCTTGAATGCCAGCGCAGAGAACGGCTCGGTGTCATCCGCGTGACGCTCGGAGAGCGTCTCGTTCTTGTCGTCCAGATGGCCCTTGATGGCCGGGCGGTCGATCGGTGCCGGCAGGTAATCGATCACGGCGTCGAGCATCGCCTGAACACCCTTGTTCTTGAACGCCGAGCCACAGGTGACGACGATGATTTCCGAAGCAAGGTTGCGTGCCCGCAGCCCGGCCATGACTTCTTCTGAGGACAGATCGCCCTCATTCAGGTACTTGTCCATCCGTTCTTCAGAGGACTCGGCCGCGGCTTCGACCATGATCTCGCGTGCCTTCCTGCAATCTTCCTGCATGTCCGCAGGGATATCGCGCTCCTCGAACTTCATCCCCTGGGTGCTGTCGTCCCAGTAGATGGCGCGCATCTTGATGAGGTCAACGACCCCCTTGAAATGTTCCTCGGCACCGATCGGCAACTGGATCGGTATCGGTTTCGCGCCCAGACGGGTGCGGATCTGGCCGACTACCCGCATGAAGTTGGCACCGGCGCGGTCCATCTTGTTCACGAACGCCAGACGCGGCACGCCGTATTTGTTGGCTTGCCGCCACACGGTTTCAGACTGCGGTTCGACGCCGCCGACCGCGCACAGCAGGAAGCAGGCGCCGTCGAGCACGCGCAGCGACCGCTCCACTTCGATGGTGAAATCCACATGGCCCGGCGTGTCGATGATGTTGATCCGGTACTCCAAGCGCTTCTGGTCCATGCCCTTCCAGAAGCACGTGGTTGCCGCCGAGGTAATGGTGATCCCGCGCTCCTGCTCCTGTTCCATCCAGTCCATGACGGCGGTGCCCTCATGAACCTCGCCGATCTTGTGGGATACACCGGTATAAAACAGCACGCGCTCGGTAGTCGTCGTCTTACCGGCATCAATGTGCGCCATGATGCCGATATTGCGGTAGCGTTCGATTGGAGTAGTGCGTGCCACGTTGCTGGTCCTTGTTGATCAGGCTGGTACCCGTGGGTTACCAGCGGTAATGCGAAAATGCCTTGTTGGCTTCCGCCATGCGATGCACGTCCTCGCGCTTCTTAATGGCGTTGCCGCGCTTTTCCGCGGCGTCGAGCAGTTCACCTGCAAGCCTCGCACCCATGGACTTCTCGCCGCGGGCGCGGGCGGCATCCGTTACCCAGCGCATTGCCAGCGCAGTCTGCCGTGCCGGACGCACTTCGACGGGAACCTGGTAGGTTGCGCCACCGACGCGGCGGCTTTTCACTTCCACCAGCGGCCGCAGGTTGTCGATGGCCTGACTGAACACCGGCAGTGGGTCGGACTTGGTCTTTTCGGCAATGATATCAAACGCACCATATACGATCTTCTCTGCCACCGACTTCTTGCCGCTGCGCATGATCACGCTCATGAATTTGGCAACCGCTTCGTTGCCGAACTTCGGATCAGGAGTGATCTGGCGCTTGGGAACTTCTCTTCGTCTTGGCATGGCGCAGCTCTTGGCTCTTTAATTAAATAAAGAATGAAAACCCCGTCGTCCCAACTGGCGGGACAACATTAATAAATAGGAATCGGTCTGCACGCATCGAATCACGGTCGCGTGCCCGACCCGGTACATTCAACCACTACGATTCAGAACAAAACGCCGCACCGTACTCCGTGCGGCGCGGGGCGAATCCGGCTGCCCCTACGACTTGGGACGCTTGGCCCCGTACTTCGAACGCCCCTGCCGGCGGTCGTTGACCCCAGCGGTATCGAGGGTGCCGCGCACCGTATGGTAACGCACACCTGGCAGATCCTTGACGCGCCCTCCGCGGATCAGGACCACCGAGTGCTCCTGCAGGTTGTGACCTTCGCCACCGATGTAGCTCGTCACCTCGTATCCATTGGTCAGGCGCACGCGCGCCACCTTGCGAAGGGCCGAATTCGGCTTCTTGGGTGTCGTCGTATAGACGCGGGTACATACGCCACGCCGCTGCGGACAGGCCTGCAGGGCTGGCACGGTCGTCTTCTTGGTCATCCGGGTGCGCGGCCGGCGCACCAGCTGGTTAATCGTCGGCATTATTCTGGACTCTCTGACCCAAAAACAAACGACAGGCCGGCTTGCTCCGGCCTGTCAGAGGGGCGCGATTCTAGGCAAGTGCCCCCGCCGTGTCAAGCCGATCTCCGGCCGACACGGCAGACTGCGGACCCGTCAGGCGGTTGCTGCCTCTTCCCCGCCTTCGCTCAGCGCCGGCTTTGCCTTCGTCCCGCTCAGCGACCGCTCCAGGGATACCGCCTCCTGCTGCTGTTCCTTGCGGCGACGACGCCGGTCCTGGTGATAGGCTAGCCCGGTTCCAGCCGGAATCAGGCGTCCCACGATCACATTTTCCTTCAGGCCACGCAGGCGGTCGCTCTTGCCGGTAATTGCTGCCTCGGTGAGCACCCGAGTGGTCTCCTGGAACGATGCCGCCGAAATGAAGGATTCAGTCGACAGCGATGCCTTGGTAATCCCGAGCAGAACGCGTTCGTAGGTGGCCGGTTTCTTGCCATCGGCATCCACAACCTCGTTCTCTTCGAGCAGCCGCGCGCGCTCGATCTGCTCTCCGGGCAGGAACTGGGTTTCACCCGGATCCTCCACCCGCACCTTGCGCAGCATCTGGCGGACAATCACCTCGATATGCTTGTCGTTGATCTTGACGCCCTGCAGACGGTACACATCCTGGACTTCGTCAACGACGTAGTTTGCCAGCGCCTCGACACCGAGCAGCCGCAGGATGTCGCCCGAGACCGGCGATCCATCCACGATCACCTCACCCTGCTCCACCGTCTCACCCTCGAACACGGTGATATGACGGCCCTTCGGAATCAGGTACTCATGTTCCTGGCCGTCCTTGTCAGTGATGACCAGACGCTGCTTGCCCTTGGTGTCCTTGCCGAACGAGACGATGCCGCTGGTCTCCGCCAGGATCGCATGATCCTTTGCCTTGCGTGCCTCGAACAGTTCCGCCACCCGCGGCAGACCGCCGGTGATGTCACGCGTCTTCGAAGTCTCCTGGGGAATGCGCGCGAGCACGTCTCCGACTCCGACCTTCGAGCCGTCTTCTACCGTAATGATCGCTCCCGCCGGCAGCATGTACTTGGCCGGGATATCGGTACCGGCAATGTTCAGACCCTTGCCGGCCGCATCCACCAGGCTGATCATGGGACGGATGTTCTTGGCCCCGGTGCGCTGCTTGGGATCCAGCACCACGTAGGTGCTCAAACCGGTGAGCTCATCGGTCTGGCGGTTCACGGTGACGCCATCGATCAGGTCCGAGAAGGCGACCTTGCCGGCCACCTCGGTGATGATCGGATGGGTATGCGGATCCCAGTTGGCAACGACCATGCCGGCCTTGACCCGGTCGCGGTCATTGACCGACAGCACGGCACCATAGGGAATCTTGTAGCGTTCGCGGTCGCGCCCCTGCTCGTCCTGGATCACGAGTTCACCGGAACGGGACACTGCGACATTGTTGCCGCTCGCGTGCTTCACCAGCTTGATGTTGTTGAGCCGAACCGTTCCCGAAGTCCGCACCTCGATGTTGCTCGTGGCTGTCACGCGCGAGGCGGCGCCACCGATATGGAACGTGCGCATCGTGAGCTGCGTACCGGGTTCGCCGATCGACTGGGCGGCGATGACACCTACCGCCTCTCCCAGGTTTACCAGGTGTCCGCGTCCGAGATCACGGCCGTAGCACTTGGCACAGATCCCGTAGCGCGTCTCGCAGGTCACCGGCGACCTCGTCAGCACCTGGTCGACATTGCGCTCCTCGAGCAGCGCGACCAGCTTCTCGTCGAGCATGCTGCCACTCGGTGCGAGCACCTCGTTGTTCGACGAATCGGTAATGTCGCCGACCACAACCCGGCCGAGAATGCGGTCCCGCAGCGGAACGACAATCTCGCCGCCTTCCACCAGCGCCGCCTTGATCACTCCCTGCGTCGTGCCGCAGTCGTCTTCCGTCACTACCAGATCCTGGCAGACATCCACCAGACGGCGGGTCAGATAGCCGGAGTTGGCGGTCTTCAGCGCCGTGTCGGCCAGACCCTTTCGTGCGCCGTGCGTCGAGATGAAGTACTGGAGCACGTTCAGGCCTTCGCGGAAGTTGGCGGTAATCGGCGTCTCGATGATCGACCCATCCGGCTTGGCCATCAGTCCGCGCATCCCGGCAAGCTGCCGGATCTGCGCGGCGCTGCCACGCGCCCCCGAGTCAGCCATCATGTAGATCGAATTGAAGGAGTCCTGCCTGACCCTCTGGCCCTGCGCGTCGATAACCTCCTCGGTTCCGAGTTTGTCCATCATGGACTTGGCGACCTTCTCGCTCGTACGCGTCCAGATGTCGACGACCTTGTTGTAGCGCTCGCCGTCGGTCAGAAGTCCCGAGGCGTACTGGTTCTGGATGCCCTTCACCTCGGTCTCGGCAGCGTCGATGATCTCGGCCTTCTCGGAAGGAGTGACCATGTCGTCGACGCCGATTGATATGCCGGCACGCGCTGCGTACGCGAATCCGGTATACATCAGCTGGTCGGCAAAAATGACGGTAGCCTTGAGGCCGACATTCCGGTAGCACGAGTTGATGAGCTCGGAGATATTCTTCTTCTTGAGCTCGCGGTTGAGCAGTTCAAACGGCAGTCCGTCCGGCAGCAGTTCGGACAGCAGCGCACGACCGACCGTGGTGTCGTACAGCTTGAAAGTATCGGTGCGGGTACCATCCTTCGCCAACTGCACTTCGCGGATGCGTGCCTTGATCCGCGCATGCAGCGAGACCTGCCGCGACTCGTAGGCACGGTGCACCTCGGTGACATCGCCGAATGCCGAGCCTTCGCCTGGGACGTTCAGTTTCACGCGCGTCATGTAGTACAGCCCGAGGACGATGTCCTGGGATGGACCGATGATCGGATCACCGTTCGCCGGAGAAAGCGCATTGTTGGTCGACATCATGAGGGTGCGCGCCTCGAGCTGGGCCTCGAGTGACAGCGGAATGTGCACCGCCATCTGGTCTCCGTCGAAGTCGGCGTTGTAAGCAGCGCATACCAGCGGATGCAGCTGGATGGCCTTGCCCTCGATGAGCACGGGCTCGAACGCCTGGATGCCAAGACGATGCAGCGTCGGGGCACGGTTCAGGAGCACGGGGTGTTCGCGGATGACCTCTTCCAGGATGTCCCAGACCTCCGGGCTCGCCTGCTCGACCATCTTTTTCGCCAGCTTGATGGTGGTAGCCAGACCGCGCATCTCGAGCTTGCTGAAAATGAAGGGCTTGAACAGTTCCAGCGCCATCTTCTTCGGCAGGCCGCACTGATGCAGCTTGAGCGTCGGGCCGACCACGATCACGGAACGGCCGGAGTAGTCGACGCGCTTGCCAAGCAGGTTCTGGCGGAACCGCCCCTGTTTGCCCTTGATCATGTCGGCGAGCGATTTCAGCTGGCGCTTGTTGGCGCCGGTGATGGCCTTGCCGCGGCGGCCATTGTCGAGCAGCGCATCCACGGCCTCCTGCAGCATCCGTTTCTCGTTGCGCACGATGATGTCAGGCGCATTGAGGTCCAGAAGCCGCTTGAGGCGGTTGTTGCGGTTGATGACACGACGGTACAGATCGTTGAGATCCGATGTCGCAAACCGGCCACCATCGAGCGGCACGAGTGGACGCAGCTCCGGAGGCAGTACCGGGAGGATCTCGAGCACCATCCATTCCGGCTTGTTGCCGGAATTGAGAAACGCCTCGACCACCTTGAGACGCTTGGCAAGCTTCTTGATCTTGGTTTCGGAGTTCGTGCCGGCGAGCTCATCGCGCAGCTTGCTGGCCTCGGCATCGAGGTCTATCGCCTTCAGCAGGTCGCGGATTGCCTCCGCACCCATGCGCGCGTCGAACTCGTCGCCATACTGCTCGATTGCCTCGAGATAGACATCCTCGGACATGAGACTGCCGCGCTCGAGCGGAGTCATGCCGGGGTCAACCACGACGTAGGCCTCAAAATACAGCACGCGCTCGATATCGCGCAGTGTCATGTCCAGCATAAGCCCCATGCGCGACGGCAGGGACTTCAGGAACCAGATATGCGCCACCGGGCTGGCAAGTTCGATGTGACCCATGCGTTCGCGCCGCACTTTGGACAGCGTCACTTCCACGCCGCACTTCTCGCAGATCACGCCACGGTGCTTGAGACGCTTGTACTTGCCGCACAGACACTCGTAGTCCTTGATCGGCCCGAAAATCTTGGCGCAGAAAAGTCCGTCGCGCTCCGGCTTGAAAGTACGGTAGTTGATCGTTTCGGGTTTCTTCACTTCGCCGAAAGACCAGGAGCGGATCTTCTCCGGCGACGCCAGCCCGATGCGGATCGCGTCGAAGTCCTCGTTCTTTCCTGACTGCTTAAACAGGTTGAATAGTTCTTTCAATGTCGTTACTCCTCAAAGTACGCGCATGTACTGGTGCCGTGCAGCCTGTCGCCGGCCCGGGGCAGCCTTCCTGCCACCCCTCTCAGTCCTGCTCCAGCTCGATGTCGATGCCAAGAGAGCGGATTTCCTTGATCAGCACGTTGAAGGACTCCGGCATGCCGGCCTCCATGCGGTGATCGCCCTTGACTATGTTCTCGAACATCTTGGTACGGCCCGTCACGTCGTCCGACTTGACGGTAAGCATCTCCTGAAGCGTATAGGCGGCACCATAAGCCTCCAGGGCCCACACCTCCATTTCGCCGAAACGCTGGCCACCAAACTGGGCCTTTCCGCCCAGAGGCTGCTGCGTGACAAGCGAGTAGGGGCCCGTAGAACGCGCGTGCATCTTGTCGTCGACCAGGTGGTTGAGCTTGAGGATGTACATGTACCCCACCGTAATCGGACGGTCGAACGGTTCGCCAGTGCGTCCATCATAGAGCGTGGTCTGGCCCGACCGCGGCAGTCCCGCCAGTTCGAGGAGGGTCTTGATCTCATCCTCGGTCGCGCCATCGAACACCGGAGTGGCAACCGGGACACCGTTGCGCAGATTGAATGCAAGCTCGGAGATGTCGGTGTCGCTGAGGGAGTCGATATCCTCCTTCTTGCCGCCGTGGTTGTAGATCCGGTCCACCATAACCCGCAGCTCCTGGGGCTTCGCGTGTTGCGCGAGCATGTCGCCCAGCTTGCGTCCGAGTTCATGCGCAGCCCACCCGAGGTGGGTTTCGAGGACCTGGCCCACATTCATACGCGATGGAACGCCGAGCGGGTTGAGCACGATGTCAACCGGAGTGCCATCCGCCATGTGCGGCATGTCCTCCACCGGCACGATGCGCGAAATGACGCCCTTGTTCCCGTGGCGTCCGGCCATCTTGTCGCCGGGCTGCAACCGCCGCTTGACGGCGACGTGCACTTTCACCATCTTCAGCACGCCGGGCGGAAGATCATCCCCGGAGGTGAGCTTGCTGCGCTTTTCCTCGAGCAGCTGGTCGAAACGCTGCTTCTGGCCGGCAAGCTGGTTGCGGATCTGTTCCATCGATTCGTTCACTTCTTCGTTGCGAAGCCTGATCTCGAACCACTTCGGCCGCGCGAGTTCCGTCAGATAGTTCTTGGCGATCTTGTCACCCGCCGCAAGACCTGACGGCCCGCCATCAGCGATCTTGCCCGTCAGCAGGCGCTCGATACGCGCGTACGCATCGTCCTCGACGATGCGGTACTGGTCCTGCAAATCCTTCTTCACACGCGCCAGTTCGGCCTGCTCGTTGGCCTTTGCGCGGGCGTCCTTCTCGATGCCGTCGCGCGTGAACACCTGCACGTCGATCACCGTTCCCGACATGCCCGAGGGCAGGCGCAGCGAGGTGTCTTTCACATCGGAGGCCTTTTCGCCGAAAATCGCACGCAGCAGCTTCTCTTCCGGCGTGAGCTGGGTTTCACCCTTGGGCGTGACCTTGCCCACCAGGATGTCGCCCGGATTGACTTCCGCGCCGATGTACACAATGCCCGACTCGTCCAGCTTGGCTAGTGCGGCTTCGCCGACATTCGGGATGTCCCGCGTGATTTCCTCCGGGCCGAGCTTGGTGTCACGAGACACCGTGTTGAGCTCCTCGATATGGATGGTGGTGAAGTAGTCCTCTTCCACCACGCGCTCCGAGATCAGGATCGAGTCCTCGAAGTTGTAACCGTTCCAGGGCATGAACGCGACCAGGATATTGCGTCCGAGCGCAAGCTCGCCCATATCCGTCGACGGACCGTCAGCCAGCACGTCGCCTTTCGCGATCTGGTCTCCAACCTTGACCAGCGGGCGCTGGTTGATATTGGTATTCTGGTTGGACCGGGTGTATTTGATCAGGTTGTAGATGTCGACACCGGCTTCGCCTGGCCGGGTTTCGTCGTCGTTGACACGTACCACGATGCGGCCGGCGTCGACGGAGTCGACAGCACCACCGCGGCGCGCCACCACCGTCACCCCCGAATCGATCGCCACGATGCCCTCGATGCCTGTACCCACGAGCGGCTTTTCGGTACGCAGCGTGGGCACCGCCTGGCGCTGCATGTTGGAGCCCATCAGCGCGCGGTTGGCGTCGTCATGTTCCAGAAACGGAATCAGCGACGCCGCAACCGAAACGATCTGCGACGGCGCGACGTCGATGTAATCGACCTGCTCCACGCTCGACAGCGTGAACTCGTTCTTGTGGCGGCAGGATACGATGTCGCCCTGCAGCACTCCTTTCTCGTCAACCGCCGCATTGGCCTGCGCGATCACGAACTTTCCTTCCTCGATCGCCGACAGGTAGTCTATCTGGTCCGTCACCCGGCTATTCACCACCTTGCGGTATGGCGTCTCAAGAAAGCCGTACTCGTTGGTCCGGGCGTACACCGCCAGTGAATTGATGAGCCCGATGTTCGGACCTTCCGGCGTCTCGATCGGACATACCCGCCCGTAGTGCGTGGGATGCACGTCCCGCACTTCGAACCCGGCACGTTCGCGCGTCAGTCCGCCAGGGCCAAGCGCCGAGACGCGGCGCTTGTGCGTCACCTCGGACAGGGGATTGGTCTGGTCCATGAACTGCGACAGCTGCGACGATCCGAAAAATTCCTTGATCACCGCCGAGACCGGCTTGGCGTTGATGAGCTCCTGCGGCATGAGTCCTTCGGATTCTGCAAGACTCAGGCGCTCCTTCACCGCGCGCTCGACACGCACCAGACCCACGCGGAACTGGTTTTCCGCCAGCTCACCGACCGAACGCACGCGGCGATTTCCGAGATGGTCAATATCGTCGATCTCGCCCTGTCCGTTCTTCAGGCCGATGAGCACCTTCATGACATCCACGATGTCGTCCTTGCTCAGGATGCCCGGTCCTTCGTCGCTGCCGCGCCCGAGACGGCGATTGAACTTCATGCGCCCGACACCCGAAAGGTCGTAGCGATCGAGGCTGAAGAACAGGCTGTTGAACAGGTTCTGTGCCGCATCACGCGTCGGCGGTTCGCCCGGACGCATCATGCGGTAGATCTCGATCTGCGCTTCGAGCGCGTCACGCGTGGAATCGATGCGCAGCGTGTCGGCCACGAACGGGCCGCGATCCAGGTCATTCGTGTAAAGCGTCTTGATCTCGCTGATGCCCGCTGTCCCCAGCTTCTGCAGCGTTTCCTTGGAGATGACGTCATTCGCCTGTGCGATGATCTCGCCGGTCCCGCGGTCCACAATGTCCTCCGCGAGCGAGCGTCCCATGAGAAACGAATCCGCGACGACAAGATGCTTGAGCTTGCTTTTGTCGAGCTCGCGGACATGGCGCGCCGTAATGCGACGGCCAGCCTCGACAATGATCTCGCCTTTCGGTGTCTTGATGTCGAAGTCGACCTGCTCACCGCGCAGACGGGCCGGAATCAGCTCGAGACGGATCTCGCCACCATCCAGTACAAATGTGTCGGATTCGAAGAATGTCGACAGAATGCCCTGCGTGCTCATGCCGAGCGCCCTCAGCAGGACCGTCGCCGGCAGCTTGCGCCGGCGGTCTATGCGCACATAGAGCAGATCCTTCGGATCGAACTCGAAATCGAGCCACGAGCCGCGGTACGGGATAATGCGGGCCGAAAACAGCAGCTTGCCGGAAGAATGCGTCTTCCCGTAGTCGTGGTCGAAGAACACGCCCGGACTGCGGTGCAGCTGTGATACGACCACCCGCTCCGTGCCGTTGATCACGAACGTGCCATTGTCGGTCATGAGCGGAATCTCGCCCATGTACACTTCCTGTTCCTTGATGTCCCGTACGGTCTTGGTGCCCGCACCCTCATCCTTGTTGAACACGACGAGACGCAGCAGCACCCGCAGCGGGGCCGCGAAAATCAGTCCGCGCTGCTGGCATTCCTTCACGTCGAATGGCGGTATGCCAAGGCGGTAGCTTACGAACTCCAGCGCCACATCGCCGTTGTAGCTCTCGATCGGAAACACCGATTTGAACGCCGCCTGGAGACCCTGGTCGATGCGCTGCTCCGGCGGAAGTTCCGCCTGGAGAAATCTGCGGTACGAGTCCTTCTGGGTAGCCAGCAGATTGGGAACGCGCAAGATGCTCGGGCGCTTGCCAAAGGTCTTGCGAATGCGTTTCTTTTCGGTGAATGAGTAGGTCATCATCTTCCTCGGCTCTGAGAGCCCATGGGACAATCCGGCCGCCCGGTCCGGTTCACCGGGGGCAATGCGTCCTTCCGCCGGAAACGGGAAAAGGCCGGTGGCGCGCGCCACCAGCCCTGCCCCGCTGTTAAAGCATCCGCGTTGCAATCACGCGGCAATTCATCCCGCCCGGGCCGGCATGCCGTCCGGACGGCATGCCGCCTTACTTCAGTTCAACCTTGGCGCCAGCTGCTTCCAGCTCCTTCTTCATCTTTTCGGCATCGGCCTTCGGCACGGCTTCCTTGACGGTGGCCGGCGCCGACTCGACCAGATCCTTGGCTTCCTTCAGCCCCAGGCTGGTGACGGCCCTTACTGCCTTGATGACGCCGACCTTGTTCTCGCCGGCGGCAGCCAGGATCACATCGAACTCGGTCTTGGCCTCGGCCGCAGGAGCAGCGCTCCCGGCTGCCGGAGCAGCGACCGCTACTGCCGCGGCGGCAGATACTCCGAACTTCTCTTCCATCTCCTTGATGAGCTTGGACAGATCGAGCACCGACATGTCTGCGATGGAATCAATGATCTCTTGCTTGGTTACTGCCATGACTGGTCTCCTGAAAACTTGGTCTGAAGTAATCGAATCTCAAGCAGCGGCCTGCTTCTGGTCCCGTACTGCGGCAAGGGTCCGGACGAACTTCCCCGGTACCTCGTTCAGCGTCTGGACAAACTTCTGCACCGGTGCACGCATGGTGCCAAGCAGCGTCGCCAGCAGCACTTCCCGGCTAGGCAGTCCGGCAAGCGCCTGCATTTCAGCGCCTGTCATGAGCTTCCCGCCCATGCTGCCCGTCGTTACCCGCAGCTTGTTGTTGTCCTTCGCAAAATCAACCAGCAGCTTTGCCACGGCAACCGGGTCCGCGGATGCAGCAAATGCCAGCGGACCACTGAGGTGGTCCGTGAGGCATTCAAACGGCGATCCTGCAACCGCGCGCCGCACCAGCGTGTTCTTGACGACGCGCACGTAGACTCCCGACTTGCGCGCCTTCGCCCGCAGGTCGGTCATCTGTGCCACGGTCAGACCGCGGTACTCGGCCAGAACGGCTGCCTGCGCGCCCGCCAATACCCGGGACACCTCGGCGACCATGGCCTGCTTCTGCTCCATACTAAGACTCATACGAGTCACCTCCGGTCAGTACAGCACAGCCTGTTGCGGTGACCGTATTCAGGATAAACCTGCCATCGGGTACACCGTCTGCGCAGGCAGCAGACCTCGCGGTCCACCGATTAAGCGGTGACATCCTGCACTCACCGCACCTGCGGTCTTTGACAGCCCCGGTCTAACCGGGGCCGGACGCACTTTTTTCAGGAAGTGCGCCGGTGGTTCCGCCCCGTACCCGGAACGGATCCTTCCCGCCGGGATGTATTCCGGCAGCCCAAAGCCCTGATGCCGGACATCCCGCCACAGCGGTATCTCCGGCTTCTGTCTCGCTGCTGCTACAGCGGCAGCGTTGACTGCTCAACGCCGATCCCCGGACCCATGGTCGTGGACAGCGTCAGTTTCTTGATAAATATGCCCTTGGCCGTGGCCGGCTTGGCCTTGTTCACGGCCGCCAGCAGGGCCGTAAGGTTTTCCTTGAGCGCAACCGGCTCGAACGATGCCTTGCCGATGGAGCAATGGATGATACCGGCCTTGTCGATGCGGAACTGCACCTGGCCGGCCTTGGCATTCTCGACCGCCTTGGCGACATTCGGGGTAACCGTGCCAACCTTCGGGTTCGGCATCAGGCCGCGCGGTCCGAGGATCTGGCCGAGCTGCCCGACAATGCGCATGGCTTCAGGGGTGGCGATCACCACATCGAACTCGATCTGGCCGCCCTTGATCCGGTCCGCCAGGTCCTGGAAACCGATGATGTCGGCTCCGGCCTTTTTCGCGGCCTCGGCCATCGCGCCTTCCGCGAACACGGCCACACGTACGCTCTTCCCCGTGCCCCGCGGCATCAGTGCGCTGCCACGGACATTCTGGTCGGACTTTTTCGCGTCCACACCGAGATTGATCGCGACATCCACGGACTCGTCGAACTTTGCCGTGGCCACCTGACGAATGAGTCCGAGCGCCTCATCGAGGGGATACTGCCGCCCGCGCTCGACCTTGCCAGCCACTGCCTGCATGCGCTTGTTCAGTCTTGCTGCACCGGTATCGGCCATGTCACACCCCCTCCGTCTCGATACCCATGCTGCGGGCACTGCCGGCGATGATTTTCACCGCAGCGTCCATGTCATGGGCATTGAGATCCGCCATCTTGATCCGGGCAATTTCCTCGAGCTGCGCGCGCGTCACCTTGCCCACCTTGTTGGTATGGGGGGTCTTGCTGCCGCTCTCGATCCCCGCGGCCTTCTTGAGCAGGACGGTCGCAGGCGGAGTCTTGCGGATGAAGGTAAAGCTCTTGTCGCTGTAGACCGTGATGATCACAGGCACCGGCGTACCCGGTTCCATGTCCTTGGTCTGCGCGTTGAAAGTTTTGCAGAATTCCATGATGTTGAGGCCGCGCTGGCCCAGCGCCGGCCCGACCGGCGGACTGGGATTGGCCTGTCCGGCCGCCACCTGCAGCTTGATATAAGCGTCTATTTTCTTTGCCATCTTCTACACTCCAATGGGTGCAATCGCGCCGGGTGGCGCTCCCCGATCCGGAACCACGACCGCACGGCAGTCATGATCTTCGCCGCCGGCGTCACCGCCGTACGCTATCCTTTCTCGACCTGGCTGAACTCCAGTTCGACGGGCGTCAGCCGCCCGAAAATCGACACTGTCACACGCAGCTTGTTCTTCTCGAAATTCACGTCCTCGACGGTGCCGTTGAAATCCATGAACGGTCCGTCGACGATGCGCACGAGCTCTCCGGGCGCAAACGAGAACTTGGGCCTCGGCTTCTCCACTCCCTCCTGCACCTGCTGCAGGATGACCTGCGCCTCCTTGTCGGTGATCGGGGTGGGTTTCGTCCCCGAGCCACCGATGAACCCGCTCACCTTCGGCACGTTCTTCACCAGATGCCAGGTGTCGTCATTCATCTCCATCTTGACAAGGACATATCCCGGGAAAAATTTGCGCTCGCTGGTGCGCTTCTCGCCGCTTTTCATCTCGACGATCTCCTCGGTCGGCACCAGGATCTCGCCGAACTGCTCATCCATGCTGGCCCGCCGGATGTGCTCTTTCAGCGAACGCTGGACCTGTTTCTCGAAACCGGAGAACGTGTGTACCACATACCACCGCATTGTCATTACTAGGACCCCTGTCCGGTCAAGGCTTTGATCGCCGCGGTCAGGCCAACGTCGACCAGCCAAAGAAACACCGCTGTCGTGAGTACCATTGCGATCACCACCAGCGTGACCTGGGTCGCCTCCTTGCGTGTCGGCCAGACCACCTTGCGCAGCTCCGCACGCGACTCCTTGGCAAACCCCCACGCCGCCCGACCCGGAGCTGACTGCAGCGCCACCAGTGCCGCCGCGATGCAGCCGACCAGCACGATCGCAATCCGGATCGAATCAGGCCTGGCCGCAAGGTAATAGTATCCCCCGATGCCGCCCGCCAAAATCAGCATCGCCAAGAACAGCTTGATCCTATCTGCCATCAGCACAGAAAATCCCTACCCATCAGGGCTTCCGGACTCTGGCAGGCCAGGAGGGAATCGAACCCCCAACCTGCGGTTTTGGAGACCGCCGCTCTGCCAATTGAGCTACTGGCCTTTGAATCCGGAGTCCTGCCTCAAATCCGCCATAACCCGGAAACCCGGGAAAAGCACCGGCCCGGCACGTTTTCCTGCTGCCGCGAAACAGTGCTACTGGATAATCTTCGCCACCACCCCTGCTCCCACGGTGCGTCCGCCCTCACGGATGGCGAAGCGCAGGCCGTCTTCCATGGCAATCGGGTTGATCAGGGTGATGGTCATCTTGATGTTGTCGCCGGGCATCACCATCTCGGTGCCCTGCGGCAGATCGACCGCTCCGGTGACGTCGGTGGTACGGAAGTAGAACTGCGGACGGTAGCCGTTGAAAAACGGCGTATGGCGGCCACCTTCCTCCTTCGACAGCACGTAGACCTCGGCCTCGAACTTGGTATGCGGGGTGATGGAGCCGGGCTTCGACAGCACCTGGCCGCGCTCGACTTCCTCGCGCTTGGTGCCGCGCAGCAGCACTCCGACGTTGTCACCCGCCTCACCCTGGTCGAGGAGCTTGCGGAACATTTCCACCCCGGTGACAGTGGTCTTCTGGGTGTCCTTGAGACCCACGATCTCGACCTCATCGCCCACCTTCACCACGCCGCGCTCGATGCGCCCGGTGACCACGGTGCCGCGTCCGGAGATCGAAAACACGTCCTCGACCGGCATGAGGAACGTGCCGTCGACGGCGCGCTTGGGCTGGGGAATGTAGGAGTCGAGGGCATCGGCCAGGCGCATGATGGCCGGCTCGCCGATCTCGCTCTGGTCGCCTTCGAGCGCCTTCAGGGCGCTGCCGACGACAATCGGGGTATCGTCACCCGGGAAATCGTACTTCGACAGCAGCTCGCGCACTTCCATCTCGACGAGCTCGAGCAGCTCCTTGTCGTCGACCATGTCGGCCTTGTTGAGGAAGACGACAATGTAGGGCACACCCACCTGGCGGGCGAGCAGGATGTGCTCACGCGTCTGGGGCATGGGGCCGTCGGCGGCGCTTACCACCAGGATGGCGCCGTCCATCTGGGCGGCACCGGTAATCATGTTCTTCACGTAATCGGCGTGCCCGGGGCAGTCGACGTGGGCATAGTGGCGCTTGGCGGTCTCGTACTCGACGTGGGCCGTCGCGATCGTGATGCCGCGCTCGCGCTCCTCGGGGGCGTTGTCGATCTGGTCGTAGGCCTTGAATTCGCCGCCGAACTTCGCCGACAGGACCTTGGTCAGCGCCGCTGTCAGGGTCGTCTTCCCGTGGTCGACGTGGCCGATCGTTCCCACGTTCAGGTGGGGTTTCGTGCGCTCAAATTTTCCCTTGGACACCTTATGCTACCTCGTGGTTGTGTTCTTGCCTGCCACTCCACAGCCGCTTCCGCCCGCGCCGCGGGCCCGGCGGATCTGGAGCCCATAATCGGAATCGAACCGATGACCTCTTCCTTACCAAGGAAGTGCTCTACCGACTGAGCTATATGGGCGAACCGTCACATCCCCGCACATCCGGAGTCCGATCCCGCAGATACATAAACTGGAGCGGGTGATGGGAATCGAACCCACGTTATCAGCTTGGAAGGCTGAAGTTCTACCATTGAACTACACCCGCGCGCACCACCAGCTCGCTCTGTCCGCCCGCCAGCACCGCATCCTGAGCCCTCCCTGCCCCGGACCGGCAGATGCAGGCTGGTGGAGGGGGGAGGATTCGAACCTCCGAAGGCAGAGCCGTCAGATTTACAGTCTGATCCCTTTGGCCGCTCGGGAACCCCTCCAAAATGTAAGCCGCGCATTATGCTGGAGAAAACCCCGGGTCGTCAATGGCTGACGGCCCGCCGAGCTGCGGATCCCCTAGCCCTGCTGCCGGATCAGGTTCAGGGCCGATCCGGCCCGGAACCAGCCAATCTGCTCCGCCGTCAGCGTATGCCGGGCGAGAAAAGTCTCGATCTTTCCATCAGCATGCCGGATCTCGACTGTCACCGGTTTACCCGGCGCCAGGTGATCGAGATCGCGGAATGCCAGCCGGTCATCGCGCTGGATGCGGTCATAATCGGCCGCATCGGCAAAAACCAGCGGCAGAACGCCCTGTTTCTTCAGATTGGTCTCGTGGATCCGGGCAAAACTGCGCACCAGCACGACCCGGCCACCCAAAAAACGGGGCGACATCGCCGCATGTTCCCGTGAGCTGCCTTCGCCGTAATTCCGGTCACCCACTGCCACCCAGCCCTGACCGCGCCGCTTGTAGTCACGGGCAAGCTCGTTCAGGGGCTGGTTCCCGGCGCCCGTAAACACGTTATATCCCGTCCCGGGCTTATCGGAAAAGACATTTTCCGCCCCGGAAAAGAGATTATCGCTGATCCGGTCGAGATGGCCGCGGAAGCGCAGCCAGGGTCCCGCCGGAGAAATATGGTCCGTCGTGCATTTCCCGCGGGCCTTGAGCAGCACCGGCAGGCCCTGGTATCCCGCGGTCCTGTCCGATGGCTCGAAGGGCTCGAGCAGCGCCAGGCGCTCACTCCCCGGATCGACCTTCACCGAAATGGTCTGCGGACTGTCCGTGGGCGCCACATAGCCCGGCTGCCCGGGGTCGAATCCGCGCGCGGGAAATTCCTCGCTGGACGGTGCTGCCAGCTGCAGCAGCGAACCGTCGTCCAGGGTCACGCCGTCATGGATCGGATCACGATCGAGACGGCCACAGAGCGCGTAGGCGGTGACTACCTCCGGGCTCGCGATGAAGGTATGGGTACCCGGATTGCCGTCATTGCGCCGCGGAAAATTGCGGTTGTAGGACGTGAGGATGGAGTTGCGCTCACCCTTGCCGATGTCGGTACGCTCCCATTGCCCGATGCAAGGACCACAGGCATTCGCCAGCACCGTGGCGCCGATCGCTTCAAGATCGGCCAGCAGGCCATCGCGTTCGACGGTTGCGCGCACCTGTTCCGATCCCGGAGTCACGAGCAGCGGCACGCGTGCCTTTAAGCCACGCGCCCGTGCCTGGCGCGCGATGTGTGCGGCCCGGCCGAAGTCCTCGTAGGACGAGTTGGTGCAGCTGCCGATCAGCGCAGCCCTCAGTTCCGCCGGGTATCCCTGCGCGGCGACATCGCCGGCAAATCCCGACACGGGCCGCGCCAGATCGGGCGTATGGGGTCCGACTATCTGCGGCTCAAGCGCGGAAAGATCGATCTCGACGATCTCGTCGTAGCTCTTTTCCGGGGCCCGCAGAACTTCGGCGTCTGCCACAAGGTCCGCGGCGGCGCTTTCGGCCAGCGCCGCGGTCTCGTCACGGCCAGTCACTCGCAGGTAGGCCGCCATGCGTCTGTCAAACGGAAACAGCGACGTGGTCGCTCCGAGCTCCGCCCCCATGTTGGTGATGGTGGCCTTGGCCGTGCAGCTCAGCGCCTCTGTACCCGGACCAAAATATTCGATGATCTTGTTGGTGCCGCCACTCACAGTCAGCATGCCGGCGAGTTTCAGGATGACATCCTTGCCGCTGGCCCAGCCCGAAAGCGCCCCCGTCAACCGCACACCGATGAGCTTCGGCCACAGCAGCTCCCAGGGCATGCCGACCATCACGTCCACGGCATCCGCGCCCCCGACACCCACGGCGATCATGCCCAGCCCGCCGGCATTGGGCGTGTGCGAATCGGTGCCGATCATCATGCCGCCAGGAAATGCATAGTGTTCCAGGATCACCTGATGGATGATTCCGGAACCGGGCTTCCAGAACCCCATGCCGTACTTGGCCGCCGCCGAGGCCAGGAAGTCATAGACCTCGTGGTTGGACTGGTCGGCAATCTGCAGATCCTGGCGCGCGCCGGCCTTGGCGCGGATGAGGTGATCGCAATGCACGGTGGTGGGTACGGCGGTCGTCCTGCGACCGGCCGAAATGAACTGGAGGATCGCCATCTGCGCGGTCGCATCCTGCATGGCAACGCGGTCGGGTCTGAGCGCCACCGTGCTGACACCGCGCTCCGGCAGCCCTTCATTCCGGTCTTCACAGTGCGTGAAGAGGATTTTTTCGGCCAGCGTCAGCGGGCGCCCAACCTTGCGCCGGATTGCCGCCAGCCGCTCGCCCATGAGCTGATAGTGACGGCGCACTGCGGCAACAGCGTCGGAGGGTGTCTTTTCCATCAGGGATTCCTGGCATGAACGCCGGACTTCAGTCAGGCGGGCGCAATTGTAAATCAACCGGGCTGGCGATGCCACGCTGCGCCACA
>JAJYCY010000004.1:73704-77367 GCA_021778035.1 Pseudomonadota bacterium
GAACGATCCGTCAATCTGCCACCCTGCGCAGCGACTCGAGCTGCTCCCAGCGCTGGTAGGCCACCTCGATTTCCTTCGCAACCGATTCCAGACGCGACAGCGTCGCGGCGATCCGGTCACCTGGCTGCTGGTAGAATCCGGGCGAGCCTGCTGCGGCATGCAGCCGGGACTGCTCGGCTTCGAGCGCCTCGATCTGGTCCGGAAGATTTTTGAGTTCCTGCTGTTCCCGGTAGGAAAGCTTGCCCGGCTTGCGGACTTTCTGCCCGGATGCGGCGGCGGACGCTGAATCCTGGGCCGCTTTCCCGCCGTCCTGCTTCCTGTTCCGATCTGCCGCAGCCTCGCCGCGCTGGCGCAGCCAGTCGCTGTAACCGCCGACATACTCGCTCACGCGCCCATCGCCCTCCAGCACCAGGGTGCTGGTGACCACCGCATCCAGGAATGCACGATCATGACTGACCAGCAGCAGCGTGCCCGGGTAGTCGACCAGCAGTTCCTCGAGCAGCTCGAGCGTTTCCACATCAAGATCGTTGGTCGGCTCGTCCAGCACCAGCAGGTTGGCCGGTTGGGCGAACAGACGCGCCAGAAGCAGGCGGTTGCGCTCACCGCCGGAAAGCGTACTGACCGGAGACTGCAGTCGCTGCGGCGGGAACAGGAAATCCTGCAGATAGCCTGCGACGTGCCGGCTGCGGCCATTGACGGTCACCGTCAGCTTTCCGCCTCCGACACTTTCCATGACCGTGGCCGCTGGATCGAGCTGGGCGCGCTGCTGGTCGAAATAGGCGAGCTGCAGCCGCGTGCCGCGGCGCAGCCGGCCATAGGCCGGAGCGATCTCGCCCAGCAGCAGCCTGACCAGGGTCGATTTGCCGGCCCCGTTGGGACCGATGATGCCGATCCGGTCGCCGCGCATGATGCGCACCGAAAAGTCGCTGATTACTGTCCGGTCACCGAAACACACACCGGTATGCTCGGCCTCAGCCACCAGCTGGCCGGACGCCTCGCCTTCTTCGAGCCGCAGCTCCACCTGGCCCGGACGGTCCCGGCGCAGGCGACGCTGCTCGCGCATGGCTTCAAGCGCACACACCCGGCCCTCATTGCGCGTGCGCCGGGCCTTGATGCCCTGGCGGATCCAGGCCTCTTCCTGGGAGAGCCTGCGGTCGAACAACGCATTCTGTTTCGCCTCCGCGGCCAGCTGATCGTCTTTGCGCCGCACGTAGTCATCGTAAGTCCCGGGCCAGGAAGCCAGCACGCCACGGTCCAGTTCGACTATGCGTGTGGCAAGCCGGCGCACGAACATGCGGTCATGGCTGACAAACAGCACGGCGCCACTGTAGCCCACCAGAAATTCCTCGAGCCAGCCGATGGCATCGATGTCGAGATGATTGGTCGGCTCATCCAGAAACAGGATGTCCGGGTCGCAGACGAGCGCACGCGCGAGGAGTGCGCGGCGCCGCCAGCCGCCGGAAAGGGTGTGGAACGCCACCTCGCCGTCGAGACCGAGCCGGGACAGCACGGTCTCGACGCGCTGCTCCATGCGCCAGCCGTCGGCGGCTTCGAGATCGTGCTGGAGCTCGGCAAGACGCTGCGTGCCGCTGGCGGAAGCCGTGCGCGAGACTTCCAGGGCCGTACGGTGATACGCGGAAAGCAGTTCGCCGAGCCCGGAAAGTCCTGCGGCAACCATATCAAATACCGAATCGCTGCTATCGAGCACGACGTCCTGGGCAAGACCGGCGATGCGCATGCCCGGCCGGACCCAGACGCTGCCATCATCGGGCGCTATTTCACCGGCCGCCACGCGCATCAGCGACGACTTGCCTTCACCGTTTCGCCCCAGCAGACACACCCGCTCGTTGCGGCGGATCTCGAACTTCACACCATCGAGCAGCGGCCGGTCGCCGAAGGCGAGCGATACTTTGTCGAGACGCAGCAATGGCATGTTTCTGGGGATCCGGTAGTGGCTGGCATAAAAGGCGGCAGTGTATCCGTTGTGGACATGCCCGGCGAGCATGTCGCGCGACATACAGCTGTGCCTTTGCATATCTTTAAAATGTAACGCACTGACGCAGGGTGCTGAATTTGCCTATACTGGAATGGTGGGACAGGGTCACCCTGACCTGGATGGAGCCATGGACAGGAAAAAAGTTCCGGACAATTCCACGCCACCCCAGACCGAACCGTGCGCGGTACATTGCCGGCAGCGTTACCGGTCTCGCTCGCTGAAACGGCAGTCTTTGCACCATCCCGCGTGAGAAACGCCACCACGATACCCCGATAATCACGCCCCACAGGGCCTGGCAAGGAGCCTCCCATGTCGATCAAGGAAACTGTACTTCGTCCGCTGGCCAGGAACCTGCGCTGCGGTCTGCGCATCAGTCTGTTCCGCCCGTTTGACACGAACGACCTGCAGGCAGATATCTATCAGGTGGTACTGCTGTCCCTGGTCGGCTTCAGCCTGACTGCACTGTTCGAATTCATTAATGTCGCTCCGCAGCGGGTATTCGACCGATGGGGCATAGTCAGCCAGCTGGCGTCCTACGCGATCTTTCTGCTGGCGCTCGTCCTGGTAACCCGGATCCAGAGGCAGGTCGAGAAATTCGTCGTGCTTGCCGTAGCGCTGCTGGCAACCGACCCGGTAGGCAGCGTATTGGTACAGGGTTACCGCCTGCTCATCGTGCATACCAGCCTGGGGAGGATCCCCTGGTCCAGGTGGACTCTCTATGGCCTGTTGCTGATGTGGATACTGGTGGTCATGTACCGGGTGCAGCGCCGAATCTTTGCCGGCAGCCGCTGGCGCTCCGCAGCTGGCAGCGCAGTCTACTTCCTGGGGTCAATTGGCCTGCTGATCTGGCTGCCACACACGAAATTATGGTACACGGCCTATCGCGCCGAATCTCCGCAGCAGCGGGTCGATGTGGAAAAAACCTATTATGCACAGCCGGCACTGCTCCAGAGCGAACTCTCCAGACTGAAGCCATCGCGTTCCGGCGTCCACAACATCTATTTTGTCGGCGTAGCGGGATGGGCTGAACAGAACGTTTTCATGGATGAAATAAGCTCGGTTCGCCGGCTGTTCAGGCAGCGGTTCGACACCGCCGGGCATTCGGTCGTCTTGATCAACAATCCGACGACCGTAAGATCCGTACCCCTGGCCGACGCCTCCAACCTGCAGCAGGTGCTGGACCGGGTCGGGAAAATGATGAACCCGAAGAGGGATATGCTGTTTCTCTACATCACTTCCCATGGTTCGGAGAACCAGACGATAGCGTTCCACTATTGGCCGCTGTCTCTGGATAATCTCACCGCCGAGCACCTGCGCACGATCATTGCGAATGCCCACATCGGCTGGCGGACAGTGGTCCTGTCATCCTGCTATTCGGGCGGATTCGTCGACGCACTGAAAAGCCCCAGGGCTCTGATCATCACCGCAGCAGCCGCCGACCGCACCTCGTTCGGATGCAGCAGCACGAATACCTGGACCTATTTCGGAAACGCGTATTTCCACCGGTCACTGGCACACACGACGGATTTCATCAAGGCGTTCCGTGAAGCCCGAGGCATCATTGCCAGACGGGAATCGCGCCACAAGTTCACGCCCTCCCGGCCACAGATCTGGGTAGGAGGAAAGATGGAGAAGTTTCTCCCCCAGGTCGAGTCACAGCTGGCCAT
>JAJYCY010000091.1:0-3020 GCA_021778035.1 Pseudomonadota bacterium
GCGGATCAGTGACTGGGCCGCGAGAGGTTGTATTTCTGGATTCGGTAGCGCAGGGTTTCCCGGGTCGCTCCGAGCGACCGCGCCGCGGCGGTGACGTTGAAATTGCAGCGCTCCAGTGCCCGCTGGATGATGTGGCGATCCATCTCCTCGAGTGCCATGCTTCCGTCCATCGGTATCCACAGGTGATCGCCGTTGTGGTGTTCACCGTCTCCGTTGACTGGAGTGGTTCCGTTGACTGGTGTGGTCGTTACAGCCGCCGCGCCAGCCGACGGCTGGTTCTTGCCGCCGAGCTGCAGCCAGTGTTCGGGGAACAGCTCGTTTTCGGCAAACAGCACGCAGCGTTCGACGACGTTGCGCAGTTCACGCACATTGCCCGGCCAGTCATGCTCATGCAGCCGGTTCCATACTGCCGGCGGCACGAATTTCACGTTTTTGCCGGCCTTGGTATTGAACTCGGCGAGAAACGCCGGCACCAGGTCTATGACATCCTCGCGCCGTTCCCGCAGCGCCGGCAGGGAGAGGTGAAACACGCTCAGACGGTGGAACAGATCCTGACGGAACTTGCCGGCGCTTACCAGCGATTCGAGGTCGCGGTTGCTGGCGGCCACGATCTGCACCTCGACCTTGATTTCGCGGTCTCCGCCGAGGCGCCTGATCGTCCGGTCTTCGATCGCCTTGAGAAGCTTTGCCTGCACGTCGAGATTCATTTCACCGATCTCATCGAGAAACAGCGTGCCTCCATGCGCCTGTTCGAGCAGACCACGGTGACGGCCACGGGCGCCGGTGTAGGCGCCAGCCTCATGCCCGAACAGCTCGGATTCCAGAAGCTCGCGCGGCAGCGCTGCGCAGTTGAGCTCAATGAGCGGTCCGTCCTGGCGTGCGCCGCTGTGATGCAGGATGCGTGCCGCCAGACCCTTTCCGGTGCCCGTCTCGCCGCTCACAATGAGGGCGCTGAACGGAACGTGACTCAGCTTGCTCAGCATGCTGCGCACTTCTGCAGCGAGGACACTGTGTCCGAGAAACGACGAAATCGGATACCGACGGGACTGTGCAGCGGCCTCGTCCTGGAGGCGTCGCTGGGCGCGGCTGCTGCGTGCGGCGCCGGCAATGATCATGTCAAGCCGTTCCTGGTCGCACGGCTTTTCGATAAAGTCGACTGCTCCGAGGCGCAGGGCGCGCACCGAGTCCGGTACGCTTCCGTAGGCGGTAAGCAGTATCCATTCTCCGCAGGCACACTGGCTGCGGATCTTCTCGAGCAGATCGAGCGCGTTGCCGTCGGGCAGACTCATGTCGGAAAGTACCACCAGCGGGTCGACGCGCTGGTCAAGCAGGGCGCGTTCGGCGTGCGCCAGGGTGGTTGCCACAACCACTTCCCAGCCCTCGCTGCGGTAGTGCCGTGCAAGTTCGGAGCCAAGCAGGATTTCATCTTCTATGACAAGCAGGGTATCAGCCATTTTGCAGCTCTCCGCAGGGTAGGTCCATAATGATGCAGGCGCCGTTAGGCGTGCGGTTGGTGATGCGCAGCTCGCCGCCGAGATCGGCAACGAACCGTCTGACGGTAGCCAGCCCGAGGCCGGTTCCGTGTTCGCGGCCGGTGACGAAAGGCCGGATTCCCGTGTCGATCAGGTCCTGGGGGAATCCGGGACCGTCGTCATGGATCTCGAGGTGCAGGCGGCGGTTCTCGCGACAGGCATCGATGGCGACCGTTCCTGGAGTCCGGTCCATCGCCTGGGCAGAATTGAGGATCAGGTTAAGCAGTGCCTGGCGCAGCCGGTCTTCGGGCAGGCGGCACAACAGATCGGGTGAAATGCTGCACTCAGCGCGCACGTGCTCTGGCAGCTGGTAGCGGGCGAGCGCGAGAAGCTCTTCCACGACTTTCGCCAGCGACACAACCTTCATCGGTTCCGGTGCCTGGTGCGCGTCGTTCAGGACATCATTCAGTAGCCGCGCCAGCCGTTTCAGCTCGGCAATGATGAGATCAATGCGCTCGACCTGCTCGCTGTCGGTGATTTCCCGCCGCAGGTTGGTGAGTGTCATCTGTATGGCAGCAAGCGGGTTGCGCAGCTCGTGGGCGATGCCGGCTGCGATTTCGCCGACCGCGGCAAGCCGTTCAGCGCTGGCAAGGTTGCGCTGCTGCTCAAGCAGGGCCTGGCTCGCGGACCGCACTTCCTTCTCGAGCGATTGCTGGCGCGCATTGCGCGCCTCCTCAAGGCGTGCCAGGCGGCCGACCAGCTGGTTGTAGTTGTCAAACAGCGGCCGGAGCATGGGTTCGACGCCGTCCACTGGCGCGGCGCTGTAGTTCTGCTGCGCCAGCATCGTCATCAGTGAGCGCAGATTGTTGAGCGGCTGCAGGATGCGATGGCGCAGGAAAAAAATCGTGAGGATAGCGAGCAGCGGAAGCGCGATGATCACCACCAGCACCACGTGGAATTCCAGCTCGGTGTTGCGGTATACCCGCGACACAAGCCTGTCATGGGCGTGGACTTCGGCGAGCAGTATGCTGCGCATGAGGCCGAGTGCTTCGATCGCCTTGGCATGCGGCGACAGTTTCGTGTGTGACAGCAGGGTTTCGATGCGTTGCATGCGCGCCGGTGTGCGCGGTGCCAGATAGGCGTCCATCGATCCAACCGCCGCGATCTGCCGGCGCAGCTGCCTCACGGTTTTTTCGCTGATGGGCTTCTTGTTGCCGATGTTTTCCACCAGCGCCTGTTCGAGGCTGAGGCCCGCGTTCTCGATGCGGCTGACCAGGGCACGGTGCTGCTCTACCGGTCGCAGCCGTTCGAGGCTGTGCCAGGACATGGACAGGAGCATGCCGAGTGCGATGAGCAGGAGCACCGCAGAAACGATCGCCGGCAGCCATACGGACCGGACGAACAGGGCGCGTACGCGCCGCGGCTCAGGCATCGGTGCCGGTCTGGACCGGACATCTGATTCGACTGCAGACATGGCCTTACCCCTTTGTCGTACGGAAATCCCGGTGCGGATACGCTGCATGCCGGGACGTTGTTCTGTGCCGTGCG
>JAJYCY010000091.1:3120-4412 GCA_021778035.1 Pseudomonadota bacterium
ATCAGCGTGGCGGGGTTCAGCCGTAATCCGGAACAGGCCCGCGACCTCGCCGCGGAAACCGGCGTTGAAGCGGCGGAGTCGCTGGAGCGGCTGGTGCAGTGCCTGTCCGTGCCGCGCGTTGTCTGGCTGATGGTCCCGGCCGGCGAGGCCACGCAGCAGACCATCGACCGGCTGGCGGCGCTTCTGTCGCCCCGCGATATTATCGTCGATGGCGGCAACAGTTATTACCGGGATTCCATGCGTCGTGCCGGTGAGCTTGCGCGGCACGGAATCCGGTTCGTGGACGCCGGTGTGTCGGGCGGCATCTGGGGTCTGGAAAACGGCTATGCGCTCATGGTCGGCGGGGACGCCGAAGCAGTCAGCACAATCGAGCGGTTTCTGAAGCTGCTGGCGCCGGATCCGCGCTCAGGCTGGCTGCACTGTGGCCCCACCGGATCCGGACATTTCGTCAAGATGGTCCACAACGGCATCGAGTACGGGATGATGCAGTCCCTGGCCGAGGGCCTGGCGCTGCTGCAGGCGCGTGCCGATTTCAGGCTCGATCTCGCCGCGGTCACGGAAATGTGGCGTCACGGAAGTGTCGTGCGTTCATGGCTCCTCGACCTGACGGCGGAATTTCTGAAGCAGGAAGGCGGGCTCGATGCCGTCGCTCCCTATGTCGCGGATTCCGGCGAAGGCCGGTGGACGGCAATCGAGGCAATCGAGCAGGGTGTGCCGGCGCCGGTCATGAGCCTGGCACTCATGACGCGTTTTGCGAGCCAGGGCGGTGATGACTTTGCCGCGAAGCTGCTCAGCATGATGCGCCGGGGATTTGGTGGTCACGCCGTGCGCAACGAATCCGGGCGCTGAAGACAATCTGGCGCCTGGCCAGGATTGCTGATCCGGACGGTTCGGCATGCAGGGCGGTGGGGTGCTCGAAGCCCGGGCGTCCGGTCCGTCACGGGGGTTGTGGATCATGGAGTCAGCGCTGGAACCTGGCCGGCAAATCGTGCGCTGGCATCTCTATCCGGACCGGGCGGCCCTCGATGCAGGCGCTGTGCGCGCGATCGCACGCATTGCCCGTGAGGCGGCGGGCCGGCGCGGTGCCTTCCGCATCGTGCTCGCCGGTGGCAGTACGCCGCGTTCCCTGTATGAGCAGCTGCGCACGCTCGACACCTGCTGGAATACATGGCACGTGTATTTCGGCGACGAGCGCTGCCTGCCCGATGGCCATCCTGACCGTAACAGTACCCTGGCATCAGTGGCGCTTCTCGACCATGTTCCGGTTCCGGGCGGTCAGGTGCATCCGATCG
>JAJYCY010000005.1:0-12600 GCA_021778035.1 Pseudomonadota bacterium
CTCAGGGTTGCCTGCCGGGAGTGCACGCTTTTCCAGCTGTGCCTTCCAGTAGGCGTATCCGAATCGGATCTCGACATTCTCGAGAGCATCATCCGTCGCCGCCGCCCGGTGCAGCGTGGCGAATACCTTTTCCAGATGGGCGAGCCGTTCGAATCCATCTTTGCCGTGCGGTCGGGGTCGGTAAAGACCTACACCCTTACGGAGGACGGACGCGAGCAGGTCACGGGTTTCCACCTTCCGGGCGAGCTGGTCGGACTGGATGCCATAGGCCATGGTCGTCACGCCTGTACCGCGAAGGCGCTCGAAACGACGAGTGTATGCGAGCTTCCCTACGCACAGCTCGAGGAACTGTGGTCGCGGATTCCGAACCTTCCGCGCCAGCTGGTGCGCATCATGAGCAAGGAAGTGCTGCATGACCAGACGCTTATGACGCTGCTTGGAAAGAAATCCGCCGAAGAGCGTCTGGCGTCATATCTGCTCAGTCTGTCGACGCGGCTGGCTCAGCGCGGCTTTTCCTCGCATGAATTCAATCTCAGCATGTCGAGGAATGACATTGGCAACTATCTGGGTCTGGCAGTCGAAACCGTAAGCCGGGTGTTCACCCGGTTCCAGGATGAAAAGGTCCTGACTGTGCAGCGCCGGAATGTGCGTATCCACGATCTGGCAGCGCTGAAACGCCTATCCAGCGCCTCGGGCGCTGCGCGGGTCAGCATGCCGTCCGCCGCCGGCTGACCGGCACGCCCCGCACTCTCCGGCTCCGGGGGTGCGTTATTTCCCGGAGTCCCCGGGAGGCAGGCCGGATTCAGCGCCGCGACGGTGTTCCTGCCGTTCTTGTTCGTTGATCTCCCGTCTGCGTTTCGCACGTTCCTCTGCGGCGCCAGCCATGACGGGAATCGTATTTTCCCCAAACAGCGCCTGTTTGAGGAACCGGAATCCGAATTTCATGAGCTCAAGCTCGTCTGCCATGAGACTTTCCATCGCCTCCGGGCTGATTTCATAGACCCTGCCGAAGCTTTCACTTCTTACGAATTCACGGAAGCTGTCCAGGTCGTAGCTGCACATGAAATACAGCTGAAAACTCCGGTCGGAAGGCCGGCCAATGGTTGGGCCGCAAGAGCGTTTCTTGAGGATGATCTGCCGCCATTCCCGGTTCAGCTCATCATACGTGTCGATGCCCTGTTCCGTGCGGTAGTCACGTATGGTCTGGTGTCTGGGTTCCAGGTGCCCGAGACAGTGGTCCTCCCGCACAACAAAATAATGATCCTCATCATCCGAAGAATCCTTGGTGCGCATTGACATCATGCCGAGCGCGTAATAGCGGCAGGCAGTGGGGCGGCTGGCATAGACGCTGCAGCCCTCTTCCGTGACGAACTGGCAGGCGCTGGTGTCGTCCCGGGTTTTCAGCTTGACGCCGGGCATGCCATGGCCGTCCATTTCAAACGGTACCGTGTGCCGGTGCAGGAATTCGAACGACTTCAGCCCGAGGTGATTCTTTAGGCGCAGGATATCGTAGGGTGTCAGGGTGATATCGATGTTCTGGCAGCACCGGTTGAAGCAGGCAATCCCCTTGTGACAGCTGAACTGGAATGTTTCATCGAGCTCAAGCCTGACGGGAATCACGGGACTCTTCGGCAGAAGGTCGGAAAAATTGAAGTTGTCTTGCATGGTGGCCCCTCGGCTTGGGCAATCTGACACGGAATCGGTTTGCCTCTGGGTTTCGCCCGGTGGCGGAGCCCAGAGGCAGAACATCCCGGACTGCTCAGAGAAAAAAGGGTCCGGGCATCACTGCCCGGACCCCCTGTACTGCCTTTACTGTGTGGAACTCAGTGGCCGGCAGTCGGCTTCGAGACAAGATCCACATGCGGCTTCTTGAAGACTGTCCACTTCTTGGCCTTCCGGTCATAGGTGGAGTTCACGAAGCACTTCCAGTTCTTCTCATCGATGAAGTTGTAGTCCATGCGATAGTAGAAACCGGGGTAGCGCGATTCCTCGCGGAACTGGATATGCTTCATGTGCGCTTCGGCAGTGAGAACGCGGTGGTAGTTCTCCCAGGCACGCAGCAGCTCGTGCAGGTCCTTGGCGCGCATCTTCAGTGCGTCTTCCTTCAGCATTTCGAGCTTTTCTTCGCACACGCTCAGCATCTTGGCGTTGGTCTGATACCAGGTCGCCACGCCCGCGCAGTACTCGTCCATGATCTTCTGCAGACGGAACTGCAGCATCTTGGGGGTGATGTAGTGCGGGTTGACGTCGATGGCGGTGGTGTAGTCCTTGTGCTCCAGATAGGTGCGTACCGGACGGTAGATTTCTTCCACCAGCTCGTTAACCGGCGTATCCAGCTCCGGCTTCCAGGTCTTGTTGTCGAGGGCAAACTTGATCATGCCCTTGGCCGCAATGCGGCCCTCGGCGTGCGAGCCGGAGGAGAACTTGTGACCCGATGCACCCACGCCGTCGCCGGCGGTGAACAGACCCTTGATGGTGGTCATGGAACGGTAGCCCCAGCTCCACTCCTTAGGCGCACCCAGGTCCTCCGGACCGGAAACCCAGATTCCGCAGCACCCGGAGTGAGAACCGAGAAGGTACGGCTCGGTGGGCATGAGCTCGGAGGCCTTCTTTTCTGGTTCGATGTTTTCACCCGCCCAGACGCCAGCCTGTCCGATGCACATGTCGAGGAAGTCTTCCCATGCCTCGGCTTCGAGGTGCTTGATCTCCTTCGGAGTCATGGTCTCGGCAAGCTTGGCAAGAGCGGTCGGGGTGTCCATGTAGATCGGACCGCGGCCTTCCTTCATTTCGTGCATCATGAGGTGGTTGCGCAGGCAGGATGCGGGCACTGCCGCCAGACCATAAGGAGGATACTGCTTGAGCATCTCCTTGTTCTTTTCCATGTAGGACTCGCCGAAAGCATTGACGGCTTTCGCCTTGAACAGCAGGAACCAGGCACCTACCGGACCGTAACCGTCCTTGAAGCGGGCCGGCACGAAGCGGTTTTCCATCATGGTGAGTTCGGCGCCGGCTTCGGCAGCCATCGCGTAGGTCGAACCCGCGTTCCACACCGGGTACCAGGCGCGGCCCGTACCTTCGCCCACGGAGCGTGGCCGGAAGATGTTCACGGCACCGCCGGCGGCAAGCAGGCAGGACTTGAACTTGTACACGTACACCTTGTTTTCACGCACCGAAAAGCCTACGGCACCGGCAACGCGCTTCGGGTCGTTTTTGTCATTGACCAGCTTGACGATGAAAACACGCTCCTGGATGTTCGCCATGCCCAGGGCCTTCTTCGCGGCTTCGGCGACGATGACCTTGTAGGACTCGCCGTTGATCATGATCTGCCACTTTCCGGAACGTACCGGCTTGCCGCCGTCCCTGAGTGACTTGCCTTCGTCACCGGGCTGCTTCCAGACCGGCAGACCCCATTCCTCGAACAGGTGCACGGAGTCGTCCACGTGACGGCCCACATCGTAGGCCAGGTCGTCGCGGGTGATGCCCATCAGGTCATTGGCAACCATGCGCGCGTAGTCAGCAGGATCCTGTCCGCCCATGTAGGTGTTGATTGCGGACAGACCCTGAGCCACGGCGCCCGAACGGTCCATCGCAGCCTTGTCGATCAGCTTGATCTTGAGGCCGGTGCCTTCCACCCAGCGCATCATCTCGAACGCGCAGCCGCACGCAGCCATGCCACCGCCGATAATGAGGATGTCGACTTCTTCCTCGACTACCTGCGGATTTCCAAAAGTAGCTTCTGTAGCCATAATTCCACCTTCCAATTTGTTCACGCCCGGTCCGGAACAGCCAGCACCCCGGTACCGGTTACAGGTTGAAAAATCTTACTTGGCGTGCAGCAGCTGGCTGCGGTCGCACTTGTACACGCTCGCCTCGGTGAACAGCGCCGCACTGCCGATATCCTTGATATCCGGCTTCGGCTTGTTCGCGTAGGGGTTGATCGAACCCTCGGCGGTGGTGCGGATCGGAAACTTGAACCGCTTCATGTTTCCGTTGCGGAACTTGATTGTCCACATGATCGAATCGGTACCACGCAGAGGCTGCACCGAGCCTCCCAGCGGAACGACGTCGGCATAGTGACGTGCCTCAATGGCATTCTGGGGGCAGATCTTGACGCAGGAATAGCATTCCCAGCACTGCTCCGGTTCCTGGTTGAACGCCTTCATGGCGTGTCCGGTCTTGGATCCATCCTTGTCAAGCAGCATCAGGTCGTGCGGGCAGATGTACATGCAAGCGGTCTTGTCCTGACCCTTGCAGCCATCACATTTGTCGGTACGTACGAATGTCGGCATGGTTGCTCTCCATCTTTAGGTTGAACTCAAAAGTACTGTCTCTCAATTCTTCAGCAGCTGTGTCCGGGCGGACGGTTGCCTTCCTGGCCGCCAGCTGCGCCTACTTCGCCGAGTGGCCGCTCAGTTTGACTTCAACGCGCTCATGATCCTGGAGTCCGGCGTAGTACTTGCGCAGGATTTCCAGTACTTCAGGGCGGCTGAATTCGGCCGGAACTGGCGCGTTTTCGGACAGCGCCTTGCGCAGCTTGGTCCCGGACAGCAGCAGACGGTCACCGGCTTCGTGCGGGCAGGTGCGTGCGCTGGCCATGCCGCCGCATTTGTGGCACCAGAACGTCCAGTCAATCTTGAGTGCCTTGGTCTGCAGTGCGTCCTTCGGGATCTCGTCGAAGATCTTGTGGGCGTCGAATGGCCCGTAATAGTCGCCGACGCCGGCGTGGTCACGGCCGACAATAAGGTGCGAGCAGCCGTAATTCTGGCGGAACAGCGCGTGCAGCAGCGCCTCCCGGGGTCCGGCGTAGCGCATGTCCAGCGGATAGCCGGACTGCACCACCGTATTCTTGACGAAGTACTTGTCAATCAGGGTGGCAATGGCCTCGGAACGAACTTCGGCCGGAATATCGCCAGGCTTGAGTTTCCCAAGCAGAGAGTGAATCAGCACTCCGTCCAGGGTCTCGACCGCGACCTTAGCAAGGTATTCATGCGAACGATGCATGGGATTGCGCGTCTGGAACGCCGCAACCGTCGACCAGCCCTTCTCCTCGAACAGCTTGCGGGTCTGGGCTGGGGTCATGTAATTGGAATATTTCTTCGGGAAATCCCCCTGGGAAAGCACCTTGACGGGTCCCGCGAGGTTCACTTCTCCCTGCTCCATGACCATCTTGACGCCCGGGTGTTCGAGGTCGGTGGTCTTGTACACCATCATGCATTCATGTGCCTTGTCGATGGTGTATTTCTCGGCGACCTTCATGGTTGCCATGGTCTCGCCCGTTTCCCGGTCGACCAGGGCGACTTCCGTGCCGGTCTTGATGCTGTCGGCGGTGGCCTTGTCCGTGGACAGTGTGATCGGAATCGGCCAGAACAGCCCGTTTGCCATTTTCATGCCATCGCAGACGCCTTCCCAGTCCGCGCGGGTCATGAACCCGTCGAGGGGGGTGAACCCTCCGATGCCCAGCATGATCACGTCACCGGTCTCGCGCGAAGAAATCTTCACCTTTGGCAGTGATTTCGCGTGTTCCAGTCCGGCTTTGAGTGCTGCACCCTCGAGCAGCAACGGCTTGAGGGTGTCGCTGCCGTGCGGTTTTACCAGTTTTGCCATCTTATTGTTTCCTCGTTACAGCGCCAGTTACACGGATGAGCCTCACTGCCGCCCCGGAAAACGGGGACATAAACCCTCTGCCGGGCCCAACCGCACCCTGGCACTGGACTTTGGACCGGAGGCGAAAATAACAGGCAACTTTATAGTGTTAGGAAGTGCAAAACTAATTAGTATTACTGCGGTGTCGCATAAGACCCATTTATTTATAGTTACTTTAAAGTTGAGGTAACACCCGGAACCCGTTCAGAGCACCGGGCCCGCCCCCACCCCCTTCCCGGGTAGTCGGATTATCTGCGAGTTTAACGGATTTTGCATCGGCGGCAATAATGAGGGACGATGCCCGGATGCGGGGGCAGCAAGGTTATCGGAGCATGACACGACATGCCGGTGGGGCAGGATCTTGAGCGCGGGTCAGGGTGGAAACAGGAAGGCAAAGGCGGGTTGCGGCACGGAAAACCGCGCAGGCGCGTTCCGGACTGTGGTGTGCGACCAGGCGGCATGAACCCATGAACCTGATCCAGGTCCGTTACTTTGCAGGCATCCGGGAGCGGCTGGGCAGAGACCAGGAGCTGGTGGATGCGGAAGGTATCCGGTGTGCGTCGGATGTCTGGAGTCGCGTGTCCGGAGCGCTGGGTCCGGTCAGAGTGCTTGTAGCCATCAACCAGGAATACGCGGCGATGGATCATCCCGTGGGTCCCGGCGACGAGATCGCCTTTTTTCCTCCAGTGACAGGCGGCTAGATGATCCGGGTACAGTCTGATCCGTTTGATCCCTGGCAGGAGGTGGCCGCCTACCAGCAGCAGTCCGGATCGCTGGCCGGCCGGTTCGGGGCGACGACGGTATTTGTCGGAAGTCTGAGGGATTTCAGCCAGGGGCGCCAGATCAGGGAAATGACCCTAGAACACTACGCCGGCATGACCGAAAAGCATCTCGAGAAGGTAAGCCGAGAAGCCATGACCCGCTGGGACATCCTGGATGCCCTGGTGATTCACCGCTATGGCCGGTTGAAGCCCGCGGATCCGATTGTGCTGGTGGCGGTGTGGTCAGCCCACCGCGACGAAGCGTTTCAGGCCTGCCGCTACCTGATTGATGAGCTGAAGACCCGCGCTCCGTTCTGGAAAAACGAAGCGACGGATGCCGGCCAGCGCTGGGTCGTCCCTGACTAGCATGGCGCCAGGCCGGGTCCGGCTCAAGGAGTGGCCGTCGCCGACTGAGGTATGCCCCTGAGTTTGCGGTAGCGGATAAGATCCGAGGCAGCCTGCTTGCGGACCTGCGTTATCGCCTGTTCGTCGTTTTTGATGTTTGCCTCATGTGTGGCGATCTGGGCCTTGGTGTCGGTGATCACCATGGCCGTGCTGGCCGCGGCAGCCTTGTCCGTGGACGCCTCCGCCGATTCCTGGGCCTCCAGCCGGGGGAGCGTTGCCGCCAGGGATTTCAGCGTGTCGTTTTCGCCACTGATCAGGTTCTTGATGTCGGCAATCTTGCGGTTCCGCACGTACGTGATGTCTTTGGCATCGCCGTACATCGACAACAGAATCCGGTCCCTGCGTGCCTGAGCCCGTGCTTTCCGCTCCGCTTTCTTGTGCTTTGCAAGCTGGGCAGGCGTCAGGGGTGCAGCCAGCTCCTTGGTCTTGATTCCGGCATTGTTGATTTCAATCACCTTGGAGCGAGCGCAGGCCCGATCAGCGGTATCCCCGTAGTACCACTCGCCATTGGCCCCACGACATTTCTTGATGACGAAAGAGCCCCCGGCAAAGCCTGTCAGCGGGATGAGCGCTATCGACAGGAAACACAGCGCGGCTATGGTATGTTTCATGTTCATGGAACGTGTCATTTTCCCTGTGGCCTGCTACTCAAGACTAGGGGCGCAGTCCGAAAAGTCAATCGGCGTAGACGTCGGCCCGCCAGCCGGATTGCCTCGGCCGCCCGGCGCGGCGCCGCTGCCGCGCCGGGCATGCGTGGGTACCTGGCAGCCGGTGCGCGGGCTGGCCGGCAGGTGAACCCGGAACTGCAGCAGGCCGTGCTGCTGCTGGTCGCGCTGGCCGCCAACGGTTTCGCGGCGTTTGCCGGCGGCGGCGCCGGGCTGATTCAGTTCCCGGCGCTGATATTTCTGGGTCTTCCGTTTGCGGTCGCCCTGGCGACGCATAAGGTGGCAACCGTGGCCCTGGGCCTCGGTGCAACAGCGCGTCACTTGCGCGAACACTCACTGGACAGGCGCTTCTCGCTGTTCATCCTGGGCAGTGGCATGCCGGGGGTCGCCCTGGGTGCGCTGACAGTACTGCACCTGCCCGCCGCCGCCGCCGAGACGCTGCTGGGCATGCTGACGGTCGGATTGGGTATCTACTCTCTCCTCAACCAGAAGCTCGGCCAGGAATACCGGCCACGCAACCGCGGCCTGCAGGGTTATGTCGTGGGTGGCGTCGGCCTGTTCATCATCGGATTCCTGAATGGTTCCCTGACGTCAGGTACGGGGCTGTTCTGCACGCTGTGGCTTATCGGGTGGTTCGGCCTCGATTATCGCAGGGCGGTCGCCTATACGCTGGTGCTCGTCGGGGTGTTCTGGAACGGCGCAGGAGCCTTCACGCTCGGTGTGCTCGGACAGGTGTGCTGGTTGTGGGTGCCGGCACTGCTCGCGGGGTCGCTGCTCGGTGGCTATCTCGGTGCCCATTGGGCGATTGCCGGCGGCAACCGATGGATCAAGCGCGTGTTCGAGGCGGTCACGATCGTCGTCGGCGTCAAGCTGCTGGTCTGATCGCAGCGTCCCTGCCGTTGCAATCACAGGGGTTTCCTCTTATTCTTCCCGCGGTTTCTGACAGTCCTGTTCGGGGCGGGGGACATTCATGTTTGGCTGGCTATTGCGCTGGCGGCGCAGGCGCACGCTGGATCGTGCCGGCGAGTTCCGCAGTGTGTTGAGTCACGATGCGACCTTCCGCGGTGTCATCACGGGGTCTGAGAACACCGTTGTGTACGGCGGCATGGAAGGCGATGGCCTGTTTGAAAGCAGCCTGGTGCTGGCTGCCGGTTCGTACTGGAAAGGCTCGATCACGGCCAGTCACGTGTTCATTGCCGGCCGTGTCGAGGGCGATATCGTTGCGCGCGAGAAGCTCGAGCTCGCGGCAAGCGCGCACGTTGTCGGAAATCTGACGAGCCGCAGGATTGCCATTGCCGAGGGTGCCGTGTGCGAAGGCATGATCCATGCGCCACAGGATGACAGTACCACGCATTTTCGCGAACGCCGCGTCACCGCATCCGGCTGACGGGCCGGTCATGCTCCATATTTCGTGCGGTACGCCTGGATCGCTTCCACGTGCTGGCTGAGGTCTGGAGTTGAGGCCAGGTATTCCACGACCGTATCCAACGTGACAATGCTGGTGATCCGCAGGCGGTAGCGGTTTTCGGCCTCGGTGACCGCAGAGGCGTTTCCGGAGCCGCGTTCCTGGCGGTTGAGGGAGATCATGGCCCCGGCCGCTGATGCGCCGGCGGCGCGGATGATGTCGACGGACTCGCCGATGGAAATGCCGGCAGAAATGACGTCATCGATGATCAGTACCTGTCCCTGCAAGGGTGATCCCACGATGATCCCGCCTTCGGCGTGATCTTTGGCTTCCTTGCGGTTGAAGGCATAAGGGACGTCGCGCCCGTGCTGTTCGGCGAGCGCGATCGCGACTGCGGCCACCAGCGGGATGCCTTTGTAGGCTGGTCCGAATATCATGTCAAACGAAAGCCCGCAATCGAGGATCGCGTGAGCGTAGAAGCGGCCGAGTTTCGAGAGCCGGCCCCCGGTACTGAACAGCCCGGTATTGAAGAAATAGGGGCTGAGGCGCCCGGATTTGAGCTTGAATTCTCCGAACCGGAGCGCGCCGGAACTGACGGCAAAGTCGAGAAATTCCTTCTGGTAGGCACGAACCATCGTGGGCCTCGTTGCGGGCGGGAGCAGTGAAGGCACGATTATAACCGGCGCCGCGCCGCAGCGTGTCTCTTTGGGCGGGGGCGGTCCAGCTGGTTGCTGGTTGATGGCCAGCGCGGCAGCGGCCGACGGATCCGGCGTACCGGCACGCCAGACCCGATGCCCTCGATCCCCCTGAGGTATGGGAAGGTACGGTCTCGGGCAATGAGAATAATAACCCTGAATGTCAACGGCATACGGTCGGCCATGTCCAAAGGCTTTTACACGTGGCTTGCCCGGCAGAAAGCCGATGTCGTATGCGTCCAGGAAATCAAGATCCAGGAGGACCAGCTTGCTCCGCAGATGCGGTCGCCCGCCGGATACCACGGGTTTTTCTCGTTTGCGGCCAAGAAGGGCTATTCCGGTGTGGGGCTATATTGCAGGAGGCAGCCCGACCGTGTGCACCATGGCTTCGGGTCAGAGGAGCACGATGGGGAGGGCCGTTACCTGCAGGCGGATTTCGGCGCTCTCAGCGTCGTGTCGCTCTACCTGCCATCGGGCTCGGCGGGTCCGCACCGGCAGGAGTCCAAGTACCGGTTCATGGACCTGTTTCTGCCGCATCTGCAGAAACTCCGGGCCGATGGCCGCGAGTATATCCTGTGCGGAGACTGGAATATCGCGCACCGGGAGATCGACCTGAAAAACTGGCGCGGTAACCGCAAGAATTCGGGATTTCTGCCGGAGGAACGCGCCTGGCTGTCGGTGGTGCTGGAAGACACGGGATGGGTCGATGTGTTTCGCACGCTCAACCCGCGGCCGGACGAGTATACCTGGTGGTCCAACCGTGGGCAGGCGTGGGCGAAAAACGTCGGATGGCGAATCGACTACCAGATCGCTACGCCCGGCATCTCGGCAAAGGCGGCGAAAGAGCGTATCTACAGGGAGAAGCGCTTTTCCGATCATGCGCCGCTGATCATCGATTACGAGCAGGAGTTTTGACGTCCCGTGGCCAAAGTAACCCGGGACGAATTGCACGACACTGAGGAAATCCGCATGGCCCGCGTCAAGGTTTACAGTACTGGTACCTGTCCCATCTGCCAGAAAGCCAAGGGGCTGCTCGAAAAGTGGACTATTCCGTATACGGAGGTGCGCATCGATCTCGATCGTGCTGCCATGCGGGACTATGTACGCGAGACCAGTGGGGCGCGCACGGTGCCGCAGATCATCATCGACGGGCGGTGCATCGGCGGCTTCACGGAGCTTACCGAGCTGCACATGGATGGCATGCTGGACGAACTCAGGGGGCAAAGCGGCGGAAGTACCGCCCCCTGACGTTGCGCGCAGTCCTCGCCCGCTAACAGCCGCTCGTATCGCCTCAGCGTGGCGCGGAGTCCGCAGTTGCGGCGCGCAGGGCGGCGCTGCGGGCGCGCGCGACCGAGATGGCAGGCACGACGAGGCCGGATAGCACCGCGAATACCGATACCGCAAACAGTTCGATCCAGTCCCCGATATGACGTGGATGGAACAGCGCGGTGAATGGACCCGCAAGGCTGAACCCTTCAGACAGATCGCGGTGCATTGCCGCCAGGGCACCCAGGGCAGCGAAGGCGAGCGCTGCTATCGCAAAAGCTGCTATCCCGGTTGCCAGACCGCGCGCGATGAGCGCCACGGGATGCAGGGCGCGCACAGGATTGGTCGCCAGCGACTCGATGTCTGGTTCGCGCGTGCCGAGAGGCGAAAAACGCTGCAGTACGATGAGGCCAGGAATTCCGATTATCAGCGTGAAGAGGAAAAAATCCTGCCATCCGACTGCTGCCACCATGACTCCGGTCACCGGTCCGGCCAAGATGCGCGGTAGCGCAAATATGCTCGAGAACAGCGCATATTGTGTTGCGGAATATTCTTTCTGTGTCATACGCAACAGCAGCACACTGAAGGCGCCGGTGCCCATGCCGGTGGCAAAGCTCTCGAATCCGATCGAACCGTACATCACCAGGCGGTTGACGCCGGTCGCGGCGATCAGGACATAGCCCAGATTCGATAGCAGCTGCAGCACTCCGAATGCCCAGAGCGCGTTGCCAAGACCCATCGCCGTGGTCAGCGCCCCTCCGAGGAACGTGCCCGACAGGGTTGCAGCCAGGCCGATCGTGGCAGTTGCCACTCCGACATCGAGACTGTTGAATCCCATCTGTACGAGGAACGGGCGCACCAGGGCGCCGGCGAAGTTGTCCGCCAGCTTGTAGAGAAGCAGGAATGCCAGCAGCTCCAGTGCCCGCCGCTTGGCCAGGAATCCGACCAGGGGTTCCCATACCGCAGCGCGCAGGGACTGTGGCGCGTCAATCCGGTCGCTGTCTGCTGCTGGCGCCAGCCACGTCACCGCCATCATCGGCAGGTACAGTGCGGCGATCAGCCAGAACAGGACGGGCCAGGACCAGAGGCCGGCCAGGGTGATGGTCAGGCCGCCCGCGACAAACATCGCGGCACGATAGATCGCGATGCGTGCTCCTACCGCGATTCCCTGTTCCTGCGGATGGAGCACCTCGACCGCGTAGGCGTCAATGGCAATGTCCTGGCTTGCCGAGGCGAAGGCGATGGCCAGGGTCAGCGTACCTGCGATCCAGATGGCATCGTGATGCCAGGCCACCCCGCCAAGGATCATGGTTCCTGCAAGGAGGATGATCTGCCACAGAAGAGTCCAGCCCAGTTTGCGGCTGAGCCGCGGAATGGGAAGGGAATAGCGGTCAATCAGGGGTGACCACAGAAACTTGAAGCTCCAGGGCGCCTGCGCGAGGGTAAAAAGCCCGATGATCCGGATATCCACGCCTTCGCGTGCGAGCCAGGTTGGAATCGCAATCCAGACCAGACCCAGTGGCAGACCCGAGGAAAACGACAGCAGACTGACCGCGGCCGTGCGCCGGCTGCGGGTCGCGAGCCACAGTGCCTGCCAGACCCGCGGGCGATCAGGCATAGCTGTAGCCGCACTTTTGCCGGTGGGGGGGTCGGGGACCGACGGCTCCGCGCCCGGAATCCGCGCGTGTCATGAGGTATCCACAAGATGGGCAGTCCGTCTTGTACCATCACCAGGCGGGCCAGGCAATTGCGGGGCGGAC
>JAJYCY010000005.1:12700-49787 GCA_021778035.1 Pseudomonadota bacterium
GCTGACGGTAACCGGAATGCCCAGTTTGCGCTGGGAGAGCTCTATGCCAGTGGAGATGCGCAGGCGGGTATAGACCAGAACCTGGCGGTTGCCGCAAAGTGGTACAGACGCGCCGCCGAACAGGGCCATATCAAGGCACAGTATAATCTGGGCGTGTTCTATGCCAGTGGCACCGGAGTACCCCACGATATGCATGAAGCCGCGCGCTGGTGGCGTCTGGCGGCGCTACAGGGGCATCTGCTGGCCCAGTTTGATCTCGGATTGCTGTATGCCCAGGGCGCGGGTGTCCAACCCAATGCGGCCGCAGCAGTGAGATGGTGGGGGATGGCGGCGGAACATGGCTATGCCCCGGCAGAATTCAATCTCGGCCTCATGTACATCATGGGAGAAGGGGTCAAAGAGAACCGCACTGAAGCGGTCCGACTCTGGCAGATGTCCGCCAAGCAGGGGTTCGGCCAGGCGATTCACGCGCTGCAGACGCTCCAGGATGGACGATAAGTCGCAGAGGGTTCCGATGGCATAAAATATCTTTATAAACATTCATTTGTGAAGTAAATCCTTCAGTCCGTTTTCCCGACACGCCCGCGCAGGACGTTTCCGCGGCGCTTGTACCTTTTCTCAGGTTGCGGTTGGACGCAGTTCGCAGCAGAATGGGTCGCGTTACACCTGCGCGGACCCACAGTGCTGCGCGGTTGACGCAAGATCTGTCCACTTGGAAAACCAAATGAATGAGAGGAGAAGGATATGACAATAAGATTTATCAAACGAAGCGGCGTAATGCTCGGGCTTGCGCTCGCGATGACGGGGTGGTGCGCCAATGCCATGGCGTCCCAGAAATATGGCATCTTTGAGCGTATTCTGGATGCGTCGGGAAGCTTCGCCCAGACAACCCAGGCCCTCGAGAAAAGCATCGCAGCATCACACCTGGTTCTGCACGCTACGGACAATATCGCGGTTCCCCGCAACGTGCAGCAGGCACGGGTATACATTCTGACTTCGCCGACCTATGAAGCTGCGGCCCAGGGTATGCCGCCAGACACGGTTTCCGCCCAGATACTGCGGGTTGCCGTCTATACCTATGGCCCCGGCAAGAAGACGCAGATCGACATGGCCAACCCTGTCGCCCTGGCCATGGTGTACTACGCCAAGTCAAAAGAATATCCGCAGATGATTGCTGCCGCGAAGGCGGTGTCCAGCGAGATCAAGAACGTGGTGGACCAGGTGCCTGGAACTCCCATTTCTGTCCAGCTCGCTCCGCGGCGCTCGGAAAGCGATCTCAACAGTTTTGATGGCGACGGACCGGCGAAGATGATGGCTGACTGGGACAACTGGCGCGAGAGCCAGGATACGGTCTACAAGGCGAAGCCGGCGAATTTCGCCGCAACTGTTGCCCGGGTATCCGCGGCGCTGCATGCAAGCAGCAAGGGTGCGATGAATCCGGACAACTCCTCTTCCTGGCGCGTTGTGTCAGAGATCCCGGTTGGTACCAATGCCGTCTGGTTCGGCATTGACAATGCCTACACCCAGAACAAGTGCATACGCATCAACTCCCAGTTCCGCAGCCGCGGAAAGACCAAGGATGCTCCCTATCCGGGCGTAGATCACGCGCCGGCGCTTCCGCTCGAGGTCCTGGTCATCAATAACGGCAAGCACGTTCAGGTCGCACAGTACGGCGAGATGTGGCGCATGCAGCTGTATTTCTGGGATTCCGGATATCTGGCGTTTGCGACCAACACGCTGATTCCCAGCACGATCTACGGCTCCATCAAGCAGGCTCTGACGGCAACCGTCGCGAGCAAATAGCGCGGACTGATCAGGAGACCGTTTCAGCGGGGCCGGAGATTTCTTCCGGCCCTTTCTTTTCGCCATCCGGACAGCGGGTCGGCGGGCTGATCTTTTCCAGAATCGCCTTTACGGCACGCCGCTGGTCTGCCAGAGACCTGCGGGTTGCCTCGAGCTCGACGATCCGGTCGCCGAGACTTTCGAGGTTGTCGCGAATCCGGCCGAGACTGTGCAGGCGCTGTTCCATGAGCATCCGGTGCTCGCGGATGCGGGTCATCATCGGCATCATGACGGATTTGCCCCAGGCCTTGGCGCCACCATGGCAGCGTTCGAAGATGTCCCGGGCCCGGCTGACCAGGATGATGAAGAACCTGTCGATGACGAAATGCTGCTCGGTCAGCACCATCGCCGGGCTGTTGCGGAAAGTTTCGGCATCGTCCTGCAGGCGGCGCAGTTCGCTGCGGTAGGCAAGAAGTGAAAACCCGACAGGCCTCAGTCTCGTCCGATCCTCTGCGGTATCCAGTTTCACGTACATGGTTTCCACCAGCCCCCGGATCTGTTGGACCTGCTTGTTGACTCGGTCCATCATCGCTTCTGTTCCTCCGAAGAACCGGGCCATCGCCGCCTTGATGCCGAGCGTGGTCCAGCTGCCCTGCATGTCGCGGCGCGTGTCGGCAATCAGCCGGTCGATGTGTTCGAGATCGAGGTAGCCGAGCAGAATGCCGATCTGATCAGACAGAATGGAGCGCGCCGACTGGAAGCTTTCAAATTGCCTGGCGTTTGACGCCTTCTCTGTCTGCAGGCGCGTCGTCAGGGCCTGGATGACGTCCTGGCTCTTTCCGCCCAGGCTCCTCAGTTCGCCGATCTGGTCGTCGGTGTCAGCCAGGCGGCCTGCAACAAGCGCTTCGGCGCGACGCACGATATCGCCGATTTCATGATCGACCCTTCCGCGCAGATAGGATTCCCTGGCGGGAACGAGATCCTCGGCGAGATGCGCCTCCAGCGCAGGCAGCCCGCTTTTCGCGGCGAGGACAAAGTCCGCCTTGATTTTGGCAATCAGGCCCTTCTGTGCCGACACCGGAAACACGCGGTCCCTAGCGATACCGAGTACGCGGGCGGTCTCGAGAACCTGTTGTTCAATGGCGGTCTGGATCTCATCGCTGGTGCGCAGATCATCCCAGAGGATGTCGATTTTGTTGAGCAGCGCAAAGCAGCCTGTGTCACATGCCCCGCGGCCGGTACGCACATAATCGTTCCAGATTGCCAGATCTGAGCGGGTGACGCCGGTATCGGCGCCGAGAACAAACATTACCGTTTGGGCAGCCGGCAGCATGTTCAGCGTAAGTTCGGGTTCCGTCCCCGGGGAATTGAGTCCGGGGGTATCGAGGATCACCAGCCCCGTTTTGAGCAGCGGGTGCGGGTAATTGACGATTGCGTGGCGCCAGACCGGAATTTCCGTCGTGTCATCGCTGCCCCCACTGGTCCGGACGAATTCGCCCTGGGAGCGGGAAAAACCGAGCGCCTTCGCCTCGGCAAAGCTCACAGACCGGGTTCTTGCGATTTCCTGCAAAGCGGCCGCCATGTCTTTCGGAGAACCCGGATCAAGCTCGACAGTGGTCCACTGGATAGGGGTGCGTTTGAGTTCGGCGATGGTAAGCGGCGATTTGCGCGTTTCCATTGGCAGCAGCCGCAGTGAGGGTGGCTGGCGTTCGTCATACAGCAGCTCCATCGGACACATCGTCGTGCGTCCGGCATCGGACGGCAGCAGCTGACGGTTTGCATTCGCAAAAAACAGGGCATTGATGAGCGCCGTCTTGCCGCGCGAAACTTCCCCCACCACCGCAACGGTAAGGCTGTCAGACTTGAGGCTGTCGATCAGCTCGTAGATCCGCAGGTCGTCCTCACTGCTTCCGAACCCGTGCCGCTCCGCCCAGTCCTGGTATTCGCCGATGAACCTGATCAGATCAAGGCTCCACCGTCGGTAGCCGGCAAGGCGGGAAAACAGGCTATTGGTCACAGCTGACAGGACCGAGCTCTGGCGGCACCCTGGCCGGTGACAGGATGCGCGCCATCTTGACCCTCGTGCCGTGCCCGCGCAGTAGCGTAACCCGGCTTTTTCCTACCCCGAAACATTCAGCAAGGTAGGCAACCAGCCGCGCATTGGCAAGGCCGTCAACCGGCGGAGCATTGATGCGTATCTTCACGCAGTCCCCGTGTAGTCCGAGAATTTCGTCACGGCGCGCCCGCGGCTGGACATGCAGCCGCAGGACCAGATCAGGCCCGTCCCAGGCCACGGCGGCAGCGCGCCCGGTCATCCCGATGGCGATGTCACGACAAGACGCGCCATACCCATCGTCAGATGGTCCACCAGCATGATTGCCAGTTCGATCAGGATGAGCACCGCGACCGGAGACAGATCCAGTCCGCCGATAGGCGGAATAATGCGTCGCGCCGGACGCAGCAGCGGTTCGGTCAGGCTGACCAGCAGGTCCATGGCGGGATTATGCGGATAGGGTGCAATCCAGCTGAGGATGGCCCGGATCAAGATCGCAAACAGGAATACGTACAGGACAAGATCGGCGATCTGCGAGACCGACAGTACCGTGAGCATCGTTCCGGTGACGCTGTATCCGCGCAGCAGAGCAAGCAAATACTGCTCGATCGCCTCGAGTAGCAGCATTAGCAGCACTGAAGCCCAGTCTATGCCCCACAGACCCGGTATGATCCGCCGCAGCGGAAGCAGCGGCGGATTGGTGACAACAACCAGAAATTGCGCAAATGGGTTGTAGAAGTTGGCGCGCACCAACTGCAGTATGAATCTTGCCAGGACCGCAAGGATATACAGCCCGAACAGGGTGTTTATCAGCAGCGTGCCAGCCTGGGAAAAGAAGCTTTCCATTATTTATTGCCTTCCGAGAATATCTGCCAGCTCGCGCGCACGTCTGACGGCAGCCGTGACTGCATTGCCGAACAGCTCTCCGATATGCCCAGCTTCCAGCGCCTGGATCGCGCGTTCGGTTGTCCCGCCGGGCGAAGTGACGCGCCGGCGCAGCTGGCCTGGTTCCTCACCCCCTTCGAGCGCCATCTTGGCCGCACCGTAGGCGGTTTCCAGAGTAAGCAGCCTTGCCGTTGCCGCATCGAGTCCGTGCGCTACTGCCGCACGCTCGAGCTCTTCCATGACGAGAAAAAAATAGGCCGGACCGCTCCCGGATATCGCGGTAACCGCATCTATGAGGTCTTCCGTTTCAACCCAAGCCGTGACGCCGACGGCCCGCAGAATCGATTCGGCCTCGTCACGCTGTGACTGGGTTGCGAATGTGTTGGCAAACAGGCCGGCCGCCCCGGATCCGATCAGCGATGCAGTATTGGGCATGACCCGTACGATCGCAAGATTTCCGCCGAGCCAGCGCTGCAGGTCGTCGATCCTCACCCCGGCGGCGATGGAGATCACGAGTGGCCTGGTCTTTTGCACGTTGGCGGCTATCCCGTCTGCCACCGCCTTGAGCAGCTGCGGCTTGGTGGCCAGCACCAGAACGTCGGCGCGGTCCGCCACCTCGCCGTTGTTCTCGACGGCAGCAAGCCCCATGGTCTGGCTGACCCGGGTGCGCTGGTCGGCTTCCGGATCCGAGAGAATCAGGTCCTGCTTCGGCCAACCGTTGGCGAGCAGACCGCCAGCCAGGCTCCGCGCCATGTTACCTGCCCCGATAAATCCGATTATCCGACCGGTCATCGTCTTGTGGAAAGGCTTTCCATTAGTTGTTTATCTCAGTTTAGAACGACATGCCGGCTGAGCGAAAGCCCGGAGCCGGCTTCAGGAAGCCGGCATTATGCTGTTTCCGGCTCACAGCGGCGTCCGGTCCGGCGCAGAAAACCATGCCGGCAGGCTGGCGCACCGGGTGCGGGCAGCCTTGTTTGTGCGTCTTTGGCCGTTATACTAAAAAAGACCGCAATCAGAGACCCCGGTTTTTCCGGTAAATCCTCAATAGGAGCTTTTGCATGGACATCGCCGAATTGCTGGCGTTTGCCTACAAACAGAACGCCTCGGATCTCCATCTGTCCGCCGGCCTGCCGCCGCTTATCCGCATCGATGGCGATGTGAAGCGCATAAACGTCGACCCGCTCGACGACCGCACTGTCCATAACATGATCTACGACATCATGACGGACAAGCAGCAGAAGGATTACGAAGAGAATCTGGAGACGGATTTTTCGTTTGATCTTCCGAACATCTCGCGTTTCCGCGTCAATGCCTTCAACCAGCAACGTGGACCCGGAGCCGTATTCCGGACGATTCCGTCAAAGGTACTTACGCTGGAGCAGCTCGGAGCACCCGCCAGCTTCAAGGAAATCTGCGACCAGCCGCGTGGCATCGTGCTGGTTACCGGCCCGACCGGTTCCGGAAAGTCCACAACGCTTGCAGCCATGATCAACTACGTCAATGACAGTCGCCACGAACACATCCTGACCATCGAGGATCCGATCGAGTTCGTGCATACCAGCAAGAACTGCCTGATCAACCAGCGCGAAGTCGGACGCGACACGCTCGGATTCAACAATGCACTGCGTTCAGCGTTGCGTGAGGACCCAGACGTCATTCTGGTCGGTGAGTTGCGCGATCTGGAAACCATCCGCCTGGCGCTGACAGCAGCCGAGACCGGCCATCTGGTATTTGGTACCCTGCACACGAGTTCGGCGGCGAAGACTGTAGATCGAATTGTGGACGTCTTTCCGGCAGCCGAAAAGGATATGGTGCGCGCCATGCTTTCTGAGAGCCTGCGGGCGGTGATAGCGCAGAGCCTGCTGAAGAAGCTGAGCGGCGGCCGGATCGCTGCCCACGAGATCATGATCGGTACGCCTGCGATCCGCAACCTCATCAGGGAAAACAAGATCGCGCAGATGTATTCGGCCATGCAGACCAGCCAGGGGTTGGGAATGCAGACCCTGGACCAGTGCCTCATGGAAATGGTGCGCAACCGGCTGGTCAGCCTTGAAGAAGCGCGTTCATATGCAGCCAACAAGGACAATTTCGGCGGAGCAGCGATAGGCGGAAGCGCCGGTGCTGGAGGAAAGAGATAAATGGTTTTCAGTGATCTTCTGAAACTGATGGTCCAGAAGAAGGCTTCGGACCTGTTCATTACCACCGGCGTGCCTCCAGCGGTAAAGATTGACGGCAAGGTTACGCCCGTGACCAAGCAGGCGCTTACCCCGGAGCAGGCGCGCGCCTTCACCTACGGTATCATGACCGAGGAACAGCGTCGCCAGTTCGAATCCACCAACGAGTGCAATTTTTCGATCAACCCGAAGGAGATCGGGCGTTTCCGCGTGAATGTGTTCATGCAGCAGGGATTTGTCGGCATGGTGCTGAGAACCATCGAGAGCAAGATTCCGCGTTTCGATGAACTCAACCTGCCAAAGGTGCTTGCCGACATTGCACTTACCAAGCGCGGGCTGGTGATATTTGTCGGAGCGACGGGGTCGGGCAAGACGACGTCGCTGGCAGCCATGATCGGCTACCGCAATGAATACAGCTACGGCCACATCATAACCATAGAAGATCCGATCGAGTTCGTGCATGAGCCGCGCAATTGCATCATCACCCAGCGCGAGGTGGGCGTGGACACCGAGTCATTCGATGCGGCGCTCAAGAACACCCTGCGGCAGGCTCCGGATGTCATCCTGATCGGAGAAATCCGTTCGCGCGAAACCATGGACTATGCAATTGTTTTTGCCGAAACCGGACATCTGTGTCTGGCGACGCTGCATGCCAACAGCGCGAATCAGGCCTTAGATCGTATCATCAACTTTTTCCCTGAAGACCGGCGCAACCAGCTGCTGATGGACCTGTCACTCAACCTGAAGGCGGTGGTGTCGCAGCGTCTGATTCCGATGAAGGCCGGGAAGGGTCGCGTTCCCGCGGTCGAAGTCATGATCAACTCGCCGCTGATCGCGGATCTGATCCTGAAGGGGGAAGTCCACGCCATCAAGGAACTCATGGCGAAATCGACGGAGACCGGAATGCAGACGTTCGATCAGTCGCTGTTCAATCTCTACGAGAGCGGGCTGATCACCTACGACGAAGCGCTCCGCAACGCCGACTCGGTGAACGATCTGCGTCTGCGCATCAAGCTCGAAGGCAAGGAAGCCAAAGGCCAGGAGCTCGGGGACTCCATGCGCAATGTGACGTTCTGAGTACCGCATTCCGCCGCAGTGCGGCTGGCAGCCCGCCAGCGGGGCGCCCTGGCACTCTGCTGCGCAGCCTGACCTGACAGCGACGGGGCGGCTACGGATCCGGACCAGCTGTCAGCGGGCCTCGAACACGATTTTTCCGCCAACCAGCGTGTGCGTGATTGTGCCGCGGAACTCCCAGCCGAGAAAGGGGCTGTTCCGTCCACGGCTCGTGATACGGTCGACTGACAGGGTCCAGTGTGACGCCGGATCCAGGATGCACAGGTCCGCCGTGGCGCCGACCCCGAGGTGGCCGGCGTCGACGCCCAGTATCTGGGCGGGTCTGGCGGTAAGCAGGGCGATCGCTTCCGGCAGATTCAGCAGTTCATCATCAACCAGTCTCAGCGTAAGGGGCAGGAGCGTTTCAAGGCCCGAAATGCCTGGTTCTGATTCCGCGAAGGGCGCCAGTTTGGCGTCAGACTCGTGGGGCTGGTGATCCGAGCAGATGGCCGATATCACGCCACTTTTAAGCGCCTGTCTCAGCGCATCCCGGTCACGGCCCGCACGCAGCGGTGGAATCACGTGGCACTGGGTATTGAAATAGCCGATGTCATGTTCGGTAAGGTGGAGATGGTGGGCGGTGACGTCGGCACTGACCGCCAGACCCTGGTCCCGGGCCGCTGCGACCATGGCTACGGCCCGCGCGCTCGACAGCTGGCAGAAATGCGCACGTACTCCGGTCTGTTCCACCAGTGCGAGATCGCGCGCCAGACCAGCTGTTTCCGCCGCCTCGGGGATCCCGGGCAGACCGAGTCGGGTGCTCACCTCGCCTTCATGCATGCAGCCGCCGTTGCGCAGCCACGGATCCTGCGGGTGCAGGAACACGGTCAGATCGAAGCCCGCCGCATATTCCATCGCCCGCCGCATGACAAGCGTGTCGGCGACCGGCTCAAGGGCATTGCTGAAGCCGACGCATCCCGCATCGTCAAGCGCCGCCATGTCCGAAAGCAGTTTTCCCTGAAGGCCCTGGGTTAGTGCCCCCAGCGGATGCACAAATGCCAGCCCGAAACGCCAGGCGCGCTGCTGGATCATCTGTGCCATTGCTGGCGTGTCGATGACCGGATAGGTGTCGGGCGGACAGCACAGCGTCGTGATGCCGGCGTTCACCGCGGCACGCGTCTCGCTTTCCATGGTTGCCTTGTATTCGAGGCCGGGCTCGCGCAGGCGCGCCCGCAGATCGACGAGGCCAGGAAGCACCAGCCTGCCGCGGGCGTCCAGGACCCTGTCGGCCTGGAATCCGTCCGGCATGGCGCCGATCGCCGCGACGAATCCCTGTTCGCTGATGAACAGGTCGTGCAGACCGTCGACATTATTGGCCGGGTCTATGAGGTGCCCGCCCGTAATCGCGATTCTCATTCCGTACGCCTCGGTTCCGGAGCGCCAGCCGATCCCCCCATGATCAGTGCCATGATTGCCATGCGCACCGCGATGCCGTTGGTAACCTGCGGCAGAATGACCGACTGGGGGCCGTCTGCCACCGCGGAATCTATCTCAAGTCCCCGGTTCATCGGGCCAGGGTGCATGACAATGGCATCCGGCTTGGCGTAGCCGAGTTTCTCCGGCGTCAGGCCGAACAGGTCGAAATATTCCTGTTCGCTGGGAATGAGGGCGCCGTTCATGCGTTCCCGCTGGAGCCGGAGCATGATGATGACATCGACGCCGTCCAGGCCGGCTTTTATGTCCGTGAATGCATGCACACCCAGTTTTTCGACTGCGGTCGGCAGCAGCGTCCTGGGAGCAATTACCCTCACTTCCGCCGCCCCGAGCGTCGTCAGGGCGTGGATCTGCGAGCGCGCCACGCGCGAGTGCAGTATGTCCCCCACAATGGCGACCCGCAGGTTCTCGAACGGTCCCTTGTACCGGCGGATGGTGAACATGTCGAGCAGGCCCTGGGTGGGATGGGCATGACGTCCGTCCCCGGCATTGATGATATGCACGTGTGCCGGGACGTGCTGTGCAATCAGATGGGCAGCGCCTGATTCCCTGTGCCGCACGACAAACAGGTCAGTATGCATTGCTTCCAGGTTGCGTACCGTATCGAGCAGGGTTTCCCCCTTTGTCGTGGACGAAGCCAACGGATTCAGGTTGATTACGTCGGCGGACAGCCGCTTGGCAGCTATCTCGAATGTTGTCCGTGTGCGGGTGCTTGATTCGAAAAAAAGATTTACTACGGTCTTGCCGCGCAGCAGCGGCAGCTTCTTGATTTCACGCTCCCCGACCGAGATAAAGGATTCGGCAGTGTTGAGTATCTCGAGAACTGTCTGCCGCGGGAGTCCTTCAATGGTAAGCAGGTGGCGCAGATGGCCTTGACCGTCGAATTGAAGGTCATCGTGCCTCAATCCGCCACCCGCTGGATGACCAGAGAGAGGGGCTCGGGGCCGACGAGCTTGATGTGTTCACCTTTCCCGAGTTTCAGTGTGTGCCCGATCACCTGTGCCTCCACCGGCAGCTCGCGGCCATCCCGGCATATCAGCACCGCAAGGACCACGGATGCCGGGCGTCCGTAGTCGAAGATCTCGTTGAGGGCCGCGCGAACCGTGCGTCCGGTGTGCAGCACATCATCCACCAGGATCACGTGGCGGCCATCCAGATTGACCGGCAGATTGGATGTCTTGACCTGAGGGTTGACTCCAACCCGCGTGAAATCGTCGCGGTAGAAGGAAATGTCCAGCGTCCCGGCAGGTTCGATGAGATCCAGAGCCCGATGCAGCCGGGATGCCACCCATACCCCGCCGGTATGAACTCCGATCATGATGGGGTTGAGGGCGAGCCTCGGCTTCAGCTCATCGGCCATGTAGGCCAAAGTGGCTTCGATATCAATGGTCTGAAGCATGTCCCGTACCGGCCTGTTCATCGAGAAACGCCTGCAGGATCGTCTGTGCCGCCAGCCTGTCCAGTCTGGATTTGTGCTGCCTTGCGGGAATACCTGCTTCCTTGAGCACGTTCTTGGCCGCCACCGAGGTAAGCCGTTCGTCAACCATGTGTACGGGCAGATTGTATCGGGCCCGCAGGCGATTACCAAACTTCTTTGCCGCACGCGTCATGTCGTTCTCGCTGTCGTCCATATTCAGTGGAAGACCGACCACCAGCGCGCCCGGTCGCCATTCCTCGATCAGGCGTGATATGTGGTCCCAGTCCGGCAGCTCGTTGCGGGCGGTGACCGTGGCGATCGCCTGTGCAAGGCGCGACGCTGTCCCGCCTACCGCTACGCCTATGTGTTTCTTGCCGAAATCAAAGCCAAGATAGGTGTTGGCCGTCAAGCGTGACCCGCTTCTTCAGACAGTGCCGAAATATTGATTCCAAGAAGGCCGGCCGCGGCCTCCCAGCGCTGCTCGGCCGGCAGGTCGAACAGGATCAACCGGTCGGCGGGTCCGCTAAGCCAGGCGTTTTCGGCGATTTCCCGCTCGAGCTGACCGGGTGCCCAGCCCGCGTAGCCAAGCGCCAGGAACGAGCGCTGTGGTCCGCAATTTCTCGCTATGGCCACCAGGATGTCGTGGGAGGTCGATACACCGAGAGTGTCCGAGACAGGCAGCGTGGATTCCCAGTTTCCAAGCGGCTCATGCACCACAAAGCCGCGATTGCCCTGCACTGGGCCGCCAAGGTGTATCGGTATGTCGAGCGGTGTGCCCCCGGTGCTCTCGATGTCCATCTGCTTCAGGATTTCGTGCAGGTGCAGGTCGGTCGGGCGGTTGATGATCAGTCCCATCGCGCCTTCGCTTGAATGTTCACAGATGAGCGTAACCGTGCGCGAAAAATTCGGATCCGCGAGGTTTGGCATCGCGATCAGGAAGTGATTCGTCAGCCAGGCTATTTCGCCCATGGGTATAGTATCCGGCAGTGTGCAGTGCTGGCGCAAGTCAGCCCCGCTGCGAGTTCAGGGGCTGCCGCTCGTCACCGACTGGTCGGCAAATTTCCAGGTCCGGATGATATGCAGGATGTCGGTATCGGCCCGTATGTCCGCCGGCAGCGGAGCAAACGGCGCCGCCAGCCCGACGATCCTCACAGCGGCGTCGTCGAGAACCTTGTGTCCGGAACTGCGCAGTACCTTGACCCGATAGACGGTGCCGTCGGTCCGGATTGCCACATCCAGGACCAGGCTGCCGGACATATGGTGCTGGATCGCCTGTTCCGGGTAATTGAGGTTTCCGACCCGCTCCACCTTGGCCACCCACGCGTTCATGTAGGCCGCATACTTGTACTTCATCGTGCGGGCGTCGATGTATTTCTGGCGTGGCAGCTTTTCATACTGCTGCCAGGAACGGCTGATTTCCGCGTTCAGATGGGCGCTCTCGCGCTCAAGCCGCGCCAGCTGGGTCAGTCCCGGCGCAGGGTGGCCGGTATGCGCCTGCCGCGGTGCCGGTTTCGGCCTGGGGCTGGTTACGCTGAAACCTGCGGCATGATCAGTCAGCAGAGACGCAAGCCGCCGTATGCTCGGCTGCTGCTGCTGCGCCGCTGCGTGCGCGACCGGGACCTGATTGTTCCGGTCGCTCAGGTCCATCGCTGGCAGGGGTGTGCGCGCGATGTCATGTTTCCTGCTGTTTCCGCCGCCATTCTCGTTGGCCTGCGCAAGAAAGTCCGGATGGGCGGGAGCCCGGTTGCTGCGGGCCTGCACCAGGGTGATCTCGAGGGTGTCGAGCCCCGGCATGTGTGTGGCTGGTGCCGAAAATGTGACGCCGAGGATCACGACCATATGCACCAGGATCGAGATGAAAAGCGCCAGGCCCAGGCGGTCGGAGTTGGAAAACCCCGACGTCCCGCCAGCCTCGTCATCCGGCCAGGCGTCTGTGACGGAAGGGTCCGAGGCGTGCGCCGAAATCACGGAAGCCACCGTCAGCCGCCTTGCACATGGCGCGCAACGGCATCCAGCAGCAGCGCGCTGATGTTGAGTCCGTAGATGGCATCCAGCTCACGTATGCATGTCGGGCTGGTTATGTTGATTTCCGTCAGATAGCTGCCGATCACATCCAGTCCGGCAAACAGGACACCTTTTGCGCTGAGAACCGGTCCTACCTGTTTGCAGATCCACCGGTCGTGGTCATCCAGCGGACGTCCTTCGGGCCGTGCGCCGGCAGCAAGATTGCCTCGGCTGTCGCCTTCACGCGGTACGCGCGCGAGGGCATAAGGGACGGGTTGGCCGTCGATCATGAGAATGCGCTTGTCTCCGTCGCGGATCTCCGGGATGTAGCGCTGTGCCATGATCATCCGCGTACCCATCTGCGTGAGTACCTCGATTGCTACGTTTACATTGGGATCTCCGCGGCGAATCCGGAACACCGAGGCGCCTCCCATTTGGTCGAGCGGTTTCATGACGATATCGTCCTGTTCACTCAGGAAACCGTGGAGATCCTCGGCATTGCGTGTCACCAGGGACGGCGGGGTGCACTGGGGGAACCACGCCGTGAACATCTTCTCGTTGGCGTCACGCAGGCTCTGTGGCCGGTTTGCGACGAAAACTCCGCGCGATTCGGCAAGTTCAAGCAGATAGGTGCTGTAAACATATTCCATGTTGAAGGGTGGGTCCTTGCGCATCAGAATCGCGTCGAACCCGTCGAGTGGCAGGATCTCCGCCTGTCCGAGCCCGTACCAGGGATCGTGCCCCGGATTGAGTGCGATACGGCGGCCGTGTCCGTATGTACGGCCGTCGCGCAGGAACAGGTCGCCCTGCTCGAGATAGGTGAGCTCCCAGGCGCGCGTCTGGGCTTCGAGCAGCATCGCGTAGGTGCTGTCCTTCTTGACGTTGATCGAACCGGCGGCATCCATCACGACCGCAAGTCTCATCCCCGCACTCCATGTGTATTCCGCTTCAGCATGGACAGGGTACGTCAGCCTCCACGCGAAACCTCGTAAAGTTCCCGGGCGGCGGCAAGCAGTGCAAGGCGTGCTATGACCCCGTAGGCATAGAAGCGGTTCGGCTGCGCATCGGGCGCGCGTGCGCGGTCGGGCTGGGTGCATGAATCTTCGAACGCGAGCGCCTCAAAGGTCATGCCCGGCATGTTGAGGTTTTCGTCCCGCCCCCGTTCGGCGTGTACCCGGTAGAAACCACCGACAACATAGCGGTCTATCATGTAGACCACGGGTTCGGCGGTTGCCTGTCCTTCGCCCCAGGTTTCGAAGGTATAGACACCTTCCTGGACAATAACGTCGGTCACCAGATGACCTTCCTTGCCGCGTGCCATCTTCGTGCGCTGTTTGCGGTTGAGCTCGCGCACCTGGTCGACGTTGTGAACGGTCATGATGTTCATGCCGTAGGTACCCGCGTCGGCCTTGACGATGACGAATGGTTGCTGGTCAATTCCGTATTCCGAATATTTCTGGCCAATCTGCTCCAGCACGGTAGCGACATTGGTCGCGAGGCAGTCCTCTCCGACCCGCTGCTGGAAATCGATCTGGCCGCAGTTCCTGAATATCGGGTCGATCAGCCAGGGATCGATGCCGATGAGACGTGCGAATTCTGCTGCTACCCGGCGATAATGGGTAAAGTGGCTTGATTTCAGGCGGCTGTGCCAGCCCATCTCCAGCGGCGGCACCACTGGCTGGTCGAGATTTTCGAGAATTGCCGGCCGCCCAGCGGACAGATCGTTGTTGAGCAGGATGAAGCAGGGCGAAAAATCACCAACCCGCAGGCGGTTTTGCTCGCGGATCACGGGCTCCAGCACCACTTTTGCGCCGGATGGCAGCGTTATCGGCAGCGGTTCCCTGAGGTCGGCAATAAGTGATCCGAGGTGCACCTTGTAGCCGGCCGTCTCGAGGATTTTCTGCAGTGCGGCTAGACTCTCGAGGTAGAACAGGTTGCGGGTGTGGTTTTCCGGTACGACCAGCAGGTGCCGGACTTTCGGACCATAGTGCTCCATTGCCGACTGCACAGCCTGAACGCACAGCGGCACGAACGAGGGATTCAGGTTGTTGAATCCGGCCGGGAACAGATTGGTATCGACCGGGGCAAGCTTGAAGCCGGCATTGCGCAGGTCGACTGAGGCGTAAAAGGGCGCCCGGGTATCCTGCCACTGTGTGCGCAGCCATTGTTCAGTCTCTCCCTGGTGACTCAGCAGGGTCTCCTCGAGCTGCTGAAGCGGGCCTGTCAGCGCCGTGGTCAGATGAGGCACTGCATGGAGATGTTCAATGGTCATGGCTGTTTTCCGTTTTATCCGCTCCGATGGTAACGCATCTGGTGCGCTGGTAAAACGAAACTCCCCGGGCCATCCACGTTGGCATGTTTCATGCTTGCCTTCGGACTCAGGGCAGTACGGCTTCGGCCAGCAGGTCTGGTCGTTTCCATGCCGCTGGTGTGCGGCCCATTTACTGCCGCCCGGTGCGGAGGGACCGTTCTGACAGGCGTGCAAGCCGCAATATCGGCATGCAAGATGGATTTTGCGCACATTTTGTGCTACTAAATCATTATCCTACAAAAAAAACCAGAGAAAACACCTTTAAACGGGCAGGAACCGCAGTGGCCATCTACAATCAGTATTCGGTGCGCTGGCATTATAAGGACCAGGGCGGAGTGGGATCTTGAACATCAAGGTGATGATCATAGACGACAGCAACACCATACGTCGGACCGCGGAAGCGCTGCTGAAAAAGGCGGGCTATCAGGTTTTTACCGCCTCGGACGGTTTTGAGGCCATGTCGATGATTACTGATCATCAACCGGACATCATCTTTGTTGACATCATGATGCCGCGGCTGGATGGGTACCAGACCTGTCAGCTGATTAAGAACAACAAGAAATTCAAGGATACGCCGGTCATTATGCTTTCTAGCCGCGATGGCCTGTTTGATCGTGCACGGGGACGGATTGCTGGCTCCCAGGAGCACATCAACAAACCGTTTACGCAGGAAGAGCTTATTGAAGTGATCAACAAATACGTTCATTAGGCAGCCCGGCGGAGGCTGGGGAACCGCAAACGTGAAAGACGAGGTAAAAGGGAAATGCCGATCAAGAAAATACTGGTGGTAGACGACTCTCCTACTGAGGTGCACCTGCTGAGTCAGATGCTGACGAAAAACGGTTTCGTGGTCACTTCTGCTGCGAGTGGAGAAGAAGCGATCATGAAGGCCAAGACCGACAAGCCGGATCTGATTCTCATGGATGTCGTAATGCCCGGCATGAGCGGGTTCGAGACCACGCGCAGTATTACGCGGGATCCGAAGACCGCCGGGATTCCTGTCATCATATGTACGACGAAGGGTCAGGAAACCGACAAGGCCTGGGGCTTGCGTCAGGGTGCCAAGGATTACATTGTCAAGCCGGTTACCGAAGCAGTGCTGATGGAAAAGATCAGGGCGCTCTAACGATGGCAACACCGGTCCAGGATCCGCTCAGCCTGCTGCACAAGATGCAGCTCGCGAGCCGCATGAGTGCACCCGGCCTGCCGGAGCAGGCGCCGGCGGTGGCCCTGTGGTCCGGGCTCGGTTTCCGGGCTGCAGGCATGACTTTGATCACGCCACTTGATCATGTGTCGGAAGTGCTGCCCTGTCCGGCTGTCACTTTTGTGCCCGGAACAGCTCCCTGGGTGAAGGGTATCGCCAATGTGCGCGGCAATCTGTTTACGGTTGTCGACCTGCAGGAATACCTCGGCAAAGACCCGATGACAATGAATGACCGTGTCAGACTTCTCATCATGAACGTGGCCAGTCTCAGTACCGGGTTGCTGGTCAACGAAGTTCTCGGCCTGAGGCATTTTGACGAGGAACAGGAACGTCATGATGCCTCCAGCCTGGATGACGCGGTGCGTGCACATGTGCGGGGGGCGTTTCTCAGGGATGGAACACTCTGGGGGATATTCGATATGCACTCCCTGGCCGAAAGCGAGTCTTTCAACAGTGTTGCGGCCTAGCGGCCGCAACACCGGGCGCAGTACCGGTGCCGGTCTGGAACAGGATCACGCCGAAGCAGGCGGGACCCGAATGACTATGGTGGAATTCAATTGTAAGGCAGTCTCCGTCGAGATGAGGTGCAGAGCATGGCTATCGTAAAATTGCCAAAGTTAGGCAGGACCAGCGCCGGGCAGGCTGAGCAGGAAATCGCTAGCAGGGCGCAGGGGCAGATTCCCCCGGATGCCGGTGAGGAATACATCGAGGTGCAGAGCGGTGGGCGTACAGGCGGGGGCATCCGTGATTTCGGGAAGCTCGTCACCGGTCTTCCATTTCTGCTGATTGGCATGGTGCTATCGTTCATAGCTGTGGCATGGCTGTTTGCAGCCAGCGCACAGGAAGCCGACCGCGATTCCAAGTACGTTGCCCAGTCGAGTGAGCTGCTCATGCTTTCGCAGCGCATCGCAAAGGACGCGCGCGAGTCGGTGTATGGCCAGGAAGACGCCTTCCCCACGCTGAAGTCTTCACGTGACACGTTCGAGAACGTCATCAACGATCTGACCAAGGGAAATGCGAAGCTCGGTATCCCGCCAAGTCCGCCGCAGGTGAGGCCCGCACTGGCCAGGCTGACGCTCAAGTGGGCCAAGACGCGCAAGAACGTTGACCAGATCCTGGGTCAGGAAGATGCGGTGCTGACTCTGCGTGATCACGTCGCAGGCATCAACCAGGCGGTACCCATGCTGCTGGCGCTGACTGACGAGGTTTCGTCCGATGCCATCAAGGATAAAGTCAGCGACCAGCTGATCTACCTTTCAACGCGCCAGGGCATGCTGGCCGAACGCATCGCCAAGGATGTGAACGTGTTCTCGCAGGGTGGTTCACAGGCAGCGGTCGCGGCCGCACAGTTCGGAAGGGACGCCAAGCTTTTTCGCGATACCGAGCTAAAGCTGCATGCGGAGCTTCCGGCCAACCTGGGTACCAAGCTGCAGGAAGTCGACGGGGTTTTCGAGGCGCTTAATGCGCACGTTACGGGTATTCTTGGTATTGCAGCCGAACTGTTTGTGTCGCAGCGGGCCAGCCAGAAGGTGTTCCAGGAGAGCGATCCGCTCCTGCATTCAGCCAAGGAGCTGGTTGCCAGTTATACCGCGCTGTCACAGGAACGCAAGGCGAGCAAGATGCTCAGTTACATTATGGCCGGCGTGTCGTTCCTTTTCCTGCTGCTGGTCGGTCGCAAGCTTGTCAACGACCAGCGCGACCGTGCAAGGGTCAGTTCGGAACAGAACCGCACCACCCAGGACGCCATTCTCAAGCTGCTCGATGAGATGGGCAACCTGGCCGACGGCGACCTGACCATCCAGCCGGAGGTAACGGAACAGATTACCGGTGCCATCGCCGACTCGATCAATTTCGCGGTCAAGGAAATGCGCAGCCTCGTCATGCGTATCAAGGCCGCTGCACAGCAGGTGGCAGTGGCAAGCGAGCGCAGCCGGCAGACTGCGAACGAGCTTACCCAGGCCGCAACCCGTCAGGCTGCCCAGATCGCCGAGACCACGGATCGTGTGAAATCGATGGCGAAATCGATGCAGGAAATGTCGGTGAGCGCAGAGAAGTCGGCGCAGGTTGCGCAGGGATCGGTGAACACCGCCAAGCGTGGCGCCGAGGCGGTACAGAACACGATCCATGGTATGGATGAAATGCGTGAGCAGATTCAGGAGACCGCAAAGCGCATCAAGCGTCTCGGTGAATCATCGCAGCAGATCGGTGAAATCGTCGAGCTGATCAACGACATCGCCGAACAGACGAACATCCTGTCGCTCAATGCTGCCATCCAGGCAGCCATGGCCGGGGAGGCGGGACGCGGGTTTGCGGTGGTTGCTGACGAAGTGCAGCGGCTCGCGGAACGCTCTGGCGAGGCGACCAAGCAGATTGCGGATCTGGTGAAGACCATTCAGGCCGATACGAACGAAGCCGTCGCATCGATGGAGCAGGCCACCAAGGGCGTGGTTGAAGGTACGCGCCTGGCTGACGCCGCCGGGCAGGCGCTGGGCGAGATCGAGTCCGTGTCCGAGCAGCTGTCGGAGCTGATTGTGGGTATATCGCGCGTCGCCTACCAGCAGTCGGAAACTGCAACTGCCGTGTCCCAGAACATGGGGCAGATCCAGGAAGCCACGACGCTGACATCCACGGGAACCCGCCAGACGGCCGAGTCTATCGGAAAGCTCTCGGATCTGGCGCGGGAGCTGCAGGCCTCTGTGGCCGGCTTCAAGCTTCCTGCGGCGTAAGACACGAACCGCCCCGGGGACGGCGTTGCCGGCCCCGGAGAGAAGGTGGCATTCTGGCATGAGCAGCGCAATCCATGAACAGAATTGATCCGGGCACTCTCGGCTGGGTCAAGACCGAGATAGACGAGACCCTGAAGCAGGCTCGGCTGTCCCTGGAGTCTTTTGCCGAGAATACGTCTGATTCGACGAGTCTGCGTTTCTGCAACACCTATCTCCATCAGGTGCTCGGCACGCTGCAGATGGTGGAGCTCGATGGTGCTGCAATGCTGGCGCGCGAGAACGAAGCGCTGGCCCAGGCTATTCTCGATGGCCGGGTCGAAGCCACGACAGGAACCTTCGAGGTTCTTGTGCGTGGAATCCTGTCTCTGCCCGATTATCTGGCGAGAATCCAGCACGACCAGCCGGATATACCGCTGCGCCTGCTGCCGGTAATCAACGAGCTGCGTACTGCCCGCAAGGAACCGCCGGTCGACGCGCTCGACCTGTTTTCACCCGACATGACAGTACGCCCCCCGGCGCTTTCGGGTGAAAGGGTGCGGGCGAATGAAGAGGAGTTCCGCGCCTACGCAAAGATACAACGCGCCACGTTCCAGTCATCGATGCTGGGCTGGCTGCGGGGGGCGGATGCCAAGGAAAATCTGGCCCGGCTTTCAGATGTGTTGTCAGGTCTGCAGAAAAAGGCGCATCTGCCGTTCATCGAGCAGCTGTTCTGGGTTGCCGGAGCGTTCTGCGAGGCACTCGGTACCGGAATTCTGGAAGCTACCAATGAGCGCAAGAAGCTGCTCGGTCGTGTTGACCAGCAGTTGAAAAAATTCATCGATGGCACGGGCAGCACGCAGCGCGCGGCAACCGAGGCCATCGTCAAATCAATGCTGTATGAGCTGGGCAGCGCGGAATCGGATGCCGGCCTGACGGGAGAGGTAAGACGTGCTTTTGATCTCGGTACGCTGCTCGGAACCACGGCGGCCGCGGTAGCACCATCTTCCGAAATCTACGATCTTCCGACACCCGAGGCGCTCCAGGCTGTGTCCGAAGCGCTCGGAAAGGAGATCCGGTCGGCACAGGACATGCTTTCGGCATATTTCGAATCCTCCGCCGAGGAGCCAGTTTCGCTCGGCCAGCTGACAGAGCTGCTGCAGCGCATGTCCGGAACGCTGGGGATTCTCGGGGGCGGCGCGCTGCGGGTCCTGGTTGACGAGCTGGTCGAGGTGACGAAGGCGCTCGAGTCCGGCAGCATCAGACGCTCCGAGACTTTGGCAATGCCGATGGCCGGGGCGCTGCTGCTCATCGAGAGCAGTGCCCGTGATTTCAACCGGCTCGGACGCGGCTGGACGGATCAGGTCGAGGAGACCGTGAACCGCCTGCGTGCGCTGCGCACGCAGCAGGCAGAGCCGCCGGTTGAGGGGATCGAGATATCAGATGCGGGACTGACAGACACTGAATTCAAGCAGCTTCTGCATGTTGTTTCCGGCGAGATACGCGTCAACCTCGGCAAGGTCGAGGAGATGCTCGAAACGTTCGCAGCGACGCCGGAGCGACTGGCACTCTTGGAGCCGGTTCCCTCGCATCTCAGCCAGATCGAGGGAGCTCTGCAGATTCTCGGCCAGGAACGGGTTGCGGAACTGACTGCGGCCACCGGCCGGTATGTGCAGGAGCTGCAGGCAGCCCCCGCGATCGAAAGCGGGATGCTGGATGCGGTGGCTGTGGCGATTGGCACGATCGGGGCATATGTGGAGGGGCTGGAGCGTGGTCGTCCGGGCCTGGAAGCGTTGCTCGACGTGGCTTGGCGTGACCTCGGCGCGGCGCGTTCGGGCAAGAAGCCACGCGATGGAGACGCCGGCGCATTGGTTGCCGATGTGCAGGGTGCGCTCGGCACCTGGTTCGCGAATCCTGCCGATGCTGGTACGCGCGCGACTCTGCAGGATAACCTGCGCCGGATAACGCGCATCGCGGCACGCCAGTCCAACGACCGGATCGAACGTCTGTGCGGCGAGATGGACAGCCTGCTGGGGATTGTCGGGTCCGATCCAGCGCGGTTTTCGCCGGAAATCCGGCAGACAATCGAGCAGTCGGTAAAGATGCTCTCGAATATGGTCCGCGACCAGCTGCCAGCGGTGGATTCCGGGGCAGCGGCCGGGACACCGCCCCCGCCAGCCTCTGCGGCCCAACCCAAACCGCCCGCATCAGCGACCGCAGCAGCCAAACCGGCTGCACCGGCATCTGCCGTACCGGAAGATCTGGATGAAGAGATTATGCAGATCTTCGTTGAGGATGCGCGCGAAATCATCCAGGTCATCGACCGCACATTGCCAGCATGGCGCGCCAATCCGGAGGACCGGGAGGTTCTGCTGGAGCTCAGACGCGCTTTTCACACGCTCAAGGGCAGCGGCCGCATGGTAGGCGCATCCGTGATTGCGGAGCTTTCATGGGCAGTCGAGAACATGCTCAACCGGGTGCGTGAGGAGAAGATCCAGCACTCGGAACCGATGTTCAAACTGCTGCTGGAAGTCCACCACATACTTCCGGAAATGGTAAGCCAGCTGGAAGGCGGGTCTGCCCCGCAGGCTGATATCGACGATTTGCGTAATCGTGCCGATGCGCTTGCGCGCAACAACGTGCCCGTTGCCGCAGCGCCGGCGGAAGTGCCGGATGCCGGAGCCGAGGTGGTCGACACGCTGCTGGTGGCGGACTCTGCGTCAGCTCAGCTGGCGCCCGCTGTTTCTGCTGGTTCGCCCCAGACACCGGATCCGGTGCTTGTCCAGATTTTCACAACCGAGACGCGTGGGCACCTGGCTATCATCGCCGGCGCCATCGCGGACGCGGAACGGTCCGTATCGCTCATGGTGTCGGAACCGCTGCTGCGGGCAGCGCACACGCTTGCTGGCAGCGCGCGCGCCGTAGGATTGCGGCACATGTCCGACTGCTGTGCGGAACTTGAAAAGCTGCTGAAGGCGATGGAGAACCACCAGCATCCGCTTGGTCCAGGGCCAGTCCGGGTTCTAAAGGAACTGGTGGACGCGGTGTCGAGTCTGATCGAGGCTTTCAGCCGCGGCATGGTCAAGGACGCTTCTGACAGTCGGTTTGTCGAACTGGCCCATGCCATTTCCGCAGAGAGCCAGCGGGTTGCGTCCCACGATGCCGTGGGACACGAAAGTCCTGCAGCTGTCCATCACGCGCCGGAGGCTGTGAAAGCCGTCGTGCCGCCTGTGGCACCTGCCCCGGCAGTGATTCACGAGCAGATGGATCCGGAGCTGCTGGAGATCTTCCTCGAAGAGGCGGTCGACATCCTTGCTGCAATCGACGATGCCCTGACACGCTGGCGGCGTGACCAGAGCGACCTCGGTGCCGTGCAGGACCTGAAGCGTTCACTGCATACTCTCAAAGGCGGAGCCCGTATGGCTGGCGCCATGACCATGGGCACCCTCAGCCACAATACTGAAAGTCTGCTGAAGGAAGTGGAAGACAAGCATGTCGATGCCAGCGCCGGACTCTTCGATCTTCTCGATGAAGTCCACGACGCGCTGGTCATGATGGTCGACCAGCTCCAGAACCAGCAGCCGGTAACCTCCGTCAGCCAGCTCGTCGCAAAAGTCGTGGCAATGATCAGTGGTGACACCGCAGCAGTGCCTTCTGCTGAGGATGTGACAGCGGGTCCGTCTCCGGCTGATGCCGAACCGGAGCAGATGCCGGTGGCGTCAGTCGCGGCCACTGCCGAGCCTCTGAGTGCCAAGCCCCTGAGTGTCGCGCCTCTGAGTGTCGCGCCGCTGGTCGAGAGGATGGTGCCGGAAGCCATCCCGGAACCCGAACCGGAATACCTGATCGAGGACGAACCGGCGCTTGTCGGAGAGCCGGAGCTTGTCGCGGAGACTGCAGATGCAGAGCCGCATGTCGAACGGCGCAGCGGGCAGGCTGAATGGATGGACGCAGGCAGCGACAGCGCAGACCGTCGCGGTCAGATCCGAGTGCGCACCGCACTGCTCAGCAGGCTTGTGAACTTTGCCGGTGAAGTGAGCATTGCGCGCTCGCGCATGCAGCAGCAGATTCACGGATTCCGCGAGAATCTCGCTGAACTGAACCGCAACGTGATCCGGTTCCGGGACCAGATCCGCGAGCTAGAAATACATTCCGAATCGCAGATTCTTTATCGCGCGGAACAGAATCTTTCCAGCGCCCAGTCGGACTTCGATCCTCTCGAGTTCGACCGCTTTTCGCGCCTGCAGCACCTGTCGCGCGGACTGGCGGAGAGTCTGCACGATCTGTATACAATCGAGTCCAGTATGGATACGTTTGTCGGTGAAGCTGAAACTGTGCTTCAGCAGCAGGCGCGGGTAAACACCGAGCTCCAGGAAGGGCTGATGCGCACGCGCATGATCAGTTTCTCGACGCAGGCTGCTCGCCTGCGGCATATCGTCCGGCAGACAGCACGCGAGCTCGGCAAGCGCGTTGAGCTGCAGCTGAGCGGTGCCGAGGTCGAGGTGGACCGTACGGTGCTGGATCGCATGATCGGGCCGTTCGAGCACATGATCCGCAACGCGATTGATCATGGCATGGAGGATGAAGCGACCCGCAAGCGTGCCGGCAAGCCGGCAACCGGCAAGATCAGCATCGATACACGTCATGAAGGCAGCGAAATTGCCATAAGGTTTGCGGATGACGGCGCGGGTCTGAATATCGCGGCAATCCGGGCCAAGGCCGTGGAGCGGGGTCTTATGGCGGCTGATGCCGTCCTGTCTGATGAAGAGGTGATGCAGTTCATTCTGGTTTCCGGTTTCTCGACCGCCCGCAAGATAACGCACCTTTCCGGTCGTGGAGTCGGCATGGATGTGGTGCATAACGAGATCAAGCAGCTTGGCGGCAGCATAACTGTCGACACCAGGCAGGGCCAGGGAACGACCTTCATCATCCGTCTTCCGCTTACGCTCTCCATCGCCCAGGCGCTGATGGTGTATGTCGGCGAGCACATGTTTGCCTTGCCGCTGGCATCGGTGATGAATATCCTCGAGGTCCCGGTCGAAGAGGTCAGCAGGATGTTGCAGGAGGCGAAGCCGTTGTTGCATCACGAGGACCAGGCGTACCCGTTCATGCACTTGGGTGCGCGGCTCGGAATACCCGTGTCACCGCGCACCGGCAAGAAGGTGCCGGTGCTGCTGACACGAAGCGGAACTCGCCAGATGGCCATCGAGGTGGATGCCCTCGGCGGTACACAGGAGGTGGTCATCAAGTCGGTGGGCTCCCAGCTGAGCCGTATCTCGGGCCTGTCCGGCGCTACCATTCTTGGTGACGGCCGGGTAGTGCTGATCCTGGACGTGTCGGGGTTGTGGATGGCTGAGGAGCGTCTGCATGTTGTGACCCGTACCGTGCCGCCGGTTCCGGAACCTGTGGCCAGGGTGCCGATTATCATGGTGGTCGATGATTCGATTACGGTGAGAAAGGTGACCGCCCGTTATCTCCAGAAACACGATATGGAGGTGACTGCGGCGAAGGACGGCATCGAGGCGCTCGAGAAGCTGCGTGAGCAGATACCGGACCTCATGCTGGTCGACATAGAGATGCCGCGCATGGACGGTTACGAACTCACGTCGAACGTACGTTCGGATCCGGCCATCAGGCACATCCCCATCATCATGATCACCTCCAGGGCCGGATCCAAGCACCGCGACCGGGCCCTTCAGCTTGGCGTCAACCTGTATATGACCAAGCCGTACCAGGAAGACGAGTTGCTGACAAACATCCGTCTGTTACTGCAGAAGTCGCGATCCAATGACGCGGCCTGACCCAATCTGCCGGCGGAAACGGAAGCCTGTGCCGGAATCACGCGCAACCGATGCGGGAGGACGCTGAGTGGCTGACACAGGCGGGTATCTGCGCATCATTCTCGACGGAACTGCATTCCTGCTGCCCGGTAACGCAGCGGCAGCAGTCGAGCGGCGCGAGAATCTTCGTGTCGAAGGGGGTGGTGACCGGGTTGGCGCATGGCGTGTCTCCGGCCGGGATCGCTGGCCGGCGCTGCTTCTCGACCGCGGGCTGAAGCTGCTGCGGGCAGGTAGCTGGCAGCAGGCGGTGTTCGTGCGGTCGGATCCGCAGCCCGTCGGTCTCCTGGCAGCAAGCGTGGAGCCTTTGACAGAGCTGGATGTGACCGTCGAGCGCTTTACTTCGCCAGGAGCCGCACCGACAGCCCGGGGGCCGCTGTTTTCCGGGGCATGGGTACGCGGCACTGATATCGTGCTTCAGTTCGATCCAGACGCGCTCGCCGCGTACCTTAGTCAGTTGCGGACAAACCAGTGAAAAGTGCACGGAGTACTGAATCGTTACACGCGCTTGAAGTGCCGACGCGCGTCGTGTCGCTGCTGGTGCCCAGTACCTGCGTTGCCGAGGTGGTACCGCGGTCCACGTATGTGCCTGTCCCGCTCAGCCCCGACTGGGTCCTCGGGGTCATGTCGTGGCGTTCCAGGCCGGTTCCGGTCATCTCCCTGGAACCCCTGATTGATCCGGGCAGCGTGCAGTCCGGTATTCAGAACTCCGATGGGACCGGGGCGCAGCGCCGTGGCAGCAAGATCGTCATATTCTATCCGCTGCCTGGACGGAACCCATGGGAGTTTTTCGGCATCGTCACCAGCGCCGAGCCCCAGTCCCGTGTCATCGACAGTGGCGAGGGTTCGGTAGTGGCGGCAGTTCCCGGGAGCAAGATCATCGCAATGACAATCCAGGTAGGTGATGCCGCATTAGCCATCCCGGATCTGGACGCGCTGGCGGCGCTGCTGTACCCCTGAATCCGGATCGGCCCATGCGGGACAAAAACGCCAGGCATTTCCGGCGGCGGCGATTGCGGTGCGGATCTCAGGCCTCTGATGCCAGGTCGATTCCCTCCGCGGCAATGGCGGCGAGCCGGTCGATTTCATCGGGCTGGATGACATACGGGGGCATCAGATAGATCACGTCGCCCAGGGGGCGGAGGATGGCTCCGTGCTCCAGCGCGTAGCGATATACCGTTCTTCCGCGTCGCTCCATCCAGTTGTAGGGTTTCCGGCCTCTTCCATCCTTTGCCATTTCAATGGCCACGATCATCCCGGTCTGTCGGACTTCACCGACGTGTGGATGGCCAGTAAGCGGCGCGACAGCCTGCGCCATGTGCCGGGCGAGAGACCGGTTATGGTTGAGCACGTCGTCGTCCCGGAAAATATCCAGTGTGGCCAGAGCTGCCGCGCAGGCGAGTGCGTTACCGGTATAGCTGTGGGAGTGCAGGAATGCCCGCTGTTCAGCATAACCGGCGTAGAACGCGCTGTAGATCTCGTCGGTCGTGAGGCACACCGATAGGGGCAGGTATCCGCCCGTAAGACCTTTGCCCGCGCAGAGGATGTCCGGACGAATGCCGGCCTGCTCGCAGGCAAACATGGTACCGGTGCGACCGAAGCCGACCGCGATCTCGTCAGCAATGAGAAGCACTTCGTGCTCGTCGCATGCCTTGCGGAGCAGCTGCAGGTAGACCGGATCATACATGCGCATGCCGCCGGCGCACTGCACAAGCGGCTCGACGATTACGGCGCACACCTCGTCCGCGTGCTGTTCCAGGGCGCGGTGCATATGCTGGAACATGCGTCGCGAATAGTCCGGGCAGGATTCGCCCGGCTCGCGAAAATAGCAGTCCGGTGACGGCACGGTGATATGGCTTGGCATCAGCGGTTCGTAGGTCCTGCGGTACAGGTCCACGTCACTCACCGACAAGGCACCCAGAGTTTCGCCGTGGTAGCCATTCCCCAGCCCGATGAACCGGGTGCGTTCTGGCCGGCCACGGTTGCGCCAGTAGTGCAGGCTCATCTTGATGGCGATTTCCACCGCTGCCGAGCCGCTGTCCGCATAGAAGCAGTGACCCAGTCCCGCGGGTGCAGTGGCAACGAGGCGTTCCGACAGTTCTATGATCGGCTCATGGGTAAATCCGGCAAGTATCACGTGTTCCAGGGAGGATAGCTGCGAGGCTACCGCGGTATTGATGCGTGCATTGCAATGGCCAAACAGATTGACCCACCAGGAGCTGATGGCATCGATGTAACGGTGTCCATCGAAATCCTCGACCCACACACCGCTGCCCGACCTGATGGGAATGGGTGGCAGGTCCTCGTGATCCTTCATCTGGGTGCAGGGGTGCCAGAGCACCCGCAGATCCCGTCTGACCAGGGAGGAGTTGCGCATCAGCACAAGATACAAGATACGCCGGAGTGCGTACAAGCGATCATCCATGGTCCGCTGGCCGGAAAATTCCAGGTCCGGGCAGAATCGTATGCTGCGGGGAATGCGGTACTTACACAAAGAGGGCGGCAGCCTGTTTTGAGCGCAATCCCTGCGGGGTCTGGCGGGGCAGGGTTTTATGACCCGTGTCCGGACCGGATGCGGGTTGCGTTTGGGTGGCGTGTCTGCTGTGATGGCAGAGTTACCCGCACAGCGCGGGAGGCAATCGAAAGGAGGTTTCTGGCATGGTGCGAACTGAGACGCCGGTGTGTGATTTCGGCCGGCCGGCACCGGATTTTTCACTGCCTGGTGTCGATGGCAAGATCTGGACCGCCGCCGCGAGCCGTGGCACCAACGGTCTGCTGGTGATGTTCATCTGCAACCACTGTCCCTATGTCAAGGCGGTACGCGACCGGATCGTCCGTGATGCAAGGGAGCTCCAGGGGTATGGGATCAACAGCATTGCCATCATGTCCAATGATCCGACCGACTATCCCGAGGATTCCTTTGAAAACATGCAGCGCATTGCGCGGGAATTCAATTTTCCGTTTCCCTATGTCTACGACAGGACACAGGAAGTGGCCAGGGCATTCGGAGCAGTCTGTACGCCGGATTTTTTCGGGTACAACAGGGATCTCGGGCTGCAGTATCGCGGGCGTCTGGACGAGTCCCGCAAGGATGCCGTGCCGGGGGCGCGTCGCGAGCTGTTCGAGGCAATGAAACTGGTTGCAGAGACTGGCAGAGGACCCGTAGATCAGACCCCAAGCATCGGCTGTTCGATCAAATGGATGAAGGAGCCGGAGTAACCCGGCGGCATGACTGAGGAATCATTCTACCGGTTGACGGAAATTTCCCGTAACCCGCGCCGCCTGCCGGGGGAGAGCTACAATCTGATCCGTCGAGTCTTCCGGCGCGCCGGAGGCATTGTCCTGTTTGTGCCGATCCGCACCATGCAGTATCTGGGCGTTGTGAGCGAGGAGGAAATATTTTTCGTCGACGGAGCTGGTAACCGCTCGCTAATCGAAGTGGCCTGGCAGAATTTCCGTCCGCAGGCGCGTAGTTCCGTGACAGACCCGGTAGACTACGAGGTGGTCTATTATGCGTCCTCCGGGACCCGGACGATGCAGTGGCTGCAGGGGGAGTTCCACCGGGCGCTCTCCGATGTGGAACGCGGAAATCCCGCCATCCCGTTGTCCGCTGCCAGCGCGCGCGTCGTCACGCTGCCACGCAAGTCCTGAAGCATGCCGCCGGATCTGGCCTTCCTGCTGCGCCTTGTGCGCGACACCGCCCGCTCGGAGCTTCTGCCGCGCTTTGCCGCTGTCACCGCGCAGACAAAACCAGACGGGAGCGCCGTGACGGAGGCGGATCTGGTGATGCAGGATCGCCTGCAGGAGGCGCTTGCCAGACACTGGCCGGGAACCGCGTTTTTCAGCGAGGAGATGACCGTTGCCGAACATGAGCGGCTGATAGCCGAAGGCGGACGCGACCTCTGGTGCCTCGATCCGCTGGACGGCACTACTAATTACGCCTGCGGGCTGCCTTTTTTTTCTGTTTCACTGGCGCTGCTCGAAGGCGGCAGGCCGCGCCTGGCGGTTGTCTATGACCCCGTACGCGATGAATGTTTCAGTGCGACGCAGGGTGCCGGTGCCTGGTTCAATGACACACCCCTGCATGGACGCCGGCGCGAAGTGCCGCCCGCGCTCAGGCGGTGCGTCGCGGTTGTCGATTTCAAGCGCCTGGAAAAACACCTCGGCGGGGCCCTGGGGTCAAATCCGCCTTATGCATCCCAGCGCAATTTCGGATCCAGCGCCCTTGAATGGTGCTGGCTGGCACTGGGACGTTTCCATCTCTATCTGCATGGCGGACAGAGGCTGTGGGATTACGCTGCCGGCAGCCTTCTGTTGTCCGAGGCCGGTGGAATTTCAGCAACCCTGGAGGGCGAGCCGGTTTTCCTGATGACAGACGCGCCGCGCTCGGTGGTTGCGGTGGCCGACCAGAGCCTTTTTGACGCGTGGTCCGGATGGCTGCTACATGCCGCTCGTCGCGAGGGTCCATTCTGGAACCAGTCTTGAAACAGATCAGCAGAATGTCTGCGGATCGGCGATGGTCCGGGTACTTAGGATGGGGTAGTCCGGTGTGACCGGCCGCGCACGCCCGCGTCGGTGCCGGGACAGGTCTTCAGGTTCGCAGGAAGCGGACAACCGTATCCCGGACCCGAGGTGCCGTAGCACACTGCAGGTTTCCTGCATTTTTTTAATGCCCCTATAAATGGTACTACCGGGCTGCTATTGCCCAAAGCCCATTGCTGAGGGAGAATACCGGGCCGATTTTTGACCTGAATCCGGGCATTGAGCCGGCCACGGGTTCTCCAGCCGATATTTGATTAGATAGTAAGAGTTATAACAATCCCTTCGGCGAACATGAGCCATGGCTGGCGTTGCCAAGTTCGAGCGCCACAGGGGATTTTCTTATTCAGAGCCTGTCCTGCGGCGGCGGCCGACTCCCCGAAGACGGGTGGAATTGGCTGCAATCAGGCCCGTTGTGCAGGAACAGGCGGGCGGCGCTGGGTGCATGCCGGACCCGAACCGAATTTGTGTACAGGATTTCAATTTTCTGAAGAGGATTAGCCCATGTCAGCCAAACCCCAGCAGGCCATGCCTAGCCGTCGTGATCTCGCCAATGCGATCCGCGCCCTTTCCATGGATGCAGTGCAGAAGGCGAATTCAGGCCATCCGGGCGCACCTATGGGTATGGCCGACATTGCGGAAGTGCTGTGGAACGACTTCCTCAAACACAATCCTGCCAACCCGAAGTGGGTTGACCGAGACCGGTTCGTGCTGTCGAACGGGCACGGATCGATGCTGGTCTACAGTCTTCTGCACCTCACCGGCTACGATCTGCCGATGGAGGAGCTGAAGAATTTCCGCCAGCTCCATTCCAAGACTCCCGGACATCCGGAATACGGCTATACGCCGGGCGTCGAGACCACCACGGGTCCGCTTGGACAGGGCATCACGAATGCTGTCGGCATGGCAATCGCCGAAAAGCTGCTCGCCGGCCACTTCAATCGCGATGGCCACCAGATTGTTGACCACCACACCTACGTGTTCCTCGGTGATGGCTGCATGATGGAGGGCATTTCGCACGAGGCCTGTTCACTCGCCGGCACCCTCGGACTGGGCAAACTCATCGCGTTCTATGATGACAACGGCATATCCATTGATGGCCACGTGGAAGGCTGGTTTACGGACGACACGCCGAAGCGCTTCGAGGGGTACGGCTGGCATGTGGTGCGCGCGGTTGACGGGCATGATTCCGAATCAGTGAGAAAGGCGATCGTCGAGGCGCGTGCGGTAGGTGACCGGCCATCGCTTATCTGCTGCAAGACGGTCATCGGCTATGGAGCGCCTAATCTCAGTGGCAGCCATGACGCGCACGGCTCCGCCCTGGGCGAGGCGGAAGTGGCGGCCACGCGCCAGAATCTGGGATGGAAGTACGGTCCGTTTGTGATTCCCGATGAAATCTATGCCGGGTGGGAGGCGCGTTCGAAGGGCAAGGTGGCGGAAGATGCCTGGAACAAGAAATTTGCCGAATACCGCAAGGCCTATCCGGACCTCGCCGCCGAATTAGACCGTCGCCAGAAAGGCGAGCTTCCCGGTGACTGGGCCGTGAAGTCGGCGGAGTTCATCCGCTCGGTGGATGCCAAGGCTGAAACCATTGCTTCGCGCAAGGCATCACAGAATGCGCTCAATGGCTACGGGCCGGTGCTGCCCGAACTGCTTGGCGGTTCCGCCGATCTGGCCGGATCCAATCTTACTATGTGGAAGGGCTCGAAGGGCATCAGCCGTTCTGACAGCACTGGCAACTACGTGTATTACGGTGTGCGCGAGTTTGGCATGTCGGCAATCATGAACGGCATCGCTCTGCACGGTGGTTTCATTCCGTACGGTGGCACCTTCCTGATGTTCTCGGAATACGCGCGTAACGCGATCCGCATGGCGGCGCTCATGCGGCAGCGGGTGCTGTTCGTCTACACGCATGATTCGATCGGCCTCGGCGAAGATGGCCCCACGCATCAGGCGGTCGAACAGACCGCGACCCTGCGGCTGGTCCCGAATCTGACCGTGTGGCGGCCCTGCGATGCCGTCGAATCCTCGGTTGCCTGGAAATGTGCGGTCGAGAAAACCGGCGGGCCGAGCGCGCTCATATTCTCGCGGCAGAATCTCCCGCACCAGAAGCGGGGGGCGCAGCAGATCGCCGAGATCGCGCGCGGCGGCTACATCCTGAGTGACGCGGCCGGCGGCAAGCCGGATGCCATCATCATTGCAACCGGCTCGGAAGTTGCGCTTGCCATGGAGGCGCAGAAGCTGCTTGCCGCACGTGGCCGAAATGTGCGCGTGGTGTCGATGCCGGCAACGGATGTTTTCGATGCACAGGATGAGGCCTATCGCGAGTCGGTGTTGCCGAAACGCGTCACCCGCCGCGTGGCAGTCGAAGCCGGCGTCACGGACGGCTGGCGGAAATATGTGGGCCTTGATGGCCGCGTCGTAGGTCTTGACCGCTTCGGCGAGTCGGCACCGGCCGGCGTCCTGTTCAAGCACTTCGGGTTCACCGCAGAAAATGTAGCCAAGGCTGTTGAGGCGCTCGGCTGAAAGTATTCCGATTTACACTCACCTTCCGGGAGATATAAAGACAATGTCAATTAAAGTCGCCATCAATGGCTACGGACGCATTGGCAGGAACGTCCTGCGTGCCCTGTACGAGTCCGGTCGCAAGGACATCAAGGTGGTTGCGATCAATGACCTTGGCAATGCCGAGACGAACGCCCACCTGACCCGTCACGATACCGTGCACGGAAAGTTTTCGGGTACTGTCAAGGTCGAAGGCGACCACATGCTCGTCAACGGCGACAGGATCCGTGTCTGCGGCGAGCGCGATCCGGCAAAGCTTCCCTGGAAAGACATGGGGATCGACGTCGTGCTGGAGTGTACCGGTATTTTCCGCAACCGTGCCAAATGCCAGCCGCATATCGTCGCCGGTGCAAAAAAAGTCATCATCTCGGCACCTGCTGACAAGAATGAATGTGATGCCACGATTGTGTATGGCGTGAATCACAATGTGCTGAAGCGTGACATGACGGTGATTTCGAATGCCTCATGCACCACGAACTGCCTGGCGCCGCTGGTCAAGCCACTGCACGACAAGCTCGGGATCGTCAACGGACTGATGACGACAGTGCATTCATATACCAATGACCAGGTCCTGACGGACGTCTATCACAGTGACCTGTACCGCGCCCGGGCGGCGGCGCACAACATGATTCCGACCAAGACTGGCGCGGCACAGGCAGTCGGTCTGGTCCTGCCGGAACTGGACGGGAAGCTTTCCGGGTTCGCGATACGTGTGCCGACAATCAATGTATCGGTTGTTGACCTTACGTTCGTGGCCAAGCGCGAGACAAGCAAAGACGAGGTCAACTCGATCATGAAGTCCGCCAGCGAAGCCGAGCTGAAGGGAATTCTGGCGTACAACACAGAGCCGCTCGTTTCGAGTGACTTCAACCACACAACCGTGTCGTCGACCTTCGACTCCACGCAGACGAAGGTCATCGGCAGCCTGGTCAAGGTGCTCTCCTGGTATGACAACGAGTGGGGATTCAGCAACCGGATGCTGGATACCACCGTTGCCCTGATGGGCGCGAAGTAAGGCTGACAGGGCGCAGGCGATTGCTGCCTGCGCCCTGCCGATTCTGATGCCAGGGGATAATCTGCATGTCCGTGCTTAAACTTACCGATCTCAACCTGAAGGACAAGCGTGTCCTGATCCGCTCGGATCTCAATGTACCCGTCAAGAACGGCAAAGTGACATCCGACGCCCGTATTACCGCGTCGCTGCCGACCTTCCGCCACTGCCTCAAATCTGGAGCGAAGGTCATGGTCATGTCGCATCTCGGGCGTCCTACCGAGGGCGAATACAGCGCGGAGAACTCGCTGCAGCCGGTGGCAGAAGTGCTGTCGAGCAAGCTGGGACAGCCGGTGCGGCTTGTGAATGACTGGATCGATGGCGGATTCGATGTTGCGGCCGGCGAGCTGGTGCTGCTCGAGAACGTGCGCTTCAACAAGGGCGAGAAGAAGAATGTTGACGATACGGCGCGCAAATATGCGGCACTCTGCGACGTATTTGTCATGGATGCGTTCGGAACCGCGCATCGGGCAGAAGGTTCAACGCACGGTGTGGCCAAGTTTGCGCCGGTTGCGTGCGCAGGACTGCTGCTCGTGGAAGAGCTTGATGCTCTGAACAGGGCGCTGGCGGATCCCAAGAGACCTATGGTCGCGATAGTCGGCGGATCTAAGGTTTCCACGAAGCTTACGGTCCTGGAATCGCTGTCGCAGAAGGTGGATCAGCTCGTGGTCGGTGGCGGAATAGCCAATACGTTTCTGGCTGCTACCGGACAACCGATAGGCAAGTCGCTGGCGGAAACCGACCTCATTCCGACTGCAAAGAAACTGATTGAAATGATGTCCAGACGCGGAGCCAGGATTCCGATCGCGGTCGATGTCGTGGTAGGAAAGAAATTCGATGCGCTTGAGCCGGCGGTTCTCAAGCATGTTGGCGCGGTTGCGGACGACGACATGATCTTCGATATCGGCCCGAAAAGCGCGCAGGAACTGGTCGACATCATCATGGCAGCCGGTACGGTGGTATGGAATGGGCCGGTGGGGGTGTTCGAGTTTGATCAGTTCGGGGCCGGCACCAAGAAGATTGCTGATGCCATAGCCAGCACCAAGGCGTTTACGCTGGCCGGTGGTGGGGACACCATCGCGGCCATTCAGAAATACGGCATTTACGACAAGGTTTCATACATCTCGACGGCAGGCGGGGCTTTTCTCGAGTTTCTTGAAGGCAAGAAGCTTCCGGCAGTCGCGATTCTCGAAGAAAGAGCGAAGAAATAGCGTGGACCGGACGACCGAAGGCGCTACCTGCCCCCCGGCCGGAAACAGGATGGCCGCCTTTCGCGGAACCAGTCAAGGAATCTATGTTTAGACGAACGAAGATTGTGGCGACCCTGGGTCCTGCCACCGACGATCCGAAAGTACTGGATAAACTCATTGAGGCCGGGGTAGATGTCGTCCGGCTGAATTTTTCCCACGGCAATGCGGAAGTGCAGATGCGTCGCGCGGAGGCTGCGCGAGAGCGGGCTCAGGCCCATGACCGCCAGGTGGGGGTGCTCGTTGACTTGCAGGGACCGAAGATCCGCATTGGAAAGTTCAAGGACGGACACATCCAGCTTGCCGAAGGCGATACTTTCACCATCGATGTGGACTGTCCGCTTGATCAGGGCAGTCAGGACCGCGTTGGCACTACCTATAAGCTGCTGCCCGAGGACGTTTCGCGCGGCGCAACGCTGCTGCTTGATGATGGCCGCATCGTTCTCTGGGTGGACCACGTGTCGGGCAGTGAAGTGGTCTGCCGGGTGGTGGCAGGTGGCGATCTGTCGAATAACAAGGGCATCAACCGTCAGGGCGGAGGATTGTCGGCACAGGCACTGACGGACAAAGACCGGGAGGACATCAAGGCGGCTGCCTTGATGCACGCGGATTATGTAGCGATTTCCTTTCCCCGCAATGCCAAGGATGTGGAAGAGGCCCGTGAACTGCTCAGGGCGTCAGGCGGACTTGGCGGCATTGTGGCCAAGATCGAGCGTGCCGAGGCGGTGAAGTCCATAGAAGAAATCATCCGCGCCGCCGACGCCGTGATGATTGCGCGCGGCGATCTCGGCGTGGAGATTGGCGATGCAGCGCTTCCGCCGGTGCAGAAGCGGATCATCAAGCTTGCGCGCAAGATGAACCGAATCGTGATCACTGCGACCCAGATGATGGAGTCGATGATCGAGAATGCGATTCCCACGCGTGCTGAAGTGTCGGATGTGGCAAATGCGGTGCTTGACGGAACTGATGCGGTGATGCTTTCCGCGGAAACCGCGATGGGTAAGCACCCGGTCGAAGCCGTGGCGGCGATGGACAGGGTTTGTCGCGAGGCGGAGAAGCACGAGGATTCGATCGTGCTCGACCAGCGCATGGACCAGCATTTCAGCCGGATGGATGAGGCAATTGCGCGCGCTACCATGTATGTGGCCAATCATCTCACGGTGCGGGCCATCGCGGCGTTGACCGAGTCCGGATCGACTGCGCTGTGGATGTCACGCATCAACTCGTCGGTGCCCATCTATGCGCTTACACCGCATGTCGAGACGCGGCGCAAGGTCACGCTCTACCGCGGGGTCTATCCGGTCGGTTTCGTTCTGACCTCCAAGGATCCGGCGGTGGTCATGCAGGAAGCGGTCGATGAACTGCGCCGTCGAGGCGCCGTGCGTGACGGGGATCTGACAATTCTTACCATCGGGGAGCCGCTGGCGAAGCCAGGCGGCACAAATACCATGAAAATCGTACGGGTTGGAGATCTGCACAAGGACTAGCCGCGGATCTCCCCGGGTGCCGGGCTGGTCCGTGTATCTGCAATCACGGGCGGATTGCCTCCGGAGCGCTGCCGCAGGGAGGCTCTTGGCGCGGGTGGCTTATAGTTCCGGCCCGCATTCCGGTACTGCGTATGCGGACACCCTTGGGCGCAGAGTTCGCCGGGAGGATGTCAATTGCGCAGGGGTAATGATAGGCTAGGTACAACCATGTGTCCCGGAATCCGGCCCCTGTGGCGGCTGGTGGATGGCTAACAACAATTCGTGAGGCATGGAGAGGTTTTGCTGTTCCTTGCAGTTGAAATCCCGGATTCGGTGACATCAAATTTCACTTGTAGGAGATAGTCATGGCATTAGTTTCTCTGCGCCAGGTGCTGGACCATGCCGCCGAGCATACGTACGGCGTGCCTGCATTCAACGTCAACAATCTCGAGCAGATGCGTGCCATCATGGAGGCGGCGGCCGAAACCGACAGCCCGGTGATCGTCCAGGCATCAGCCGGGGCCCGTAAATATGCCGGCGCATCGTTCCTGCGTCACCTCATACTGGCCGCCATCGAAGAGTGGCCGCAGATACCGGTGGTAATGCATCAGGATCATGGCGCGAGCCCCGCGGTCTGTCAGCGTTCCATTCAGCTCGGCTTCTCGTCGGTCATGATGGACGGCTCGCTCAAAGAGGACATGAAGACGCCGGCCACCTATGAATACAACGTCGATGTGACCAGGCGTGTGGTAGACATGGCCCATGCGTGCGGTGTTTCGGTGGAGGGCGAACTTGGATGTCTGGGCAGTCTCGAAACCGGGATGGCCGGAGAAGAAGACGGCTCGGGTGCCGAGGGCAAGCTTGATCACAGCCAGCTGTTGACTGATCCGGACCAGGCTGCGGACTTCGTGAAAAAGACGAAGGTGGATGCGTTGGCAATTGCGATCGGCACAAGCCACGGTGCATACAAATTCACGCGGCCTCCGACCGGCGAGATCCTGGCCATCGAACGGATCAAGGCGATCCATAAGCGCATTCCGACGACGCACCTGGTGATGCATGGGTCGAGTTCGGTGCCGCAGGACTGGCTTAAAATGATCAACACCTACGGCGGCGATATGGGTCAGACCTACGGCGTGCCTGTCGAGGAGATCCAGCAGGGCATCAAGCATGGTGTCCGCAAGGTCAATATCGACACCGATCTGCGCATGGCGTCCACTGGAGCGGTACGCAAGTTCCTGGCGGAAAACAAGAAAGAATTCGATCCGCGCAAGTGGCTTGCGGCTGCCACCAAGGGCATGAAAGA
>JAJYCY010000005.1:49887-64289 GCA_021778035.1 Pseudomonadota bacterium
GCAGCTGCGCTTTCCGCGGATGCCGGGAAGCGCCAACAGGGTTTCTCTCGAGCAGGCCCAGCACAACTATGTGCAGTATGGCGCCGCAGAGCGCGGCAGCATGCATGAAAGCCGGCCCCCGATGGACGACGAGGCGCGTGATACGTCCTGGCGGCCGCTTGATCCCGTGCGCGATAATATCGAGGAGCCGCAGAGTGGTATCGATTACTCCGACTCCTACCCGCTAGCGGACACTACCGTGCTGTATTACTGGCGCCCGACTTACTGGCGGCGTCTGGCGAGCTGATGATTCATGCGGGAGCGGGCGGCCGCCCCGCATCCTGCAGCAGAAAGCGCTTGAATGCATCGGCCGCGGCGGACAGTCTTTTCCCGTGGCGGTGCATGATGTACCAGTGCCTCATGATCGGAAATTCGGCAATCCAGAGAACCGTCAGCCGCTTCAGGGCAAGCTCCTGTTCGATCGTCGCCCGGGACAGCAGACCGAGGCCAAGGCCTGCCTGCACGCTCTGTTTGATTGCCTCGTTGCTGCCAACTTCCATCCCGGTTTTGAGCTGGATTCCCCGTTCAGCGAAAAAACGTTCCATGGCGATCCGTGTTCCTGATCCTGGTTCCCGAACGAGAAAGACCTCCTCCCGCAGCCGCTCAAGCGGCACGTTCTTTTCGCGCGCCAGGGGGTGGTCCGGCGGGGCAACTACGACCAGCGGATTCTCCATGAATGCGCGGGCGTCGACGTCGAGCCCCGCCGGTGGCTGACCCATGATGACGATGTCGACCGTGTTGTCGCGCAGCTGGCCGATCAGGGATTCCCGGTTGGTTACGTCAAGGCTGACGGTAATGCCCGGATAGTGCCGGTGAAATTCCGCCAGCAGGCTGGGTACAAGGTAGTTGGCGGTCGAGGCTACAGAAATCCGCAGTCTGCCGCTGCCCAGGCCTTTGAGGTCGGCGAGCAGGGTTTCCATCTCGTCCAGTGTCTGGGCAATGGACCGGCTGTATTGGTATACCTCCTTTCCGGCTTCGGTAAGGTGGACACGTTTGCCGACCCTTTCAAACAACGAAACGCCAAGCTGCCGCTCGAGCTGGCGGATCTGCATGGATACCGCCGGTTGAGTCAGAAAAAGCTCAGAAGCTGCGCGGGTATAGCTGAGATTGCGCGCTACGGACTCAAAGACCTTCATCTGGCGAAGAGTAACATTCATAAATATTTACTTATAGTAAGTATTATAAATATTTAATATTACTTATGCAATTCTTTTATTATCCTCATGATCCCTGGCGATATTGCGCCGGATGCTGTGGAGGCGAACCATTTAGGGCAAGCCACACGGAGCATACCCGCAGGGTATGCAGTGGAATCAGGAAAGACCGTTTACACGGCGCCGAGCGGGAAGTTCCGCCCGGAACCCCAACCCGAATTACAGGAGTGACACAACAATGGCAGGTAAAGTGAAGAGCTACAAGGCGGGAGTCAAAGAGTACCGCGAAACGTACTGGATGCCGGAATACGAGCCGAATGACACTGATCTGCTTGCCTGCTTCAAGATCACTCCGCAGCCGGGCGTGGCGCGTGAAGAAGCGGCAGCGGCGGTGGCCGCGGAGTCATCGACGGGCACCTGGACGACCGTGTGGACGGATCTTCTGACCGACCTCGACTACTACAAGGGTCGCGCCTACCGGATCGAAGATGTGCCGGGCGATGATACCTGTTTTTACGCCTTCGTCGCCTATCCTATTGACCTGTTCGAGGAAGGCTCGGTCGTCAACGTGTTCACCTCGCTGGTGGGTAACGTTTTCGGGTTCAAGGCGATCCGTGCGCTGCGTCTTGAAGATGTCCGTTTCCCGATCGCCTATGTGAAGACTTGTGGCGGCCCGCCCCAGGGCATCCAGGTTGAGCGCGACATCATGAACAAGTATGGCCGTCCGCTGCTCGGCTGTACCATCAAGCCCAAGCTTGGACTGTCGGCCAAAAACTACGGCCGGGCTGTGTACGAGTGTCTCCGCGGCGGTCTCGATTTCACCAAGGATGACGAAAACGTCAACAGCCAGCCGTTCATGCGGTGGCGGCAGCGATTTGACTTTGTCATGGAAGCGATCCACAAGGCTGAAATGGAGACCGGCGAACGTAAAGGTCACTATCTGAACGTGACCGCGCCGACGCCCGAAGAGATGTACCGGCGGGCCGAGCATGCCAAGGAAATCGGCGCGCCCATCATCATGCATGACTACATCACCGGTGGTTTCTGCGCCAATACCGGCCTGGCTAACTGGTGCCGTGAAAATGGAATGCTGTTGCATATTCACCGCGCGATGCATGCCGTGCTGGACCGCAATCCGCATCATGGCATCCACTTCCGCGTGCTGACCAAGATCCTTCGTCTCTCGGGAGGCGATCATTTGCATACGGGTACGGTCGTTGGCAAGCTCGAGGGTGATCGCGCGTCGACGCTTGGCTGGATCGATCTTCTCAGGGAGAAGTTCATCAAGGAAGACCGCAGCCGTGGCATCTTCTTCGACCAGGACTGGGGTTCGATGCCGGGGGCCTTTGCTGTTGCTTCCGGAGGAATCCATGTCTGGCACATGCCGGCCCTGGTGACCATCTTTGGTGACGACGCAGTGCTTCAGTTCGGTGGCGGCACGCTCGGCCATCCGTGGGGCAACGCCGCCGGCGCGGCAGCCAACCGCGTTGCGCTCGAAGCTTGTGTGGAGGCCCGCAACCAGGGCATTGCCATTGAAAAGGAAGGCAAGGCGATTCTCACGAAGGCGGCCCAGTCCAGCCCCGAACTCAGGGTTGCGATGGAGACGTGGAAAGAAATCAAGTTCGAATTTGATACCGTCGACAAGCTGGACGTCGCACACAAGTAATATCTGCCGGCAGGACCGTGACCGGCGGCGCACGCGTCTGCCGCGGTTACGGTCCTGGTCCCGGGGTGTACGTACCGCTGACGCGGCCGAAGATTGAACGAAAACAGTACTGGAGCAACAGACATGAGCGAAATGCAAGACTACAAGTCGAGCCTGACGGATTCGTCCAGCCGCAAGTTCGAGACTTTTTCCTATCTGCCTGCCATGGGCAGTGACGAAATCCGCAGACAGGTCGAATATATCGTCAAGCGCGGATGGAATCCGGCGATAGAGCATACGGAACCGGAAAATTCTTTTGGCCACTACTGGTATATGTGGAAGCTTCCCATGTTCGGCGAGACCAATGTGGACCGGATCCTGCAGGAAGCGGATTCCTGCCACAAGGCGCATCCCGGAAACCACGTGCGTCTGGTGGGATACGACAATTACAAGCAGTCACAGGGTGCTGCGATGGTGATATATCGCGGCAAGATCACGGTCTGAGCCGCTGTGGGTCGGGAGCTGGCTCACCTTCGCCGGTGCGCCAGCTTTCCCGGCTGATATGCAGGATGTATCCGTTCTTCCAGTTCGTGGTGGCACGGAGCGGCCCGTTCTCTGCGCCGCATGTGGTCCACCGGCCCGGCGTGCACCAGGCCCGGGGTATCGATGCGAGGTATCTATGAGCAATACCCAACCCAAAATGAAGTCTGACGACGCCGCTTCGATGCAGTACATGGTGGAAGCCGAACCCTACTACCGGTCTGTTTCCAATGAAGTCGCGCTGTATGAGGCGGCTTACAGCGCACGCATGCCGGTGATGCTCAAGGGGCCGACCGGCTGCGGAAAGAGCCGGTTTGTCGAGTATATGGCCTGGAAGCTGAAGAAACCCCTGATTACCGTCGCCTGCAACGAGGACATGACGGCATCGGATCTGGTCGGCCGGTATCTGCTGGATGCCAACGGCACAAAGTGGCACGATGGACCGCTTACCGTGGCCGCACGCATCGGCGCTATCTGCTATCTCGACGAAGTGGTCGAGGCGCGGCAGGACACGACGGTGGTCATTCATCCGCTGACGGATCACCGGCGGCAGCTGCCGCTCGAGAAAAAAGGCGAATTGGTGCGCTGCCATCCGGATTTCCAGCTGGTGATTTCCTATAATCCGGGATACCAGAGCCTGATGAAGGATCTGAAGCAGTCCACCAAGCAGCGCTTCGGCGCGATTGATTTCGATTACCCGGATTCGGACGTAGAAACAGAAATCGTGCAGCACGAGACTTCGGTCAGCCGCGAAATCGCCGAGAAGCTCGTCCAGATCGCGCATCGGGCACGCAACCTCAAGGGTCACGGCCTGGACGAAGGGATATCCACTCGCCTTCTGGCCTACGCCGGCCAGCTGATTGCCGGCGGGATCGAGCCGCGTGCTGCCTGCCAGATGACGCTGGCACGACCCATTACCGATGATCCGGATATGCGCGATACCCTGGATGCTGCAATAAGCACCTATTTCTGAGAGGAGACACTGATGGCTGCAGAAGCGGTCTACCCGGGCATCCACGAGGACAGCTTCGGTGGAATGACCGATCTCGGCCGCATCATACGGGATGCCTGGGTGTTCGGTATTCTTCCGGAAAGTGAAACCTGCCAGGGCTGGGTCAGGTCGCGGTTCGATGAGCTGTACGCCAGAGTCCACGAGGCCTGGGCGCCCTATGGCCACCTGGCCAGCCGCCTTCCGCCGGATCTGCGGCTGCGGCATGAACGGATTCATGCCGAGGCAGTCAGGCGTGCGCAAGAGCTCGGCTGGTCACCAGACCTGCTGGATAATGAATGATTGACCGGCCGCCTGCGGACTGCTTCCCATGACTGTCAATCTCGACGAATACAAGGACTATCTCGCGCAATTCGAGCCCCATATCCGCGAGTCTCTCGGCGAGAGTTTTGCCGAGGCGGCGCGCGTGATGTCACCGCAGGGCCTGCAGCGCTGGCTGGATGGTGCGAAGAGTCTGACCCAGCTAGGACGTGGAAGCGAGCTGGTCGTGACCTATCTCCAGGTCATGCCGATGGTTGCCAAGGAAGTAGGCGAGGACGTCCTGTCCGACTGCATCGTGGCGGCCATGAGGCTTGCATCCATGGTGAGTGCGGAGGTGATCCAGCTGCTTTTGGATACACTTCCGGCCGCAGCTCTCCGGCTTGGTGACGCGGATCTGCTGCGGGGCTATCTCGGTCTTATTCACCAGCTTTCGGCGAAGGTGCCGCGCGGACTGCGGCCGATGCTCAACCATCTCGACGAGCTCTTTGCCAAACTGACGCTCGGTGGCCTGCGGCGTTGGGCGCTGTGGGGCGCGCAGGCGCATGCCCGCGATTTCCAGGCGCAGATCGAGTATTTCGACCTGAAGAGCGCCGATAGCCAGAGTGTGTTGCAGAGCGAGCGGCGGGGCACGCTATTTGTCGACTGCCAGCGGAAACTGAATTTCTACCTTCGGGCATTCTGGGGCCGAGATTTCTTTCTGCGCCCGACTTCGGGGGATTACGAGACACGCGAAGGGTACCGTCCATTTATCGAAAAGCGAGTCATTCATCTGCCCGATGCCTATGATGACTTTGCCGGGATCCCGGGGATGGAACTTTACCGTGCTGCGGCCGCACACGCAGCGGCGCATCTGGTCTACACGCACGAACCGATTTCAATGGAGCAGCTAAACCCGGTCCAGATGTTCCTGATCGGAATATTCGAGGATGCTCGCGTCGAGCACTTGGCGCTGCGCGAATTTCCAGGCATGAAGCAGGTATGGGCCCGCTTCCACGCAAAAGTTCATGAGGTCAGCCGTCCGGATGACCCGGTAGTCGGCCTGATCGAGCGCCTTGCCTATTCCCTTATCGATGAGAGCTACATCGACGATGATGGCCTCGTGCGCGACATGACCGCGCAGTTCCGCAGCGAGTTTTCCCGGCGTGCCACCGACAATCAGCTGTCGTGGGATCTCGGGGTTGGGCTCTACAATTCGCTGAGGGAATCCTGGACAGTGCCTCCGCTGCGGGCCCTTGAAGGCATGCGGATTCCATATCGCGACGACAATCGCTACTGCTGGGCATCGGATGAGATCGCCTGGCAGGAGGCTGAATATGTGCCGGCGCCAAAGCAGGTCCGCAAGTATGTATCGACCATCGAAATGGTCAACGAGCTAGACTGCGAGCTTGCCGGTGACGACGCCCAGGAAATCTGGGTACTCAAGGAGCCGTTCTATCTCGACCAGGAAGGGTGCTCGATCAACGAGCTCGAGGGCAGGGAGCCCGTGTCCGAACCCTATCATTACCAGGAATGGGATTACACCGTGCAGCTGCACCGTCCCAGCTGGGTTACCGTCCTCGAGAAGCGGCAGCACGCGGGAGATCCGGAAGACATCGACCGCATTCTGGTGCAGAACCGGCCGGTTGCCTCTCGGCTGCGGCATATCATTGATGCAATGCAGCCGGAAGGTGTCCAGCGTTTCCGTCGGCAGGAAGACGGCGAAGAAATCGATCTCAATGCCGCGGTCCGGGCCATGATCGATATCCGCATGGGGCAGATCCCTGACCCGCGGATCAACATCCGCATCGTCCGTAAGGTGCGTGATCTCGCTATTCTGGTGCTGCTGGATCTTTCTGAATCCACGAACGAAAATCTCGGCGAATCCCCGAAGCCGGTGATCCAGCTGGCACGCGAGGCGACATCGCTGCTTTCCTGGGCGATCGACCGGGTTGGTGACCCGTTCGCGGTGCATGGTTTTTCTTCCGACGGCAGGCATGAGGTGAAGTATTTCCGGTTTAAGGACTTCAAAGAGCCGTACGACGACGATGTAAAGGCCCGCCTCGCGGGCATGCGGGGGGGCTATTCAACCCGCATGGGTGCAGCACTGCGGCATGCGGCAACCTTCCTGCACCGGCAGCCGGAACAGAGAAAACTGATCCTGCTGCTCACCGACGGAGAACCGGCCGACATAGACGTCCGCGATCCCCAGTACCTGCGTCAGGATACCAAGAAGGCGGTCGAGGAGCTGGCCGCACGCGGTGTACACACTTTCTGCATGACTCTTGATCCGAATGCCGATGACTACGTCGCGCGTATTTTCGGACCGAAAAGCTACATGGTGGTTGATCAGGTTGACCGTCTGCCGGAACGTCTTCCGCAGCTCTATGCGGGCCTGACACGCTAGTCAGGTGACGCCCGCGACTGTCCCGGGGCAGTCGCGGGCGGTATAATTGGGCAAGTATACCGGCGTAGAGGCACTGAATGGACGGTCCACGCACAGGAACAACCATGCTGTCAGAGCGTATCCAGCGTCTTTCCGGGAATCTGATACGCGAGATTCTGGCGTTCACTCAGCGTGAGGGCGTCATTTCATTTGCCGGCGGTCTCCCGGCCATGGAAGTAATGCCCGACCTGGACCTGGATCAGGTGCCGCCGCAGCTGCGCCAGTACGGTACCACCGAAGGCGAACCCGAGCTGCGCGCCCGTATCGCCGAAGGCCTGAACCGTCTTGGACGCGCCTGCAGTCCGGACCAGGTGCTTATAACCAGCGGATCGCAGCAGGGTATAGATCTCGTGTCGAAGCTGTTCATCGATCCGGGTACGCCGGTTCTGGTCGAAACGCCGACCTATCTGGCGGCCGTACAGTCGTTCCATCTGTTTGGCGCGCGTTTTTTTGCCCTGCCGCTTTCCCCGTCGGGAATTGACCAGGATGATCTGCACGCACGTCTGACAGCGCACCGGCCGGCTTTTGCCTATCTGATTCCGACCTTCCAGAATCCTTCAGGCTACTGTTATTCCGGGCCGACCCGCATCGAAGTGGCGCGCCAGCTGGATGCCGCCGGCGTGCCGCTGGTCGAGGATGAGCCGTACCGCGAGCTGCGGTACGAGTCCGTGGAATGCACCCCGATCTGCGCCCTTCTTGCATCGGCACCCTGGATCTATCTCGGGAGTTTTTCCAAGACAGGCATGCCGGGACTGCGCATCGGTTACGTCGCTGCATCTCCCGATCTTTATCCGCTGCTTGTGCGGCTGAAGCAGGCGGCCGATCTGCACAGCAACCGCCCGGCACAGTGGTGGGCCAGCCGTTTTCTGGGCAGTCCGGGATATTCCGCGCATCTGCAGCGGCTGCGCGACCGGTATCGAAGCCGGCGCGACGTGATGGCCGCCGCGCTGGCGCGCCATCTCAGTGGTCTTGCAAGATGGGAAATACCGGCGGGCGGCCTTTTTTTCTGGGTGCAGCTCAACCGGGTGCTGGATACCAGGGTGTTGCTCAAAAAGGCGCTTGAGCATGACATTGCATTCATGCCGGGGGAGCCGTTCTTTCCCGATGAAGACCGGCCGCGGGGATTTCTCAGGCTGAATTTCAGTCATGCCGGTGACGATGCCATCGAACGTGGGATAGCCACGCTTGCGCAGATCATACGTGGGTTTCCGGGCTGAATGGTCCCCGGTACGGACGGCGCGTCACCAGGTGTCTCCTTCCCGGATCGTCCATGACCCAGACCGGACACCCAGAGCTGACAAACGTACGACAACCGGAAGAGATTCTGAGAATGAAGGATGTCAACGAGCTGGTAAATGGTTTCCGGCGCTTCCAGAAGCGCTACTTTTCCGAAAATCGCGCGCTTTACGAGCATCTTACACGGCAGGGACAGTCTCCCAAGGTTATGATTGTTGCATGCTGTGACTCGCGCGTCGATCCGGCGATCATCACCGACAGCGATCCGGGAGACCTGTTCGTGGTGAGGAATGTTGCCAACATCGTGCCGCCCTGCGAGATTGGCGGCGGTTATCATGGCACCAGTGCGGCACTTGAATTTGCCGTAAGTGCGCTGGGTGTAAGCCAGCTGATTGTCATGGGGCACGCGCGCTGCGGCGGAATACGCGCGCTGCTCGATGATCTCCCGGAGGCCACGCGCGCGACCGGATTTGTCACGCCGTGGATGTCGATCGTGACCGAGGCGCGCGACGGGGTGAGGGCAGTGTTTCCGGGGCCGGCATCCGAGGCCAGGTACCGCGCGTGCGAACAGGCGGCAATCCGCGTGTCGCTCCGCAACCTGATGGGGTTTCCGTTTGTGCAGGAGGCAGTAGAATCCGGACGCCTTACGCTACATGGGTGGTACTTTGATCTGGAGCGCGGGGAGTTGCTGTGTCACTCCGCAGCCACTAATGCGTTCGAGGTAGCAGTCGCGCGCATCTAGCCCTGGGCCCGGCGGACCTGCAGTGCCGGGGTGACGGTCAGCCGGACGCAGTCTTGCCCGCTGACTGCCTCCCGTCGATCCAGAATGAGACGTCGCGTTCAAGGAACTCCCCGACCGGCATGTAGTGCGACCCATCGCAGGAAAAGGTCAGGCCGACCATGTCGTTCATGATATTGAGCGATCCGGAGCGAAGGTAGATCGTATCATCGAGAAAGCGCAGTGCCTTGAACTGCTCAAGCACGCGGATGATGTCGGTGTCGCGCGTCCTCGCGTTTTTTGAGTAGGAACAGGCGGGATAGACGAGCAGCGTTTCCGGATCGATAACCTCCTCGATGCTGTGCAGGCGGTAGCAGTAGGGATCGTCCAGCCGCCAGAGCGAGCACCGGCCGCTCGAAAAGTGGATCTTGCTGTGGAACACGCCGTACTTCCGCATCAGCACGACCAAGCCCCCGATGGCCTCGTCCGCGCGCTTGTCAAAAACGCTGGGCGTCCGTGTCTGCATGAAAACCGTGCCGCGCACCGACGGGTCTCCACGGAACTGTTGCCACCGCTCCTTGTGGAGCACCGCAAGCCTTGTATCGTGCAGCAGGTCGTTCACCGCGAAATCTGCCGCGATGAAGCCGAGAAGCTGGTTGTCGCGCCGGACCGCCTGAAGTGCCGTAAGACAGTATTCAGAAGTGTATTTGGACAGATATACCGACGAAAGCATCACTCCCTTGAATGGAAGATGGTTCTTGAGGTAAGGCCGGTCCGACAGGTCTCGTCCGCGCCAGGACGGATCCGGCCCGGATGCCCGCACCATGGATGACAGTTCGATTCCATTGACGTTCCAGGCATACAGAAGGTGGCAGTGAGGCAACAGCGCCAGGTTGGCGCTCAACTGCGCGTCGATCTGATCCGCGTCCGGCCAGACTACGGCAACCTTTTCCGCGATCTCCGCAAGCGTAGAGCTCACGATTTCAGCCAGAGCAGCCTTTTTTTCGAGTATGGTCTGTTGCAGGGTGGTCATATCTTGACCTCTGTGATCACGTCAGTCCGGCAAAGTTCCGGAAGCCAGCATACAGTCTATGCCGTTGGTGTGTCACCGCCATGACGACCATCAGGTCCGGAAGCCGTCTGATCTTCCCGGGCCAAGGCATGGGATCGGTGAGCGCCCTTCACCAGGCGATTTTGCGCCTGACAGTGAACTTACAGCGGCTGGCCGTGGTCTTTCGGATTCCAGTGTGTAAAACGGCAGCCGCGAAACCAGGGCCCGGATGCGTGTCGGGACAACCGGATCGTACCAGCGGTGTTGCACGGACCGTCTGGTTGATGATAGCTTACTGCTTTAGTAGGTTTTTCCTCTTCAGGCGATTCCGCTTTTCAACCATAACCGAAATAAGGGAAGAATCATGCGTACTTTGATCATTGGAACCATCGTCGCCGGTCTGGCCGGCGCCCCCGCGGCCGCATTCGCGGCCATGCACACCGTAACGGTGGCGCTGCATGCCCAGAGGGGATCGGGCGAGAGTGGCAGGGCAATCATGACTGCCGAAGGTGCCAGAACGAAGGTGCTCATCGAGATTGAGCATGCTCCGAAAGGAATTGCGCAGCCTGCCCATATCCACATGGGCACGTGCAGCAAGCTTAACCCGATGCCGGTGTGGAAGCTCAAGCCAGTGGTGAATGGCAGGTCTGTCACGGTGGTGCCGGTTTCGATGGCGAAGCTTCTGCATGGAAAATACGCGTTCAATGTGCACAAGAGCTTCAAGCAGATCCGGGATTACGTCGCCTGCGGCGACATCGTGAAGAGGAACTAGCATCGAAACCGCGAGCCCCGATGCGGGCAGCGGAACACGGTGCAGGTTGCGGGGCCGGGCCCGGCATGGGCCCGGCCGGGATTGTCAGATTCTTCGTGGACGGGGTTGGTGGCCGCAGTGCCGAGCGCGGCTGTCCCCGGCAATAATCGGGCTACCCCCTGTTTGCTGGCCGGATTCGGGGGTATAACATCACTCCCGGTTTCATAGGCACAGACCCAGCACTCCATGGATATTTTCAGTATTTCCGGACCCCTGGCCGGCACCCTGACGACGGCCGCCTTTTTTCCGCAGGCCATCAAGACGTGGAAGACGCGGTCGGCCGGGGATATATCGCTCGGCATGTCCATTCTTTTTGCAGCCGGCGTGTTTCTGTGGATTGTATATGGGATCGGTATCGGTTCTGTGCCGGTGATCATTGCTAACTCGATCACCTTCGTCCTTGCAGTGACGATTCTGGTATTTAAGGTAAAATACCGCTAACCCCACGACCTGCCAGGCAAGAAGTGTCATCCTTGTCCGAATGTCCCATCGGTGTTTTTGATTCCGGCGTCGGAGGACTGACCGTCGTGCATGCGTTAAGACGGCATCTTCCGCGGGAAAACATCTACTATTTCGGTGATACCGCACGGGTACCATACGGTGTCAAATCCCCGGAGACCATCATCCGGTTTGCCACCCAGATTGTCGAATTTCTTCTGGAGAAGCGGGTAAAAATCCTGATCGTGGCCTGCAATACGATGGCAGCGGTTGCCTCGCAGGCGATCCGCGATCTGTCATCGGTGCCGGTACTGGACGTGATCGAGACCGGGGCGCAGGGTGCGGCCCGCTACACACGCAACAGACGCGTTGGCGTCATCGGGACTCTTGCCACCGTGGCAAGCGGTGCCTATGAGCAGGCCATCCGGAGTCACGACGCATCAATCCAGGTGCGGTCCCGGGCCTGTCCGCTGTTTGTACCGCTTGTCGAAGAAGGCTGGCTCGATCATGCAGTCACGCGGATCACTGCCGAAGAGTATCTGCGCCCGCTCTGCCGCGAGGGTATCGATACGCTGGTTCTCGGCTGTACGCACTACCCTCTCCTGAAGCCCGTGCTGCGCGCAGTTGCTGGTGACGATGTCGAGCTTCTCGATTCCGCCGAGGCCATAGCCAGGGAGACCGCCGTCGTGCTTGAAGCCGCGCAACTGTCAAACCCGCAGGCGGGGCCACCAGAATACCGTTTTTTCATTACAGACGTACCGCAGCGGTTCCAGGAAGTCGGGGGCCGCTTTCTTGGCCGCCCGCTGGAGCATGTAAGCATAGTAAGTATCTAGCGGGCAACCCGGGAATGTGGCAGTGGATTCCGCTACCCGCTTCTGTGCGCCGGTCGTGGAATCCGTGAGGTGCCTGCGAGGCTGTTGCTAATGGGGAGATTCAGCATGGCAAACACTGATGCCAGATTTGACAGAATAGTCACGGCAGTATTACGCGCAGTCGAAGGCTTCGGGCTGGTTCTGATCCTGATCGGGACAGTGTTTGCCATCGGCCTGCAAGCGCGGGAAGTGGTCCTCGCAGGCACCGTCGGTGTGAAGGATATCCTGCTGATGTTCATCTACCTTGAAATCATCACCATGGTCGGTCTGTATTTTTCAAGCGGCAAGCTGCCGCTGCGCTATACCCTTTACATCGCCATGGTGGCTATCGCCCGTTACATCATTCTCGGAATGAAGGAGATGGGCGGTTGGACCATTGTAGCCCTGACGTGCTCAATTCTAGTGCTCGGATTGACGACACTCGCGCTTCGTTATGCAGACACAAAGCTTCCAGGTGATCACCTCTAGCGGCCACGGGGTGCATTCTGTCTGGAGCAGCCATCTTCCCAAAGGCCGGCCCGTGTTCCGGATCTGGCCAGTGTCCGCCAGCCATCCGGCCCGTAACAGGCGGGGAACCTGATGGCCGAGGATGCCTGGAGTGTGGCAGGCGGGCGATTTAAGCACGTGGTTCGTTCTTGCGGTAGGTTTTGTCGGCGCTGGCGTTTAAAATGCACGGTACCATCGCATCATGGGAAGAAAACCTCATGCCTGAAACTCTGTTCAATTCCGGACTGAAAAGCCTGCCCCTTATCCACCGCGGAAAGGTGCGCGACATCTATTCTGTGGACAATCGCCACATGCTGATTGTGGCTACGGACCGGCTCTCCGCGTTCGACGTGGTATTGCCCACCCCGATTCCGAACAAGGGGTCAGTCCTGACAGGCATGTCGAATTTCTGGTTTAAAAAGCTGAAACACATCGTTCCCAACCATCTGGCAGGCCTGTCACTCGAGCAGGCTGTGCCGGACGCCACCGAGCGTGCGCCGCTGGCGGGCCGGTCCATGGTTGTGCGAAAGCTCAAGGCGTTGCCGGTAGAGGCGATTGTGCGCGGCTACCTTGTGGGATCAGGCTGGAAGGAATACGTGAAGTCAGGAACGGTTTGCAAGATTCCGCTGCCGTCCGGGCTGCAGGAGGCGGCCCGACTGCCGCAGGCGCTGTTTACTCCGTCTACCAAGGCTGATGTGGGTGCCCACGACGAGAACATCAGCTTTGAACAGGCAGCCGCCACGCTGGGCAGCGATCTCGCGCAGCGGATAAAAGATGTCAGCATTGCCCTTTATACGGAAGCGGCGGCCTATGCGCTGACGCGCGGAATCATCATCGCCGACACGAAGTTCGAGTTCGGTGTGGACGATTCGGGGACCCTGACGCTGATCGACGAGGTGCTGACACCCGATTCATCCCGGTTCTGGCCGGCAGACCAGTACCGGACCGGCAGCAACCCACCGAGTTTCGACAAGCAGTATGTGCGTGACTATCTCGAATCAATCGGATGGAACAAGCAGCCACCAGCTCCAGACCTGCCTGCTGAGGTGGTGGCCCGGACCACGCAAAAATACCAGGAGGCGCTGCGCCGGCTTACCGGCGGCTAGCGGTGGCGCCGTGTCTGTCGGCTCTCCGGGGCACGGGAATTTTTCGCCGGCGGGGTGGGTCCTAAACAGCATGAAGGGCGGAAAATGAACAAGGCATGGATCGTTATTTCCCTGTCAGTCCTGTTGCTGGCGGCATGCAATGGCGCGCGCACGCGGCCAGCATCGGCTGCTGCCAGGCCGGTGCCGGTTGCACATCAGGCGGGAAATTTCTCGTCCAGCCAGTTGGCCTTGGGCAGGCGGCTGTTTGAGGCGGATTGCGCGCCATGCCACGGTGCTTTGGCGCAGGGACATCCCGGGTGGCAGGATTCGGGTGACGGTATATTCACTGCCGCAGCGCCCCCGCTGAACGGGCAGGGCAACGTGTCGATGCGCAGCCGCCAGCAGATAATCGATATCATAGATCACGGTGAGCGTGTTCCGGGCAGTACGACGGCGATGCCGGCCTGGAAGGACAGGCTGAGCAGCGCAGAAGTCCGGTATATCGTCGCATGGTTCCAGTCTTTGTGGCCGAAGGAGACATACCGGAACTGGGTCAGCGCCCAGACGAAAAAATCTGCCGCTGACTGATCAGCCCACCGGTCCGGGCCGCATAAAATCCGCCGCCGCAGCCAATC
>JAJYCY010000005.1:64389-75980 GCA_021778035.1 Pseudomonadota bacterium
GGGGCAGGCAACCCTGGATGATGCGTGGCTATGGCAGATTTGCCCTGCTGAATACTCTGGGTCTGTCAGATGCGCAGGGTGTGCGGATCAGGAAAATTCTCGCGACCGAGCGCCGGCAGCGCTGTGGCGTCATGAACAAAATGGCTGACGACCGTGACCAGCTTCAGCAGCTGCTTTCGCAGGACCAGCCGGATCCGAAGAAGGTCGGCGACACTTACGGCAGGATTGCGGCATTGCGCCAGCAGATGATCGTGGCCCATATCCGTGTCTGGAACGAGATACAGGCTGTTCTTACCCAGAAGCAGCGTGAACAGCTTCAGCGCTGGCATCGTGGGGGCTGGATGCCGGGATACCGCTGGCACCGGGGTGCCTTTCCCTGGGGTCCGGCAGGCGCCGGACCCTAGACCGACGGTCTGCCGCATGTCGCACGGATTCCGTGCCGGACAACATATTCCGTATTGATGTCAGGCTGATCCTGAGGAGGGCATGATGTACGGGAACTGGGGTTGGGGCAACATGATGGGGTACGGCGCCTGGTGGGGCATGGGGTGGCTGTTCATGATTATCTTCTGGATGGTAATCATTCTGGCTGTCGCGGGACTGGCGAAATGGCTGTTTGGGGGGTCGCCCCGCGGCGTGTTGCCCCCGGCCGGTCATCACAAGGATGCGCTGGATGTTCTGCGGGAGCGCTACGCCCGTGGCGAAATCGGACGCGACGAATTCGAGCAGAAGAAACGCGATCTCTCGTGATAAACGGCGCAGCGGATTTCCGGCGCTGCCGTGCTTCGGGCGCAATGCCGGATGGGGAATAATTATTCGTATGTCCGGAGCTGCCGGATCCAGGGAACGGGATCCTCGGTTCCAGTCCAGAAAAAAACAGGGGCCTCGTCATTCCCGGGAACCTCGATGTCCTGCAGCTGCCTGGACAGCACAGCCTGCGTGGCGTCTGAAATGTCCCGGCCATCGTACGACCGCTGTTCCAGGCGCCGGCTGAGTTCAGGTATCGGGGCACTGCAGTATATGACTCCGAATGCGGTACCGAGAGACCGCGCCAGCATGGCCGCATGCCGGCGTCTGGCGCGACTGAGGAAGGTCGCATCCAGTATTGCCCAGCGCCCCGAGGAAACAATGGCGCGGGCCCGGTCCAGAAGCGCATGATAAGTTTTTTCAGTCAGTTCGTTGCCGTATATTCCCTGTCCGAATAAACGGGGTGCATGCTGCCCGGGTTCCAGGCCGGCGAGATGTCTGCGTACCGCATCCGAGCGCACGACGATGCCACCAATGGCCCCGGCGGTCTGGTGCGCGATCGTAGACTTGCCGCTGGCGGCCGGACCGCTCGTAATGATCAGACCGCCCCGCCGTACAGCGCCGAAATCCACGGCCAGCCGGAAATAGCGTGTGGCGTCGGCCGCAGCGTCCGGCTGTGACCGGGCATTGCCACCATCAAGAAGAAACGAAATGACCTTTCCGCGCACGCACGCGCGATATGACTGATAGAAGTCCAGCACAGACAGTCCGGTATAATCGTCGGTTTGCTGGAGATATTCATTCAAAAAACAGTTTGCCAGCTGCGGCAGCGAGAGTGCTTCAAGATCCATTGTCAGAAACGCGATGTCCCCGATTGTGTCGCCGGCGCGGTACTCCTGGCTGAACTCGATACAGTCGAAGATGACTACCTTGCCTCTGTGATAGCACATGTTCTTCAGATGCAGGTCACCATGCCCGTCGACGATGCGGCCAGCCGCAATCCGTCCGGAAAATACCGGACGGCTTCTGCCCATGAACTCTTCCGCCTGGTTTCTTAGGGCATCAAGCTGTGTGCGCGTGATGCTCCGGCCAATAAACGGTTCGATCTGCGCGAAGTTCTGTCTGACGTGACTCGCGATCAGGCCAGCATCCCCGTAGCGGTCGATATCGTGCCCACGTTCCGCGAGCGAATGAAACCGCGATAGCTGACGCGCGATGTCGCGCATTGACTCCGGATCGAGGCCCCCGAGGCCGGCAATCCGGTCAAGCATGCCGTCCTGCGGCAGCCTGATCATTTTTACCGCGTAGTCCCGTGCATGCGCATTGCCGGCATCCGTTTCCAGGCCCACGAAGTAGTTTCCGTCCGATTCAAAAACCGGCACGACGCCCAAATACACGTCAGGAGCGAGTCGCCGGTTCAGACGCACCTCGTCTTCGCACGCCTGTTTTCTGCTGGCGACGGTGGTGAAGTCCAGAAACCCGAGGTTAACCGGTTTTTTCACCTTATAGGCAAAATCACCGGCAAGAAAAACATCGGAGACATGGGTGCTTATCCGGGTAGGCATCCCCGTAGCGTGAGGATATGCGGACGCTCTGCCCAGAGCGGACAGCATGCGCTCCTGACTGGAAATCGGCAGATTCATGTCTGCGGTCCGCAGCGGCTTCAGCCGTAATGGGCAACTGTAGTGAAGGCGCCGCCGGTGTACCATGATCCTGATCAAAACCGGAATATGGTCCAATACTTCCGGCCGCAGGAAGACTGGTGGCGGTGTTTGCGGCTGCCGCAGCCATCGGCGTGCGATACGGAACTGCATGACGGTCCGTGTTATGCGCGGCATGCCACCCTGCAGGTGCGCCCGGCACGGCGGTGTGTGCGGGGTTGCCAGAGGGGATTGACCGCAGGATACTGGCCGCACAGGATTGCCAGGCTGCTCCAGGTGACAGGCAATGGTCTCCGACTATTTTTCAGCCCCTCTATCACGCGACATCTGGGATTCCAAATACCGGTATCGGGAGCGTGACAGCATCCGTGATGCCACGATCGAGGACAGCTGGCGGAGGATAGCCGGTTCGCTCTCCGCAACCGAAGGACCGGCGCGGCCGCTTTGGGAACAGAAATTTTTCGACGTGTTGCAAGACTTCAGGTTTCTGCCTGGTGGAAGAATTCAGGCGGGCGCCGGTACCGGCCATCGGGTTACGCTTTTCAACTGTTTTGTCATGGGGACGATCGAGGATTCCCTTGCCGGCATATTCGATGCGCTCAAGGAAGGGGCGCTTACAATGCAGCAGGGTGGCGGTATAGGTTATGATTTTTCCACGCTGCGCCCGCGCGGAGACATGGCGCAGGGTGTCGGAATGATCGCATCCGGACCGGTTTCATTCATGCAGATCTGGGACAGCATGTGTGCCACGATCCTGTCAACCGGTGCGCGCCGCGGCGCGATGATGGCAACGCTACGCTGTGATCACCCGGATATTGAGGCGTTCGTTGCGGCAAAACGGGATTCTGCGCGGCTCCGGCATTTCAATCTTTCGGTCCTGGCAAGCGACGATTTCATGCATGCCGTGCGAGCTGGCGACCCGTGGCCGCTCGTGTTTCCGGCACGTCCGGGCGAGGACGTTTCCGGCGCCGAGCTGGTGGAGCGTCTGTGGCCGGGATCGGACGGGCCTCGTCCGTGCCGTGTGTACCGCCGGATTCCGGCACGTGATCTGTGGGATCAGATCATGCGCGCGACCTACGATTATGCAGAACCGGGGGTGATTTTCATCGACCGTGTGAATCGGATGAACAATCTCTGGTACCGTGAACGGATCAGCGCGACGAACCCGTGCGGAGAAATTCCTTTGCCTCCCTACGGTGCCTGTGATCTCGGATCGATCAACCTGACAAAATTCGTCCGCAAGCCGTTTGCCGCAGACGCAGAGCTGGATCTTGGCGGTATAGGCGGGACTGCTGAAGTTGCAACGCGCATGCTCGATAATGTTGTTGATATTTCCGGATTTCCTCTTTCTGCACAGGAACTTACAGAGCGCAGCGAACGGCGGATCGGGCTCGGCCTTACGGGACTCGCAGATGCGCTTGTCATGCTCGGGATTCCCTATGGTAGTCCTGAGTCGCTGAGCCTGGCAGCCAGCGTCATGCGCACAATCTGTCATAGCGCCTATCGTGCCTCGATAGAACTGGCACGCGAAAAAGGCCCATTCCCCTGGTTTGAGCCGGAGGCTTATCTGGAAGGCGCATTCGTACGACAGCTTCCCGGAGACATCCGCGACGACATACGCCGCCACGGCATCCGCAACAGCCATCTGACAGCTATTGCTCCGACCGGCACAATCAGCCTGCTTGCAAACAACATATCAAGCGGACTTGAACCTGTGTATGCGCTTGAGTACAGCCGTAATCTGCATGAGGCGGACGGTTCGGTTACCGCGCATGCGGTAAGGGATTACGCTTATGCGCTGTACCGGGAGCGGCGCGGAAATGCACCTCTTGCTCCAGCCTTTGTTACTGCGGAGCAGGTTCCGCCGGCCACGCACCTCGACATGCAGGCTGCGCTGCAGCCTTACGTGGACAACGCGATATCGAAAACGGTCAATGTGCCGGCGGATTTTCCCTTCAATGATTTCCGCTCGCTTTATGACTACGCCTACGACAAAGGGCTCAAGGGGTGTACCACGTTCAGACCCAACTCTATAACCGGTGCGGTGCTCGTCGGAACCGGAATCCAGTCACCTTCGAGCCACTGCTGTTCGCTCGAGCGCGAACCCGATTGAACCGGGGTTCTGACACCGGGATACAGGCAGGGTCAGGCGGGAAACGCCGGCCTGCCAGCCGTTCCGCTGTCAGGTGACCGGAAAGCGCGAAAAGACCGGATCAGAGGCTTTCGGCCCAAAGGTCATGTTCGTCTGAATCGATGATGCGTACCCGAACCAGTTCTCCGGCCGTTAGCGGCCGATCGCCGCAGATGTTCACGATGCCGTCTATTTCCGGAGCGTCACCTGGGGTCCGGGCTACTGCATTACCGCCATTTCCGGCCGTATCTACCAGTACTGTCATCGTGCGGCCCACTTTTTTCTTCAGTTTGGCGGCGCTGATTCCGGCCTGCAGTGTCATGAGACGCGCGAGTCGTTCCTGCTTTATTTCTTCCGGAACCTGGTCTGCAAGCGCGTTGGCGGCCGCGCCACTTACCGGGGAATAGGTGAAACAGCCGACGCGGTCGAGCTGTGCGTCACCGAGAAAATCCAGAAGTACCGCGAAGTCATCTTCGGTTTCGCCCGGGAATCCGACGATGAACGTCGAGCGCAGCGTCAGGTCCGGACAGATTTCGCGCCATGCACGGATGCGTGCCAGACTGTTTTCGCTGTCAGCCGGGCGTCGCATGGCGCGCAGAATTCGGGCACTGGCATGCTGGAAGGGAACATCGAGATACGGAAGTATCTTTCCTTCCTGCATGAGGGGGATCACTTCGTCAACATGTGGATAGGGGTAGACGTAATGCAGCCGGACCCATATGCCCAGATCTCCAAGGGCGCGGGCCAGGTCGGTGAGGCGGGTTTTCAGGGGACGGCCCTGCCAGAATCCTGTGCGATACCGGACATCGACTCCGTACGCGCTCGTGTCCTGCGATATGACAAGTAGTTCGGTTACGCCGCTCTGCGCCAGGTTTTCCGCTTCCTGCATGACTTCCCCGACTGGCCGACTTGCCAGACGGCCACGCATCGAAGGTATGATGCAAAAGCTGCAGTGATGGTTGCATCCCTCCGAAATCTTCAGATAGGCATAATGCCGTGGCGTCAGTTTGATGCCCTGACGCGGTACCAGGTCGAGGAACGGATCGTGCGGCTTGGGCAGCTGCCGGTGCACTGCCTCCATAACACCCGGAAGATCGTGCGGGCCGGTAACAGCCAGCACCTGCGGGTGAGCATGTCTGATGACCTCTTCCCTGGCACCGAGACAGCCGGTTACGATGACGCGGCCGTTTTCTGCTACGGCTTCGCCTATGGCGTCGAGCGATTCCTCCACTGCGGCGTCGATAAATCCGCAGGTGTTGACGATGACAAGGTCTGCGCCGGCGTAGTCCTGTGCCACCGCATAGCCTTCAGCGCGCAGCTGGGTAAGGATCCGCTCGGAATCAACGAGCGCCTTGGGGCAACCGAGGCTTACGAAACCGATCCTGGATGGGTTGGCTGACATCGCGCTGCATCTGCCGAGGTGATCGGCCTGATTCCTGGGTGGAGGAGTTTATGTCAACCCCGTGATAAGTGCCAGTGAGCAGGCTGTTGATTGTGGCAAGATCATTCTCGCTCAGGGTGCCCACGGTATCCTGCAACCGCAGTCTGCTCATCAGGTAGCCGTATTTCGCCTGCGACAAGTCACTTTCGACACTGAAAAGATTCTGCTGCGCATTGAGCACGTCCAGGCCGGTATTGACTCCGGTCCGGTAGCCCAGCTCTGTGGACTCGTTCGCCTTTCTGCTTGCAGACAGCGCCTGCTCAAGCGCTTTGACCTGGGCCACTCCGCTCGTCACCGCCAGGTAGTAGCGGCGCGTATCCAGCACGGTCTGGCGCTCCGTCTGCGTCAGCATGTCGCGTGCGCGGTCTTCCAGGGCCAGCGACTGGCGCACCCGGGATGACACCGCTCCGCCGGAAAACAGCGGCCAGCGCAGCTCGACTCCGAGCAGGTTGGCGTGGTAAATGATCGTACCCGGAAACCCGGGGCTGTTGCCGTTGCTGTAACTGCTGGACGCAACGAGATCAAGCGAAGGATAGTGGCCGGCGCGACTTCCCTTCACTTTTTCCGCAGCAATCGCGACGGCGCGCTGCTGCACCTTGATGCGTGGACTCTGGTCTTCAGCGGCACGGGTCCATGTATCCATGTTTTCGGGAACCGGCATCTGCAACGGGAAATTCTTTGCAAGTGGGGCAAGCTGGCCGATTGGCATGCCTGTCAGGGTAGAGAGCATTTCCCGCTGGACGTTCAGGCTGTTGTCGGCGACGACTTCTGCTGCCACCGCCGAATCGTACTGGGCCTGCGCGGCGTTAACATCGACGATGGTGCTGTTGCCGACCTCGAAATTCCTCTGGGCCAGCTGAAGCTGTCCGTTTATGGCCTGTTCCCTCGCCTTTGCGAACCTGAGCGCATCCTGTGCGGCAAGCACGTCGAAGTACGCCTGCGCTGTGCGCACGATGAGATTCTGGCGCGCGATCACAAGCTGCGCCTGAGCCTGCGTGACCGCGAGCTTGCCTGCCGCATAAGCCGCAAAACTGCCCTTCTGATAGATTGGCTGGGTCAGCTGCAGCGTATAGCCGTGGCTGAGATAGCTGCTTGTAAACGGCCCGGGCTGGGATTCAGTAAGATTTGTCTGGGTGGCATTGGCCAAAAAAATGATGGCCGGCAGCAGCAGTGCGCGTCCCTCGGGACCTTTCTCTATGCTTGCCCGGTAGCTTGCCTTGGCGCCTGTCCATGCCGGATCGTTCTTCTGTGCCAGACGGTAGACGTCCAGCAAGTTCTCGGAATGTGCCGGCACGCCCGCAGCCACCATGGCCACGAGCAGACCGGTAACTAGTCCAGCCGAAGACGCCTGTTTCATTGCATTGCTCCTTGTTCTGGTCCGGTGCACGCATCGGTTCCGCACCCCGCCAATCTGCCCGGAAAGCGCCGCGATTCCGCAAACCTGCTTGATCCGCGGGATCTCTCCCGGAGGGATCCCGTCTATTGCCTGGCCCGTGGCCGCCGTGCCGGTGCCACCGGCTGTCCGCCCGCCGGTGCCGGACCGTGCGCGGTATCTCCGGGTGCCGCAAGGCGCGGACGAATGCCATGCAGCAGGATATCTACCAGCATTTCCGTGAATGATTCCGGATTTTCCGCAAAACTGACGTCACGGAAATGCCGCAGCAAGGCCTGTGCCTCAAAGAAAAACACATTGGTGCCGAGCAGAATGGTAGCCACCGCAGCCGGATCCAGGTCGGCACGCAGTTCGCCCGATTCCTGTCCGGAGCGCAGGATGGTCACGAAATGTCGGAAATTTTCCTCGAACACATGTTCAGCCAGCTGCCGCGCACGACGCGGACCTATCCTCAGGAGCTCCCTCAGAATCAGGCGCGACATCTGTTTATGCTTGGTCAGCCGTGCAAGATGGTTGCCGGCAAAGCCGGAGAGACGTGTCGCAAAAGAACCCTCGCCGGACTCGAGGTTCTGCAGATGGATCGCAGTATCCTGGCGCGCCCGCAGGAGCACCGCCAGATACAGGGAGTTCTTGGTGCTGAAATGGTGGAACACGCTGGCCTTGCTGACGCCCGCACGCATGGCGATGGCGCTCATCGACACACCGCCAAAACCGTGCTCGGCAAAAAGCGTCTCCGCTGCCGCGAGAATGCGGCGGCTGGTGCGTCCACCGGCGCCGGTGTGGCCTGGGGCGGATCCGGACATGATATGCACTACCGAATGAGGTGCCGATGCAACGCAGTTGCGGTTTTATGGGAAAACGAAACTGATCCTGACCGATCGGTCAGGATTCATGATCTTATCAGTACGGTGTAGGGCGGGCAAGGCTGGCAGGAATGGGTGCAGCGAGCAATTAGACTGTCCGGTTTTATCGGGCACCGGGAGGGGCGAATGAAGCGGACGGAACTGCTGCCGGAGATCCGGAAGAGGCGGTTCAGGGAGGTTTTGAGTGCCGGCGGAAGAGTCGGTTACGGCAGAAGGAAGCGGCCCGGTTATCGGGAGGCTGTGCGCGGATGTGTCGCCGTTACATCGGCCGGTTCGAGCAAGCGGGGCTTTCCGGCCTCATTGGGGCAGGACAGCTGCGTACGTCTCGGAGGGGAGGTGCTGCAGATTCCCCAGGACGCCGCCACGGCCATTGCGGCAAGGCGACGGTCAGGGCGCACTGGCGCGGGCAGGGACAGCCTGCGCTTTTCCACGGCCCGTAGGCACCCGCCCGCTATGAGGCCACGGGGTGGTTGCTGGTGAAACAGAGCCGGGTGGCCGCGTTAAATCTGTTTCGTGACCCCACCGGGAAAGGGGTCAGGCCCGGGACCTGCGATGCACCACCGTGACCTGTGTTTTGCGGTACCTGCTGGCGCCAGGGATTCCGGCACACTGGATCCCGGATTACCCCCGCAGGGCGCCGTGCGGGTCGGCTGGCACCGCCGCTGGGCCGGGTGTCGGCCCTGGATCGGCGGTCGTGAGGAAAAGGCCGCCAAAGATATCTGTTCAGCCCCCGGTCTATGCCAAAATGGCAGTAGATAACCTTATGAAATTCATTGATAACAGGTCCGAACGAGCGAAATTCATGTCGCGGCGGCGGATTCAGTGCCAAAATGGCATGACAACGATGCGCGTTATGGAAAACTGGCAGGATGCCGAGACGGGAGAGACCTTGCCATGACCGACATTTCGCCGACCCTGCAGGCCTTGATTGATGCGCAGGAAAATCCCTTCGTCCTGATCGAGCCGGATTACCACATCCTTGCCGCCAACCAGGCGTACCAGTCCGCGTATGGTCTGGAGGCCATGCAGATTGTGGGGCGTTTCTGCTATGAACTGTCGCACCGCCGCACGGAGCCGTGTCACCAGCACGGAGAGGACTGTCCGTTGCAGCAGGTGCTCAGTTCCGGCACGCGGTGTGAGGTGCTGCATACCCATTATGACCAGCACGGATCCGCCGAGCATGTGCAGATCAAGGGTTTCGCAATCCCGCGCCCTGGGGGCGGTTTCCTGGTCGGAGAGTCCATTTTCCGGCTAGCTACCCAGCAGGATCTTGACTGCGATGAAATGCGCCTGATTGGGCGGTCGCCGGCGTTCCTGCGTGCCATCGAACAGATGACGCTGGCGGCGGCCAGCCATGCCAACATTCTTCTGTACGGGGAGTCGGGTGTCGGCAAGGAGCTGGCAGCGCATTACATGCATCGCCATAGTCCGCGCAGCAGCGGACCGTTTCTGGCCGTCGACTGCGCTGCGATCAGCGAGGGTCTCTTTGAAAGCGAGATTTTCGGCCATGAACGCGGTGCCTTCACGGGCTGCGTGGGAAGGAAACAGGGTCTGTTCGAGCTGGCCAACGGCGGTACGCTGTTTCTGGATGAAGTGGGTGAGCTCTCTGCCGCAATGCAGGCGAAGCTGCTGCGGGTGATGGAAAGCGGGGAGTTCCGGCGTGTCGGTGGCAGTGAAGTTCTGCATGCCGATGTGCGGGTGATCGGGGCAACCAACCGCAATCTCATGACCATGGTTGGGTCTGGTGGTTTCCGGGAAGACCTGTATTACCGGCTCGCGTGCATCACCATTGACCTGCCTTCCCTGCGCGTACGTCGAAGCGACATACCGGCTCTGGCCGAAGCGCTGCTGGCCCGCATCAACCAGGCCAATGGTACGCGGCTGTATCTGGCTGGCGATGCCCTTGACCGCCTGATGGCCTACGATTTTCCGGGGAATGTGCGGGAGCTGCGCAATATCCTGCAGCGCGCAGCCGCGCTCAGTGCCGGTTCGGGAGGCGGCGGCATCAGCGCATCGGCCATCCTGATCGACGGCATTCGCGTGCCGGGGGTCCAGCAGGGCGAGGCGGGAGCCGAGACACATGCGCCGTCATCCAGTCCGCCGGCCAGCATGCGAGGAGTGGAGCGCGGCTACATCGCCGAACTGCTTGACCGTTTCAATGGCCACAGGCGTACGGTTGCTGACACGCTCGGCATCAGCGAGCGTACCCTGTACCGGAAGCTGCGCCGTTACGGACTCGGCTGACGACCGTCTCGCCGCCGCCCGGTTGTCTCAGCTCCAGTAGCGCCCGGTGCCGGCGATGACGACCGTAGCGAGACCCAGCAGAAGGTTGATTCCAATGAGCCTGCGGATCTGCGCGAGCTGCTTGGCCGCGGCAGGAAAGTCTCCGGCAGCTACCGCCCTGTTCAGTCGGCGATAGGGAGCAAAAAATACATGCAGATAGATCATGATCATGATGATTCCGAGGGTCTGCATGATATTGATGTACATCCCGGCATGGGCCAGACCGCCGAAAGCATGGAAGACCATCCAGTAGCCCGTTGCAGGCAGCGCCACCACAGAAGCCCAGACCCAGGGGAAGAAACCGGCGAAAGTGCGTGACCATAGCGGGAGGCGCTGCGCCGGTTCCATGGAGGCCGCTGCAGGACGCAAAGACATATAGGCAAAGAACATCCCGCCGACCCAGATGACTGCGGCGACCAGGTGCAGCGCTATTGCAACGGGCATGACGATCTCCGATTGATTGGTTGTCTTGGACAGCGGCCAGCACCGGGCTGTCTGTGTGCACGCTAGCATAACGGGTACCGGTACGTCACGGTCAGGGATGACAGGTTTTCCGCTGTAGCTGCCAATTGGCAGAACGGGTGCGCGGTGCAGGGGCAGTGGTGAAGCGGGTCATGTGCAGGACCGCGAAACCAGTCTGTGCTGGAAACCGAAAAACGCATTGGCCACCGCTGCAGCCTGCGGGAGGGTGAGGCGGTCGCCTTCACCTCGTGTTTTGCAATGCTCGCAGAGAAAGACCAGGTCCCGGCAATGCGTATCGCTGCAGGAACCGCTGCTTCGGGACGCCTGTTTCCAGAGCACCGCCGTGGCTGGCGTATCGTCGTGCCGGAGGCTGCCATCTGCCTGGACTTCGATATGGACGGCAGCGAGGCATGTTGCACAGCGGGCTTCCACTTGCACCGCCGAAGCCACCAGCCGCGCGACGGCAAGCGCGTCGATTGCACACATGGCGTTCACGCGGTAACCGGAAAACAGCACACTGATGCCGCGGCTGTCGGCACTGAACGGATAGCATCCTATGCCGTCACGGCCCGGCGCGACTGCGTCCAGCGCGTGCAGCGCATGCAGCTGC
>JAJYCY010000038.1 GCA_021778035.1 Pseudomonadota bacterium
CGTCGACGGCCCGAAGGCGGGGGATACGGTGACGGTGAGCTGGCACGACAACAAAGGCGAGACCGGCGCGGCGAAGGCCGTAGTCGGCTGACCGGCCATCGACGGATGGATGCCGCCGGGTGGCGGCGCGGCAATCCGCAGGAGGACACAGAGAATGAAAACACTTCTGGTATTGGCACTGGCTTTGGGTACAGTGGCCATGGTTCCGGCCGTGGCGCATGCAAGCCCGCAGTCGGATCTCAAGGCATTCCAGGGTTACTTCAAGAAACGCTTTCCGAAGGTGCCGTTTGACGATTATGCCAACGGAGCGTACGCGCTCAACGCCAACTCGCGCGCGCAGTGGCAGTCAATCATGATGTTTCCGCCCTATGAGTTCCAGCTCGCCAAGGGCAAGAAGCTGTGGAACACGCCTTTCAAGAACGGCAAGACCTACGCCAGCTGCTTTCGCAATGGCGGCGTCGGCATCGCGCAGCATTATCCGTACTGGGACCAGCGTACCCACGAGGTGCGGACCATCGTAATGGACATCAACAGCTGCCGTCGGCGCAATAATGCGGCGCCGTACAAGAACCTTACCGCCGGTCCGATCGCGGAGCTTGCGGCGTACATGAAATCGCTGTCGCGCGGCAGGCACGTAAGCATCGACCTGTCCTCTCCCGGCATGCTCAAGGCCTACGAACGCGGCCGCCAGTTCTTCTGGGCACGGCGCGGGCAGCTTAACTTCTCGTGCGCGACCTGCCATGTGGAGAATGCCGGCAAGTTCATCCGTGGCAACGTCGTGAGTGCGGCGCTCGGCCATGGGGTGGGCTTTCCCGCCTACCGCGCCAAGTTCGGCCACCTGATCACGCTCGACAAGCGTTACATGGGGTGCAACAAGAAAGTACGGGCGGCACCGTTCAAGCCCGAGAGCGCGCAGTACCGGGACCTCGAGGTCTACGAGACCTACATGGACACCGGCCTGCCGCTGGATGCACCAAGCTACCGCCCCTAAAGATACGGCGGCACGCAGTACGCAGGCCCGGCCGGGCACAGAACGGCCGGGCCTGCGCTTTTTCAGGGACGGAATAAAATCCCGTCTGGCATCGTCCCACCCACAAATCGGACAAGCGACCGTGCGCTACCGCATGCCGCACAGTCTTCCCGCCTGCCGGGAACCCTGTAACTGCCCAGGACCAAGCAATGAGCCTATCAAGACGTGAATTCATGCAGATGCTCGCCGTTGCGGGCACGGCCGGCCTGGCTCTGCCAGGCTGCAGCACTGGCAGCAGCCTGCGCGAGGACCAGACCGCCTCCGCGCTCTACGACGTGCCGCCATTCGGCAACGTGAGCCTGCTGCATTTGACCGATACCCATGCCCAGCTTCTGCCGGTCTATTTCCGCGAGCCGAACGAAAACATCGGTGTCGGGTCGCACACCAACAAGCCGCCGCATCTGGTCGGCGAGCATTTCCTGCGGTTCTACGGAATCGAACCGTCAACCCGTCCGGCGTACGCTTTCACCTATCTCGACTTCGCCGAGGCCGCGCGCCGCTATGGCAAGATCGGTGGATTTGCGCATATGGCGACGCTGGTCCGGCGGCTGCGCGATGAGCGCACCGGCCGCAATCTGCTGCTCGACGGCGGCGATTCGTGGCAGGGATCGGCGACCGCACTGTGGACCAAGGGACAGGACATGATCGACGCGCAGAAGCTGCTGGGTGTCGACATCACCACCGGACACTGGGAGTTCACCTACGGCGCCAAGCGCGTCAAACACGTGGTCGATCACGACTACAAGCAGTCGCATATCGAATTCCTTGCGCAGAACGTGTTCGACACTACCTGGGGCGACCCGATCTTCAAGCCCTACGTGATCCGCGAACTGGGTGGCGTTCCGGTGGCGATAATCGGCCAGGCGTTCCCCTACGTGCCGATCGCCCACCCCCGTTACCTGACCCCTGACTGGACCTTCGGCATCCATGAACACCATCTGCAGAAAATCGCGGACAAGGCGCGGGCTGAGGGCGCGCAGCTGGTCGTGGTGCTCTCGCACAACGGCATGGATGTCGATCTCAAGATGGCCTCGCGCGTGCGTGGAGTGGACGTGATCCTCGGCGGGCACACCCACGATGCAGTGCCGGCTCCGGTGTCCGTGGCCAATCCCGGCGGCCGCACGCTGGTCATCAATTCCGGCTCGAATACCAAGTTCCTGTCGGTGCTGGATCTGGACGTGAAGAAAGGCAAAATCGCGGATTACCGCTACCGGCTGCTGCCGGTGTTCGCTGACCTGATCGAGCCGGATGCAGCCATGGCTGCCTACGTAGAGCGGGCGCGGGCACCGTTCCGCGCAAAACTTGAGGAGAAGCTTGCCGTCTCCGGCAGCCTGCTCTACCGGCGCGGCAACTTCAACGGCACCTTCGACCAGGTCATCGTGGATGCCATGCGGACGGTGCAGGACACGCCGATCGCGCTGTCGCCGGGGTTCCGCTGGGGCACCTCGCTGCTTCCGGGCGACACCATCGACATGGAACACCTGATGGACCAGAGCGCCATCACCTATCCTGAGACCACGATCAGCGTGATGACGGGCACACAGCTCAAGCAGTACCTCGAGGCGGTGGCCGACAACCTGTTCAACCGCGATCCCTATTTGCAGATGGGTGGAGACATGGTGCGCACCGGCGGCCTGCGCTACACCATCAACCCGAACCACCGCATCGGCCAGCGCATTTCCGACATCGAGGTCAACGGCGTGCCGGCCCGGGCCCGCGGGCGCTACAAAGTGGCTGGCTGGGCAAGCGTGACGCGCCACCTCAAGTCCCGCCCGATCTGGGAAGTCGTCGCCGAATATCTGCGCGACCGCAAGACCGTGCACGTTGACCAGCCGGATACACCGCGGATACGCGGGATTACCGGCAACAAGGGCTACGTCGCGCTATAGGAAATACGGCGGTGCGCCCTGCGCTCCACGGCACCTGGCCACGCTAGAGCGGCCAGGCCCGCAGCGGCCGGTAGTGCACTCCGTCCGGGCGGCTCTGCGACTCGGCCAGCACGAAGGTGTCTACCGGCCACTCGACCGGCGCGATGGTCACCGCGCCAGGGGGATGGACGGGACGGCGCACAACAGTGACATGCGCAGCATAAGGCCGGGTCTGCAGATCAACGCCGCAACCACCCGCGCCGGCCTGCAGGGCGGCCACCAGGTCGAGCAGCTTCCCGGGCGGCTGGCTGCATCCGAACCAGCCCGCGTCCGGTCGCGGCCAGTAACCGGCCACATCGAGCTGCAGGCTGAAACGCCCGGTTCTGACCCTGCCGGCCGCTGCTTCCAGGCACCGGCGGCAGTCACGGCCGGTTCCCCCCAGAAACACCAGGGTCAGATGCAGGTTTTCCGGGCTCACCAGCCTGCCACCCGTTCCGTGCAGCGACGCGTGCGCCAGCGCATGGAGGCGGCGCTGCAGATCAGGCTGCGGCCATAGCGCGAAGAACAGGCGCTGCGTGGCTTCCGCGGCATCCCCGTCCTGCGGCGGCGGCCGTGCCGTCATCCACCACCCTGCCGCGCCTGCAGGGCCGCGATGCGTTCATCGAGCGGCGGGTGCGACAGGAACAGCCGCGACAAGCCGTGACCGATCCCGCCGGATATGCCGAATGCATCCATCTGCCGCGGCAGATGCGCCTGCCCGGTGCCCGATTTCAGGCGCTCGAGCGCGGCAACCATGCTGGACGTGCCGGCCAGACGCGCGCCGCCGGCATCGGCATGAAATTCGCGCCGGCGGCTGAACCCCATCACGATCATGGTCGCGAAGACGCCCAGCACCAGCTGCGCGACGATGCTAACGATGAAGAATCCCGGTCCGCTGTCACGGTTGCGCTGGAATACCGTCCGGTCCACGACGTACCCGATGATGCGCGAGACGGCAATCACAAAGGTGTTGAGTACCCCCTGGATGAGCGCGAGCGTCACCATGTCGCCGTTGGCGACATGCGTGATTTCGTGGCCGAGCACCGCCTCGATCTCCTCGCGCCGCATGCCGCCAAGCAGACCCGTGCTCACCGCCACCATCGCGTGGTTGCGGCTCATGCCGGTGGCAAAGGCATTCATGTCCGGGGAATCGTAGACAGCGACTTCCGGCATGCCGATGCCCGCACGCGTGGCGTGATGCCGGACGGTGTCGATGAGCCAGACCTCCGCCGGACTGCGCGGCTGCACGATCACCTTGGCGCCGGTCATGGTCTTCGCTGACCACTTCGACAGGGCAAGCGACAGGAAGGATCCGCCCATGCCGATGACCACTGCCAGCACCATTACGGCGTTCATGTCGAGCCCGCCGTTGGCCTTGAGCAGCCCGTCAATGCCGAGCAGCCGGAAGGACACGCTCAGCACCAGCAGTACCGCGATATTGGTTGCCAGAAACAGGAAGATGCGCTTCATGGATGGTTCCCGGATTGACTCCTTGCCATGGATGACGCACGCCATTCCGCCCGTGCGCCGAGTGACTTTATGCGGGCGGCGGGCGGAAGCTTCAAGCGCCGCACAGCGGCTTGCCGCAAGAGGAAATCCCGGATTTCCTGGATCGTCGGAGTTATAGTTAAGCGTTTGCCGCCCGGCCTCGGGGGCCGGCCAGCCGGCATACAAGGAGGCAACCATGCCAATCGGGGAACTCTGCAGCCGTGATGTCATCTTCGTCACACCGCGCGATACCGTGCCGGAGGCCGCCCGTCTCATGCGCCAGCATCATGTCGGTGATCTGGTGGTCGTGGAGGACCAGGCCGGCAGGCGGGTTCCGGTCGGGATGCTGACCGACCGGGACCTGGTGGTCGAAGTGCTGGCCTCCGGGGTCGGGGCGGATACGGTCACTGTCGGGGACATCATGAGTCCGGAACCGGTGACGGCGCGCGAGACGGACGGCGTCTACGAGACCATCCAGCGCATGCGGGCACGGGGTGTGCGGCGCATTCCCGTCATCAATGACCGCGGCGGCCTGGAAGGGATCATCGCGGTCGACGACCTGCTCGAAATGCTGGCCGAGGAAATCATGAACCTGGCCACGCTGGTCGGGCGCGAACAGGCGCACGAGCGCGCCGCAAGGCGATAGTGCCGGCTGGGGGAATTTAATGGCATAATATCCGGATCCCGGGCAGTGCCCGGATCGGATCACCGCCAGGGGAGCCCCACCGTCGGTCACCGTCTTCCCGAATCCGGCCAAGGCCGGGGAATGCGGGTGTGCGCCCGGGCGTGCGGTGAATCGCGGTCCGCGGGATACACCCGGCTATCATCCGGAAAGGGAAGGAAAACTGCATGTCCAAGAAACATCCGATCATCGCGGTGACGGGCTCCTCGGGAGCCGGCACCACCACCGTCAAGCACGCGTTTGGCGACATCTTCCGGCGTGAGGGCGTCAACGCAGCGATCGTCGAGGGCGACAGCTTCCATCGCTACAACCGCGTCGAGATGAAGCAGGCGATCCACTTGGCCTCGGTCGAGGGGAGGAATCTCAGCCACTTCGGTTCGGATGCCAACCTCTTCGAGCGACTCGAGCAGCTGTTCCGGGAATATGGCGAGACCGGCAGCGGCCAGACCCGCCTGTACCTGCATGACCAGAATGAAGCCGCGCCCTACAAGCAGGAGCCGGGCACCTTCACCCCGTGGGCAACCATTCCGCCGGGCTCCGACCTGCTGTTCTACGAAGGCCTGCACGGCGGTGTCGCACACGACCGCGTGGACGTATCGAAGTGGGTCGATCTGCTGATCGGGGTGGTGCCGATCGTGAACCTGGAATGGATCCAGAAGATCCATCGTGACACCGCCCAGCGCGGCTACACGCCTGAGGCGGTAACCGACACGATCCTGCGCCGCATGCACGACTACGTGCATTTCATCACACCGCAGTTCTCGCGCACGCACATCAACTTCCAGCGCGTGCCGCTGGTGGACACGTCGAACCCCTTCATTGCGCGCGATATCCCGACACCGTCGGAAAGTCTTATCGTTATCCGCTTCCGTGAACCGCGCAAGCAGAACTTCCCGTACCTGCTGCAGATGATCGACGGCTCGTTCATGTCCCGGACGAACACGATCGTGGTTCCGGGAGGCAAGATGGGCTTCGCCATGGAGATCATCCTGACCCCGATCATCCACGTGCTTCTCGAGTCGAAACAGCAGCCCCGCTCTAGCTAGCACCCGTCCTGCCAGAGCGGCAGCTGTCCGGTCTGCGGCGGGCGGAAACTGCCGGCATCGAGATCGGCATCCCGCGTTGACAAATTCAGGCGGCGGCAGGCCGCCTCGAACCGCCGTTCAAGCAACGCCGCCAGCACCCCTTCTCCGCGCATGCGCGTGTCGAAGCGTGCGTCGTCCTCGCGCCCGGCACGCGCCTGGCGCAACAGGCTCAGCACGTGGCCGCTCCTGAGCGGGTAGTGCGCGGCCAGCCATTCCTCGAACAGTCCGCGCACCTCGTGCGGCAGGCGCAGCAGTCCGAAACCGGCCTCGTGGCAGCCCGCCTTACGGGCAGATTCGAGGATACGCTCGATCTCGGCATCGTTCAGACCCGGAATCACCGGGGCAACCAGCACCCCGGTGCGGATACCGGCCGCGGCGAGGGCTGCGAGTGTCGCGAGACGACGCTGCGGCGCTGCCGCCCGCGGTTCCATGCACCGCGCCAGCGTCCGGTCGAGGGTGGTGACCGAGACAAATACCTTCACCAGACGGCGGGCTGCCATGCGTGAAAGCACGTCCAGATCACGCTCCACCAGCGCCGATTTGGTCACGATCATGCACGGATGACTGCAGCCGTCCAGGACCTCCAGCAGTGCGCGGGTGATTCGGCGGTGGCGCTCGACGGGCTGGTAGGGGTCGGTGTTGGTGCCGAGGGCAATTGGCTGGCAGCGGTATCCGGGCCGCGAAAGCTCCTCCCGCAGCAGTTCGGCGGCATTGTCCTTGGCAAACAGACGGCGCTCGAAATCGAGCCCGGCGGACAGGCCGAGATAGGGGTGGGTGGCGCGGGCATAGCAGTAGATGCAGCCGTGCTCGCAGCCCCGGTAGGCGTTGACCGACTGCGAAAACGGCAGATCCGGCGAGCGGTTGCGGGTGACGATGCTGCGCGCCCGCTCCCCGGTGACCGTCGTACCGGGCGCCGGCACGGCGGCGTCGGCGCCAGTCCAGCCGTCATCTTCCGCGTCACGCTGGAGGCGCTCGAAGCGGCCCTGCGGATTGCTCCCGGTCCCGCGCCCGCGCACCGGCGGTGCCGCGCGGGACTCCTCCGGCACCGCTCCTGATCCGCATGTTTTCCGCCCGGCCATCACCCCTCCGGTCCGGGCACCACGCCCGACCTGCCTGGGTGCCTACGATGCCACCGGGCGGCCGGCGCTGGCAACCACGCGCGACGGGGCGCGGCGCGGGTGCCGGCGAAACTCAGACGGTGAGCGCCCCGGCACCGGGAAGCAGGTAGTGGTCGAGCAAGAGTGCGGCGAACAGCAGCGACAGATAGACGATGGAATAGACAAAGGTACGCTGCGCGAGCGCGTCACTGTAGTGGCGGTACAGGCCCACCGCCCGATACAGGAACCCGGCGCCGAGCACCACCGCCACGGCGAGATACAGCAGGCCGCTCATGCCGAGCGCATAGGGCAGCAGGGAGGTCGCCACCAGGATGATGGTATAGAGCAGGATGTGCAGCCGGGTGAACCGTTCCCCGTGGGTCACCGGCAGCATCGGCAGACCGGCAGTCGCATATTCGTCGCGGCGGTAGAGAGCAAGCGCCCAGAAATGCGGCGGCGTCCAGGTGAAGATGATGGCAAAAAGCACGAGCGGCTCGCGCGCAAGGTGCCCGGTCACCGCTGCCCACCCGAGGATCGGCGGCATCGCGCCGGCCACCCCGCCGATGACGATGTTCATGGGGGTGGTGTTCTTGAGAAACGCGGTATAGATCACCGCATAGCCCAGAAACGCAAGCAGCGTAAGCCACATCGTGAGCGGGTTGACGAATACGTACAGGATCGCCAGACCGGCCAACCCGATCAGCGATGCGAACACCAGCGCCTGACCTGCGCTCACCTGTCCGCTCGGAAGCGGCCGCAGGCAGGTACGCGCCATGACAATATCGATTTTCCGCTCGAGCAGACAGTTGAACGCAGCCGCCGACCCCGACGCCAGCGCGATGCCGCCCAGCGCCGGCAGCAGCACTTCGAGCGGCGGCAGGCCACGGCGTGCAAGCAGCGCGCCGATCGCCGCCGTGAACACGATCAGCGCGGTCACACGCGGCTTGCACAGAAGATAGAACCCGCGCAGTCCATCGGTCGCCTGCCGGCGCAGCGTTGCAGCAGTTGCAGCAATGGTCGTCATGTCACTCCCGGAAACCGGTCGCGGTCAGGCTAGAGCCAGTAGACGAATACGAACAGCAGCAGCCATACCACATCGACGAAATGCCAGTACCAGCTTACCGCTTCGAAGGCAAAGTGCTGGTCCGGCTTGAAATGACCCTTGATGCAGCGCATCAGGATCACGCTCAGCATGATCACGCCGATCGTCACGTGCAGGCCGTGGAATCCGGTCAGCATGAAAAAGGTCGCGCCATACACACCGCTCGCAAGCGTCAGGCCGAGCCGGTTGTAGGCTTCATAGAACTCGTGCGCCTGCAGCCCGAGAAACACCAGCCCGAGCACGACCGTCACAGCCAGGCCGGCGATGGCCGCGCCGCGCCGCGCGGTCTTGAGACCCCAGTGCGCCCAGGTCACGGTGACGCCGGAGCTCAGCAGGATCAGCGTATTGATCGCCGGAATACCCCAGGGAGCGACGGTGGAAAACGGCTTTCCGAGCGGACCGGCCGAAGGCCAGGCGGCGGTGAATCCGGGATACAGCGTAAACCCGGGATCGATCTGCGCCAGGCGCGGCACGGAGATGTTGCGTTCGTAGAACAGGATGCCGAACAGTCCTGCGAAGAACGCGACCTCCGAGAGGATGAACCACACCATGCCCATGCGAAACGAGCGGTCTTCCCAGCTGCGGTAGACACCGCCCTCGCTTTCCCCGATCACGCTGCCGAACCAGTGGAACAGCACATACACGAGTATCAACGCGCCGAGCAGCATGGACCAGGGACCGGCCTTCAGCGCATTGACCTCCAGGGCCGCTCCCATGGCGACCAGGAAGATGGCGAGCGACAGCATCACCGGATACGGAGACGGCTGCGGGACGTAGTAGTGACCCTTGTTCTGCGTTACTGCTGGCATCTCAATCTCCTTCGAAGGGATAACCCCGTCATGTATGCTTTTTCACCGGAAAGAACGCATAGGACACGATGATGCTCGAAATGTCCTTCGGAATACCCGAGCTGATGAAATACACGAGTTTCATGTTCCGGAACTGCCCCGCCTTGAGCGTCTCCTGGTGGAAACAGAAGCACTGCAGTTTCTTGAAATAGCGCGCCGCCCTTCCCGGGACCACGCTCATGATCGCCTGGCCGGTTTCGGGGTGATCCGACGGGTTGCTGACCAGGTAACTTGTGCTGGTAACCGTACCCGGATGCACCATCATATGCTCATGCAGCGGCTTGAACGTCCAGTTGAGGCCGGGCATGACGGTGCTCGTGAATCCGACCTTCACCGTGCGCGAGTCGTTCGGCTTCAGCGCCGCGACCGCGCTCGCCCCCACCGGTCCGCCGGTCTTGCCGTTCAGTCCGGTCAGCTTGCAGAAGGTGTTGTAGAGCGGAACCAGCGCGAACCCGAAGCCGAAGAACCCGAGCACCACGAGCACGAGAATGATCGTGAGGCGCCGGTGCCGGCCGCCGGTCGCTTCCGGCGCCGGCGCATCGCCACCCGAAACCGTCCGGCCTGCCATTACTGGACCACCGGCTGCGTCTCGAAGGTGTGGTACGGCGGCGGCGACGGGACCGTGAACTCAAGTCCCCGGGCGCCTTCCCACACCTGGGCCGTGGCCTTCTTTCCGACACCGCGCATGACCTGGATGAGGTTGTAGACCAGCAGCAGCTGCGCCGAGCCGAGAATGTAGGCCCCGATGCTCGAGAGCATGTTGAGGTGGGCAAACTGCAGCGCGTAGTCCGGGATGCGGCGCGGCATGCCGGCAATCCCCAGGAAAAACTGGGGAATGAACGTCAGGTTGAAGCCGACCATCGTCTGCCAGAAGTGCCACTTGCCGACCGTTTCGTTGAACATCCGGCCGGTGATCTTCGGCAGGTAATAGTAGGTCGCGGCAATGATGCCCATGACCGGTCCGCCAAAGAGGGCGTAGTGAAAATGGGCCACCAGGAAGTAGCTGTTGTGGTACTGCTGGTCGGCCACCGCATCAGACAGCACCAGCCCGGTCAGGCCGCCCACTCCGAACAGGACGATATAGCCGAGCGCAAACAGCATCGGCGTCTCGAACGTCATCGATCCCTGCCAGATCGTGGCGAACCAGCAGAAGAAAAGGATCGCGACCGGAATTGATATAGCCATGGTGCTGTACATGAAGTAGAGCTGCGCACCCACCGGCATGCCGGAAGTGAACATATGGTGCGCCCAGACGACCACCGACAGTGCACCGATCGCCCAGAACGAATACACCTGCGCCTTGTAGCCGTAGATCGGCTTGCGCGAAAAGGTGGACAGAATGTGCGGCAGGATCCCTGCCGTCGGCAGCAGCAGGATGTACACCTCCGGGTGCCCGAAGAACCAGAACAGATGCTCCCACAGCACCGGGTCGCCGCCGCCGGCAGCGTTGAAGAAATGGGTCCCGAAGTGACGGTCAGCGAACAGCATCGTCACGCCCGCCACAAGCGGCGGAAACACCGCGATCAAGAGGAACGCGGTGATGAGCCAGCTCCAGACGAACACCGGCATCTTCATCATGCTCATCCCCGGGGCGCGCATGTTGAAGATGGTCACAATGACGTTGATTGACGACAGCAGCGAGGACATGGCCATCAGATAGATGGCGAAAATCGCAAAATCGACGCCCATGCCGCCCTGCACCGACAGCGGCGCGTACATCGTCCAGCCGGTGTCGATCGCGCCGTTGCCGATGCCGAACAGCATCAGGAAAAACGGCATGACCAGCAGCAGGGCCGCGGGCGGTAACAGCCAGAATCCCCAGTTATTAAGCCGCGGCAGCGCCATGTCCGGAGCGCCGATCATCATCGGAATCAGGTAATTGGCAAGCCCGGTGGTGGCCGGCATCACCGCCGCAAACACCATGACCAGACCGTGCACAGTAATGATCTGGTTGTAGATCTCGGGCGGAATCATCAGTGTCGGACGCAACAGTTCCGTACGGATCAGCATGGCCAGCACGCCGCCCACCAGGAACATGATCACCGAGAAGCCGATATACAGGCGTCCGATGTCCTTGTGGTTGGTCGTGAACAGCCAGCGCGATATCCCGCGCGGATGCTCGTCGTGGTGTGCATCATGGGCATGTGCTGCGTTCATGTCTTGTCTCCGCGGACAGGATTACTTAGGGTTTCTGGGCTGCGGCCCGTGCCGCCTGCACCTGGGCCGGCTGGATCACGTCGCCGGTGTGGTTGCCGAAACTGTTGCGCTCGAAGGTGATCACCGAGGCGATGTCGAGGTTGCTGAGCGACGAACCGAATGCCGGCATTGGCGTGCCGGCGATGCCGTCGAGCACGATGCCGATGTGGTTGGCAACGGGGCCCTCGACGATCCGCCCGGCAGGCGTGATGAAGCCGCGGCTGCGGAGCTTGGCGATCATGGCTGGGGCCGCCGAGAACGGATGTCCGGCGGAAATCGGGGGGAATGTCCCCGGAATGCCCATGCCGCTCGGCTGGTGGCAGGCGGCGCAGTTGCCGGTGAATACCTTCTGGCCGCGGGCGACGAGCTGTGCCTCGGTGTAGGTCACGGAGGTGGCAGCCGCTTCTTCAGCCTTCTGCGCCCGCTCGCGCGCCTGCTCCTGGCCCACCCACTGCTTGAACTGGTCGTCCGAAACGGCGTCGACGACCACGGGCATGAAGGCATGGCCGACGCCACACAGCTCCGCACACTGGCCACGGTAGACTCCCGGCTTGTCGATCTTCAGCCAGGTCTCGCGCAGGAAGCCCGGGATCGAGTCTTCCTTGACGCCAAACGCCGGCACCCACCAGGAGTGGATGACGTCTTTCGACATCAGGATCACACGGATCTTCTCATTGACCGGCAGCACCAGCGGATGGTTGACCTGCCGCAGGAAATGAGGATTCTTCCGGGCCAGATCATGGATCTGCGCCTGCGGCGTGCTGATCGTGCTGTAGTACTTGATGTGCAGGCCCGGATACTGGTACTGCCATTTCCACTGCATGCCGGTGACCTTCACGACCATCTTCGCGCCGGAGCGGGTGTTCGCCGAGGCCAGCACGGCGTGATAGGCCGGAATGCCCATGACGACATAGTCGACGAACGCCAGAATCAGGAACGGGATGATGGACAGGGCAAACTGCAGCTTGGTCCTCGGCGCGGTAAAATTTGCCGGCTTCACGCCACGGCTCTTGCGGTGGAAGAACAGTGAATACAGCATGACGCTTAGCACCACGACGAACACGATCGAGATGAAGCCGAGGAAGATGTTATGGACCCACAGCGTCTCCTTGGCGATCGGCGTGACCGGCGTCGGGAACTCCCAGGGATACCTGGCGTAGGCCGCCTGAGGGACTGCCCATGCCCCCAGCCCGGATCCCGACAACAGCGCCAATACTTTCCTAGCGGACATGCCAATTACCCCCAAAGGTGAAGTTCGCGTTCCAGTCTTGCGCCACAGCACTGGGCTGCGGCCGACGGCGCCTGTCCCGAGGACGCGCGACAGCACGCGGCCGAACGGTGGCCGGTAACGGACGGCATGCGCCCGTCGGGCGCACCGTGCCGTGAAAAGTCACTGCATTTGCTGGTTAGGCGGCGCAAAACGTGCCGCATATGGGAAATACCGTTCATTCTTTCTGCCCGGACCCCATGATGCGCAGAGACGGTCCTGGTCGTATTTTTTATTCGGGTTAGATTTGTTCCATCCCTAAGAGTTAAAACATCCCTAAGTAACGGGGGTTGAGTACAACCCGGGAGGTATGCCCCGATCATTGATCTAGATCAAGCAAATTGCAGATTTTGGTGGGGACCCCCCCTTGACAGAAACGTCCGCATCTGATTGCTCAGGTCCAGCCGGACGGATCCGGCCGTGCATTTTCCACCACCCGCGTCGGCTCAGCGCCAGCCGAGCGTGCGGAAAACCCGGATCTTGAGAAAATCGGCGATGACGAGGTAGGCAAGCACCAGCACCAGGATGCCCGCGACCAGCGCCGGGGCAATGGCAGCCATCAGAATGCCGCGGACTGCAAGGAAACTGACGATCACGATATCGGCCGCCGAACTGAGCAGCAGCCAGTGACCGGGGCGCGAGCGCCAGAAATGGCGCCGCTCGCGCACGAGATACACGGTACCCTGTCCCGAGAACACCAGCATGACGAAGATCAGCGTCTGCAGCTGCGGCAGGGGCAGGTGCAGCCATGCACGCGCGGCGAAAAATACCGTGAACGACAGCACCAGCACGAGCCCGGCCAGCACTCCGCCGGTCAGCACCAGAGTCCGGATGTTCCAGCGGTCGGGCTGGCGCGAATACGACACCTGGTCTGTGGCGATCGACATGGTCACAAAATCGTTGGTAAACAGGAGCAGCACGATCAGCAGCGGCGTGATGATGAAGGTCCCTGTGAGCATGACTCCGACGCTCAGAAACACGGCGATTTCGATGGTCTTGATGATCTTGTTGAGCGTGTACGTGAGCATGCGCTGGTAGATGCGCCGGCTGGTCTCGACCGCCGCCAGCACGTCGATCAGGCCGGGATTGGTGAGGACCATGCTGGCCGAGGCCTTGGCAACGTCGGTGGCACTGGACACGGCGATCCCGACCTCGGCCTGTTTCAGCGCCGGAGCATCGTTGACGCCGTCTCCCGTCATGCCGACTACATGTCCGACCTGCTGCAGGGCCTGCACCAGGCGGAACTTGTCCTCCGGAAACACCCGCGCGAAAACATCGCAGTCGGTGAGCTTCAATTCGCCCTGCCCGTGCAGGACCTCGGGCGGACAGGCGCGGTCGCCGAGCCCGACCTGGCTGGCCACGGCCCGCGCCGTGGCAAGATCATCGCCGGTCACCATCACCACGCGCACACCGAGGTCGCGCAGGCTGTCGATCAGCTGCTTCGAGTCGGCACGCGGAGGATCCTGCAGGGCCAGAAGGCCCAGCAGGCGCATCGCACCTTCCTGGCCAGCGGCCACGGCCAGGATCCGGTAGCCTTGGGCGGCAAGCCGCGAGACATCGGCGTCGAGATCCGGAGCGTCGACACACAGGGAGGAAACAGCCCGCACCGCCCCCTTGGCCACGCGCAGGCTGCCTTCGCCGTCCCGATATACGGCTTCCGAACGCTTGGTGGCCGGATCAAAGGGAATGAACTGGAGCCGTTGCGGCACCGCGTCCAGCGCCGCGCGGGCGCGTGCCGCATCGAGGATTGCCAGATCGATCGGATCCTGGGTGGATTCGTCACAGGCCAGTGCCGCAGCACGCAGCAGGTCGACGGCGGTATGCGGAGCGAGCGGCTGCATGTCGGCCAGCGCCAGGCGGTTCTCGGTGATCGTCCCGGTCTTGTCGCTGGCCAGGATGTCCATGGCTGCCGCCTCCTCGATCGCTGACAGGCGGGTTGCGAGCACGCCACGGTGCACCAGTTCGCGCGCGCCCAGGGCGGTCGCAAGGGTGAAGGTGGCGGGAAGCGCCGCCGGCACCGAGGCCACCAGCAGGATAAGCACAAACGGAATGACATCACCGAGCGCCAGCCCGGTGGCCACCGCATACAGCAGCAGGGCGGACACCAGCACGGCATCGAGCGCAACGAGGTATTTGACGATGGTGAAGATGATGGTCTGCAGGTGGCTGACCGTCCGTGCGGTGCGCACGAGCTCCGCGGTCTTGCCGAAATAGGTCTTCGCGCCGGTGGCGGTAACTTCGCCGGTCGCTTCTCCACGCTTCACCACCGCTCCGGCATAGGCCTGGGCGCCCGCGGCGGCCTCGACCGGAAGCGATTCTCCGGTAAGCGCGGACTGGTCGAGCAGCACCTGGCCTTCGGCCAGACGCACATCAGCCGGCGCCAGGTCGCCCATGCGCAGGTGGATGACGTCTCCGGGCACCAGCTCTTCGGCCGCGATCTGCTGCCAGCGTCCATCGCGCTGCACTCTGGCACGCACCGCAAGCCGGCTTCTGAGCAATGCCAGGGCACGGTTGGCCCGGCTCTCCTGCAGGAAGCTCAGGACCGCATTGACTGCAAGCAGCGCACCGATGATCGCCGCCTCATCGCGCTTTCCAAGGATGACCTCGAGCACAATGGCCACTTCCAGCATCCACGGCACCGGGTCCCAGAACTTGCCGAGAAATGCCAGCAGCGGACTGCGTCGTTCTTCCGCCACCGCATTGGGGCCGTACTGTTCGAGGCGCCGATGAGCCTCGGCGGTGGTGAGACCGGCCAGCGTCCCGGCTGCGTCGCGCGCGTCTTCACTCATTGATCATCCCTCTGGTTTCCGGGCGCCACGGGCAATGCGGATATCGAAGGAGGCCGCAGCTGGGCAGGACAGGGACTTCCGGGTCAGGCCTGGCATTACCACGATGGCCACCTTCCTCACTTTCCCGGGTCCGTTCGGTGAAATAGTTCTTGTGCAGGCGGGCGTGAGGGTCACGGGGCAGCAGCATCCCGTGATCCGGCACCGTCCGTCCTGTGCGACGACCCTCTTTCCACTGGTATCTTAAACGATGCCGCCGGCAGCACAACCGCCCATGACCGGATTCTCAACAACACCGGCCAGACACACTTCGGTGGTTTTCCCCAGCAGGACGGATCGGACCCGGCTGGTGCGCGGGCTGGCCGGACTGCTCACCGCGTCGCTGCGGGGGCGGGATCACGTCTCGAGCCAACACCCGGCCCTGCCCGACCGTCCCCGCAGCGTTTCGATAAAAAGGCCTTGACGGCAGTCTGGCAGTAGATAAGGATCAGGCAGCGGACGCCTTCCGAACCGCCGGAGCTGCAGGCATTGCCGATAACCCCCGCCGACATGCTGCGTCCGCGCGCGCGCCAGCGCGCGCAGCGTCTCTTATACCGCTGGCAGCGGAAGCTGCGGTCCGACCTGTGGTTTCCGCACGTTCCGCTGGCTCTGGCCGTGGCACTGCTCGGACTGGCCAATCTGCTTCCGGCCGCCAGGCATACGCTGCAGATCTACCGCACCGGTCTGCCCGGAAACCTGCGCACAGTGCTGCTCAGCCTGGGCGCAATCGGGCGCCTGCCGCAGGCGGTTGCCGGACTCATGCTGGTAGTCATGGGAGCAGCGCTGTTGCTGCGCTCGCGTCTCGCATGGGGCACGACGCTGCTCGTCGGTTCTGCCACGCTTGCCATCGGATGGCATGCGCACATGCCGGCACTTGTCACCTTCAACGCCGCCACACTCGTGGCGCTGCTGGTTTTCTACCGCAGCTTTGGCCGGGCAAGCCTGGCGGCCGGCACCCTGTTTGCGGCAATCAGCGTGCTCATGCTGCTCGGCTATGCGATCGTCGGCGCCTATGTGCTCGGCCGCGGATTTTCCCCGCCCATCGGGAACCTGCCGACAGCCTTGTACTTTGCCATTGAAACCATGTCGACCGTCGGCTTCGGCGACATCGTTCCGTCGAGTCTCGACGCGCGGCTGTTCACGGTATCGGTGATCATTCTCGGCGTCACGGTTTTCGCCACATCCGTATCGGCAATCATCGTTCCGGCAGTGAACAACCGCATGCAGCGGCTGCTCGAGGGAGGTAAACGACTCATGTCACGCAAGCACCACTACATCATCGTCGGCAACACACCGCTGGCACGCAACACCTACCGGGAGCTCAAGGCGCGCGATCTTCCGGTGACGGTGATCGTGAGCCAGCCCCCGGGGGCTGGCGATTTCGCGGGTGCCGACGTTGTAGTCGGCGAGGGCAGCGACGTCGAAGTGCTGGGCCAGGCCGGTGCCCGTGATGCGGTCGCAGTGCTGGCGCTGCGCGAGGATGATTCGGAAAATGCTTTCATCGTGCTGGCGGTCAAGGAGGCCGGCGGCACGCCCCGCACCGTGGCGGCAGTCAACCACGGAAAAAACATGGCGCGTGTGCGCAGCGTACACCCGGACATGATCATCGCCCCGCAGGTCATGGGCGGCGAGATCCTGGCGATGGCTCTTAACGGCGAAAACGTCGACCGCGATACCATCATCGACCGGCTGTTCAACGTGGGCGACGAGGGGCGGACGCACCTGTAACGCTCCATCCCCTTTTCCGGCCCCGGGGATTGTCCTGCGCCGCCACGACTTCAGGACAGACCGAGGCGGTGGGTGGCCGCGATCGATCTGACCGTCGTCTCATCCACACCCGCCGTCCCGGCGAATTCCTGCCAGCGTTCAACGGCGGCGGTCACCTCGCCGATGACTGTCTGCGCCCCCGCCAGCCCGATGGAATCGGCCACATCCAGCAAATCGCGCTTCGTGAAATGGTCGCGCTTGCCGTTCAGACTCATCTGGTGCTGGCTGGTCCAGCGGCCCGCCGGGTTGTGTGAATAGATGACGTCGTAGGCCGGTGACAGCCTCCACTTTCCGTCACGTCCCATCAGGAAGGAGATGTTCTTTGTGTGGTCGTCAAGATTGCGGGCCACGACATTGAAGACCATGCGGCGGTACTGCTGGGCGGCATCCGCCCGGCTCAGGCGCAGCCGCCGCATTACGGAAAAGGCCTCCTCGTAGCTGTAGGCCCCGGCCAGGTTGAAGTCAAAATGCGCGATGCCACACAGAGACTGCAGATGCAGCTTTTCGCCGGCGCTGCGATCGAAGCGCCTGGTCATGAAGTGCGCACGCCCGTTTTCCTCGAGCAGGCGGCAATCAGTCATCTCCACTCCGGCCGCGGTTGCCATCAGGTAGTAGGCATATTCGATGCGGCCGTATCCGCGCGGTTCACCGAGCTCCAGGTCGGTCACGCCGTCAAACTTGAGAATCCAGTAATCGTAGCCCGGCGGAGCCGGAGCCTGCCCGGACACGACGTTTCCATGGTCATCCATCGCGATGACCGCCTTCGGCCGTGCGCCGCCGGCGGATGTCCCGACACGCAGGATGTCCATGAGGGCGTCGGCGTTGTCCCGAACCGATTGCCCGAGCCTGCCGGCCAGGCCGCTGCGCTCGGCCATGACCTCCTGCGCCAGATCGACCAGCGCGGACACTTCCACCGGCACCGGCCTGTCGGATCTGCCGATGACCGCGGGCGTGAACTCCAGTGCGCCCATCGCCCGGGCACCCGTATAGCAGAGCCTTTCGACAGGACTGAACCCGGCGCTGTCGCGCCCGTGGCGCGCCAGCCAGGCGTCGATGATGCGGTTGCCGAATTTGTCAGGCAGCGCGTCGGCCAGCATGCCGGGCAGACCGAGGAATGTGTGACCACGCAGGGAAGGAAAAGAGAAGATTCCGTCTCCCCTCGCCGCTTCCTCAAGGCCCATATGCAGCGGTGAAACGTCCAGGCCCTTTGCGAGAAAATCGCGCTCGTACTCGAATATGGCGTATCCCTGGTCTTCGAGCCAGGAGACCGCTCCGATCGCTTCTCCCCAGAGCCACACCCGGGCGGTATCTATCCGTCTTGCCACCCTGTTGCACTCCGGACTTTCTTGGCCCGCCGGCCGGATGCCCGTTCACGCCGCCGGCCATGCATCCGGGCAATCTGGATGGGGCTGACCAGAGGCTCGGGAATGAAACTGTCCAGCGGTTCCAGCGCCCCCAGTTCCCGGAGCACGGCAATCAGCGTAGACAGCTTTCCTTTGCCCTCCTCGAGGGCCTTGATCACATTGAGCGACAGGGTCGTGGCTTCGGCCAGATCACGCTGGGTGATGTTCTTCCGCAGGCGCAACGCCCGAAGACGCCCACCTAGCATCGAGAGCAACGCCTTGTCGGACATCGAGTAGAGATCCATAATAGCCTTATATTATGGTACTTGCTGGGTATATTACAGGATAATAGTTGTTATAGGGACTATTATAAAATTTAAATCTATAATTATATATAGATCCTAAAATAGACTATTATATCGATATTTTTACAATTACAGCCTTTTATAGGTATGTTACAATACTACATCAGATCAAGGCTGTGGTATGCCTAGAAGTACCGGTGTCTTTAAAATCCTCAAGAATCGCCCCCTAAAACCCCCGGCTCGGGGACCTGCCTCCGGATACTGCCGGCGAGCACGCTGCGCGCGGTCTGGTGCCCCCCCTAATTAATGGAGCACCGCCGGACCGAACAACTGACGCTGCTTTGCCGCGATCAAAGCGCGGATTTCCGGCAGGGCAGCGCGCGCTGCCCGCTCACCTGCGGCGATCGCCTTGGCGCGCAGGTCAAAATCCGTGCTGGGGACATTGGACAGATCGGGACGTATCACGATATCCGCCTGGGCCATCTCGTTCTTCGCCAGGGCGTGCTCCATGACGGCAATGGACTGGCTGATAATCGAGGTCGTATCGCGCAGACGTCCAGCCGACGCCGGCTGACGGGTCACATCGACGGCAATCACGATGTCGGCCCCCATTTCGCGCGCCACCCGCACCGGCACCGGACTCACGAGGCCACCGTCGACATACTCCTGCTTTCCTATCACCAGCGGCTGGAATACGCCGGGAACGCTGCTCGATGCGCGCACGGCCATGCCGGTATCACCACGGTTGAAGGCAACCAGCCGGCCGGTTCGCAGATTCGTCGCCACTGCGACGAATGGCAGACCCAGCCGCTGTATGGGGCGGTTGTCGAGACGTCGGTCGATATAATCCTGGAGCCTGCGGCCATTGATGAATCCGCGGTCCGGCATTGCGAATTCGATAACCTGGTTCCGCCGCAGGTCGAGCCCCGCCTGAACCAGCGCCTCACCGCGCAGCCCACCGGCGTACAGTGCGCCAACGACGCTGCCTGCGCTGGTGCCGACAATGCCGTCCGGCCGGATGCCGTTCTGGTCAAGGACCTGAAGTACACCGATGTGCGCGAAACCATGGGCCATCCCGCCGCTCAGCGCAAGCACGATAACCGGATGATCAGTCCGGCGTATGCGCATCAACGGCCCCGCAACCGGATATCCGCCAGACGGCGCCGGACGCGGCAGAGTAGCGCACCCGGTGAGCGAGATCCCGGCCGCGACCGTGCAGAGGCGGAGGAAGTATCCTGGTCGCATCATAGCTTCGGCGTCGCAGCCTTCAGTCTTCCTGCAGTATACGCGACCGGGCGCATCGATGGCGCGCCCGTCAG
>JAJYCY010000039.1 GCA_021778035.1 Pseudomonadota bacterium
CAGACGGGCTGAGCGGCAGCGGTTCGCTCTTTTGCGGTTAATGTTTATTTGACAGTGCTTCCGGGGGCCGCTGAACGCGGGCTGATGGATCGAACTGGCGCTCGCGCGTATCCGACCAGGAATCTGACGACATGCTGACAACCATACACGAGAAAACCCAGGGGTGGATCACGGCCGTCATCCTGGGTCTGCTGACCATCCCGTTTGCCCTGTGGGGAGTGAATTCGTATTTTGAGCATACAGGCGTCAGCAGGGTGGCGACGATAAACGGACAGAGCATCAGCGTGGCCGTCTACCGCAGTGAACTCGAGCACGACCGGGCAGCGGTCGAGGCCCAGATGGGCAGATCTTTCGATCCGCGGATTCTTGAAACTACCAAGTTCAAGCAGCAGGTCCTCGATGGTCTCATCGACCGCACGCTGCTCGATCATGCAACGGCTTCACTGGGGTACCGCATCGCAGCCACTGATCTTGCGGAATACATCCGCCACGCACCCCAGTTCCGCAAGGACGGCAAATTCGATCCCACCCTTTATGCCAGTTTTGTGCAGTCCACCGGCTACGGGGTCCAGCAGTTCGAGGCCCGCGTACGTCAGCAGCGCATCAATCAGCAGCTGGAGGCCGGACTGGTTGCCAGCACGATCGTCACCGAGGACGATCTTGCAGACGTCGTCCGGCTGCTGGGAGAGAAGCGGACCGTTTCATACACGGTGATTCCGCCGCAGAAATTCATTTCGGCGTCGGCAGTGACGCCGGCGCAGATCCAGGCCTATTACGCAAGCCACCAGAAGCAGTTCAGCACACCGGAGCAGGTGCGGGTGCAGTACATCGAACTGTCTGCATCGGACCTCGAAAAGACGCTGAATCCGACCGAACAAGAACTGCAGCAGACTTACGCCAGCAACATTTCCCGCTACACGACGCCGGAGGCGCGGCGCGCAAGCCACATCCTGATCGCGCTGGCGCCGGACGCACCGCCACAGGCTGTCCAGAAGGCGCTGGCGGAAGCGCAGAGCATTCGCGCACGCCTGCTGCACGGCGCGAGCTTCGCTGCGCTGGCGAGGAAATATTCGGCCGACCCGGTATCGGCTGCCAAGGGCGGCGATCTGGGGTATGTGACACCGGGTTTGCTGGAAAAGACCTTTGTCAGCGCGCTGTACGCCCTCAAGAAACCGGGCGACATCAGCGAGCCGGTGCGGACACGGTTCGGTTTTCACATCATCAAGCTGACAGCAATCCGGCCCGCGGTCACCATTCCTTTTGCGCAGGTCCGGACGCGGGTTGCTGCCGACTGGCGCAAGCGCCATGCCATCGACCGTTACTACAGCGAGTCCGAGCATTTCCGCAATCTCATATTCGAGCAATCGGACAGTCTTGATCCTGCCGCCAAGTCTTTCGGACTCAAGGTGGCCGAAAGCGGCTGGTTTTCACGCGCCGGCGGGCCAGGCGTCGCTGCCAATCCGAAGGTCGTGGCGGCGGCATTCGATCCCGACGTTCTCGTCCAGGGTCACAACAGCCATGCCATCCGGATCGGGTCGCATGCGCTGGTCGCGATCCGCGATGTTGCACACCGGGCGGCTGCGGTGAAGCCGCTTGCCGAAGTCAGCGGCGAGATCAGGCAGAGACTGGCCATGCGGGCAGCGCGCGCGCGCGCCGGAAAGGAAGGTGCGGCGCTGCTCGCCTCCCTGCAGAAGGGCGCTACACTGGATGCCCAGGCGAAGCGCAGCGGTCTGGAGGTCAAAGGACCGGTGACCGTGACACGCAATGATCCGGCGGGTCTTCCGCCAGCCCTGGTGGAGGCGGTCTTCCAGGCTGGCCAGCCTGCTGCCAGCCGGACGGTGTTCGGCGGTGCCGACCTCGGTGTCGGCGGTTACGCTGTATTTGCGCTGACCCGGGTCATGCCGGGAAGTCTGAAAGATTCAGGAACGGACATCGAGCACGAGGCGGCCCGCATTCTGGCGCAGCGCCGGGGTAGCGACTATTTCGCGGACTTCCTGGCAGGACTGCGGCAGAAAGCGAAGATCCGCATCTACCGCAAGAACCTCTAGGCGTGGCCGATGCCGACGGTGTTGTAGCCGGCATCCACGTAGGTAATCTCGCCCGTGACGCCAGATGCAAGGTCGGAGCACAGGAACGCCGCGACATTGCCCACCTCGTCGATGGTCACGCCGCGCCCGAGCGGCGTCGACTTTTCGTAATAATCGAGCATCTTCTTGAAGTCACTGATTCCCGAGGCAGCCAGGGTGCGGATGGGTCCGGCCGATATGCCGTTCACGCGGATACCCTCCGGGCCCAGGGACTGGGCAAGATAGCGGACGTTGGCCTCGAGGCTTGCTTTTGCGAGTCCCATGACGTTGTAATGGGGAATCGAGCGCACGGCGCCGATGTACGACAGGGTGAGGAGTGCGCCGGCACGACCCCGCATCAGGGAGCGGCCAGCCTTGGCCAGGGCGGCAAAGCTGTAGGAGCTGATTTCGTGTGCAGTAAGGAACCCTGAGCGGGTGACAGTATCTATGTAGGAGCCGCTCAGTTCTTCACGCGGGGCGTAGGCAACTGAATGCACGATGACATCCAGGTTTTCCCAATGCTGTGCGAGGCCGTCGAAAACTTCCTTGATCTGGGTGTCGCTGCCCACATCGCAGGGCAGGACGATCCGGGATCCGGTTTCCCCGGCGAGTCTCTCGACCCGTGACAGAAGCTTGTCGTTCTGGTAGGTATACGCGAGCTCGGCACCCTCGCGATGCATGGCCTTTGCTATCCCGCTCGCGATTGAGCGTTCGCTGGCGACACCGACGATCAGTACCCGTTTTCCGGCGAGGAACCCCATGGTGAATTTCCTTTCTTGTCAGCGTGCCGGACGCCGGCTGGTCCAGACAGTGTGTCGGTCTCCGGCCGCGGCAAAAACGGTACAGTACCGGAAAAAGCCGCAGTCTGGAAGGGTGATTGCGCGGCTGCCGGCCGCTGCGGCTGCCGGGCGGTGGCCGGTGGATTTCCGGCGCCGGGGTGACCGGTTTGCCACGGCGCACGCCCATCCCGCGTGGTCGGGACTGTTCGCAGTACCGGAGGCGTCTGCTCCGGCATGAGCGTCCCGCACCGCTTCGCCCGCCGTGCCATCGCGGCCGTTGTCCTGGCTGTAATCCTGCTCGGACTGCTGGCGGCGATGCATGCCGCGCGTTCGGAATGGAATGATCCCTATCCGGCGCGGCAGGCAGACCGGAACATCCTTTACGCGGCGTTCATGGAGCGCCCCAAGCGTCTTGATCCGGCTCAGGCCTATAATGAAAACGAATACACGTTCATATCCGAGATCTACGAACCGCCGTTCGAGTACCAGTACCTGCTGCGGCCCTATACGCTGGTGCCACTGACGGCACGCGCCATGCCCGTGCCGGTCTATCTCGACCGGCATGGCCGGCGCCTGCCTGCTGACGCGCCCGCCCGCCGCATTGCCTACAGCGTCTACACGATCCACATCCGCCGCGGAATCATGTACCAGCCCGCACCCTGCTTCGCGCGCGATGCCTCGGGACATTACCTGTACCAGTCTCTGACCCGGGCGCAACTCGGGGGAATCCGGACCATCGCCGGGTTCAGGCACACGGGTACGCGGGAACTGGTGGCGGCCGATTACGTCTACGAGATCAAGCGCCTGGCGAGCCCCTGGGTCCAGTCACCGCTGTTCAGCGTGCTGAGCCACTACATCGTCGGGTTCCGGCGGTTTGCCCGTACCGCAGCACGCATCCGCGCGGCGCTGCCGAAGGTCGATGGCCGCCCGCCCTATGTCGATCTGTCACGCATTCCCATGGCCGGAGTCAAGGTGCTCGGCCGCTACACCTACAGCATCACGGTGCATGGCAAGTATCCGCAGTTCCTGTACTGGATGGCCATGCCGTTTTTCGCGCCCATGCCACCGGAGGCTGACCATTTCTTCTCCCAGCCCGGCATGAAAAGTCGCGACCTGACGCTCAACTGGTATCCGGTGGGAACCGGTCCGTATATGCTGACCGTCAACGATCCCAACCGCCAAATGGTGCTCGAACGCAACCCCAACTATCATCCGGACTTCTACCCGCGGCGCGGCGAACCGGGCGACGCACAGCGCGGACTGCTGAAGGATGCCGGCCAGCGCCTGCCTTTCATCAGGCGGGTCGTATTCAGCCTGGAGCGCGAGCAGATTCCCTACTGGGACAAGTTTCTGCAGGGGTATTACGACGAATCGGCCATCAGCACCGAGAGTTTCAACCAGGTGGTACAGTTCAGCCCGGGCGGGGAGGCCGAGCTTACCCGGTCGATGCGGGCGAAGGGTATCCGCCTTGTGACCGGTGTCGCTCCGTCGATCTATTACTACGGGTTCAACATGCTGGACCCGGTAGTGGGCGGCTATTCGCAGCGCGCCCGCAGGCTGCGCCGCGCCATATCGATCGCGATCAACATCGGGCAGTACATCTCCATTTTCCGCAACGGGCGCGGACTGCCCGCCCAGGGGCCTCTGCCGCCGGGGATATTCGGCTACGAACCCGGATGCGCCGGGCGTGACCCGTACATCTATGACTGCATTGGCGGGCGCCTGCGGCGCAAACCGATCGCCGTGGCACGGCGCCTGCTGGCCGAAGCGGGCTATCCCGATGGCCGCGACGCGCGTACCGGAAAGCCGCTGCTGCTCTACTATGACACCTACCAGACCGGCCCTGAAGCCAAGGCCAACATGGACTGGATGCGCAAGGAGTTCCGCAAGCTCGACATCCAGCTGGTGGTGCGCGCGACTGACTACAACCGCTTCCAGCAGAAGATGCGCCACGGCGAGGAGCAGATCTTTTCCTGGGGCTGGAATGCCGACTACCCGGATCCCGAGGATTTCCTGTTTCTGCTGTACGGGCCGAACAGCGAGGTGGGCGGCAACGGTGAAAATTCCGCGAACTACAACAATCCGCGGTACAACCGGCTGTTCAACCGCATGCGGAACATGGAAAACGGGCCTGCGCGGGAGGCCATCATCCGGCGCATGGTCAGCATGGCGCAGCGTGACGCGCCCTGGGTGTGGGGCTTCTATCCGAAGGAATTCCGCCTGTATCAGGCCTGGCTGCACAACGTCAAGCCGAATTACATGGCGACCAACAGCCTGAAATACCTGCGCATCGATCCGGCGCTGCGGGCCCGCGACCGCCGTGCCTGGAACCGGCCGGTCATCTGGCCGCTGTGGGTGGTGCTGGCACTTCTCGCGCTGCTGGTGCTGCCGGCAGTGCTGGTCTACCGCCAGAAGGAACGGAGGTCTCCCCTGTGATCGCCTACATCATCCGGCGGATCCTGTATGCCATCCCGATCCTGATCGGTGTCAACCTGCTCACGTTCGCCCTGTTCTTTTTCGTCAACAGCCCGAACGACATGGCCCGGCTCCATCTCGGGGTCAAGCGCGTGACGCCCCAGGCGATTGCAGAGTGGAAGGCGGAGCACGGTTACGACCAGCCGCTTTTCTACAATGCGGCGGCGGCCGGCGCCGGCAAGCTGACGCACACCCTCTTCTTTCAGCGGTCGGTGAAGCTGTTCGTATTCGATTTTGGCCGTTCCGACGACGGGCGGGACATCGGCAGCGATATCCGGCAGCGGATGTGGCCGAGCCTGGCCATCCAGGTGCCGACACTCGTGCTGGGGCTGGCAGTGTGTATCTCGATGGCGCTCATGACGGTGTTTTTCCGCGGCACGTATCTTGATGCCACGGGCGTGGTGCTGGCGGTGGTGATGATGTCGATATCCCAGCTGTTCTACGTGATCGGCGGCCAGTATCTGTTCAGCAAGGTGCTGCGGCTGGTACCGATTTCCGGCTACGACACCGGGCTGTCGGCGATCAAGTTCGTGATTCTTCCGATTGCCGTGGGGATAGTCAGCGGGATCGGATTGGGGGTGCGGTTGAACCGGACCTTCTTCCTGGAGGAATCGGGAAAGGATTACGTGCGCACCGCCCGCGCCAAAGGACTGTCCGAGATCCGCGTGCTGTTCCGGCATGTGCTTAAGAATGCGATGATCCCCATCCTCACCGGAGTGGTCGTGGTGATCCCGACGCTGTTCACCGGCAGCCTGATCCTGGAATCGTTTTTCGGAATTCCCGGCCTCGGCAGTTACCTGATCGACGCCATACGTGCACAGGATTTCGGCATCGTGCATGTCATGGTCTTTCTCGGATCGGTGCTGTACATCGTGGGACTCATTCTGACGGACATCAGCTATACGCTGGTGGATCCGCGTGTGCGGCTTGGCTGACATGGACCATCCGGACGCAGCCGCCGGCCGCCGGCCGCACGCATGGGAAGGAAGAGGGTAGCCATGCCGTTCCGGTTTGTGATCCTGTGGTCCGATGCGCTGACCTACCTGCTGCTCGCAGTATCGGTTTTCTACGGCGTCTATGCCTCCCGGCATGAGCACCTGCGCGCCCCCTGGCGGCGGGTGCGGCGCAATCCGCTGGCGATGGCCGCGCTGGTCGTGCTGGCCGCCTACGGCATCACGGGGCTCATGGACTCGGTGCATTTCCGGCTGCGGCTGCCGGGCCCTGCAGCCCCCGGCGGACACGCCATCTATTCCCCGCAGGTGCTCAGCCTGCTCGATGTGCTGTGCACGCCGCTGCGCACCCACGACGAACAGACCTATTCCGCACCGTTTGCGCTGCATGCCTTCACGCCAAAGCTGGTGCGCCTTTCGGACGGCCGGCGCGTGATGGAATACCCGCGGCTGCGCTATGGTGGCGCGGGGCTCACGGCTGCTGGCGGCCGCGCGCACGATATCAGCGTGCGCTGCCTGCGCGCGGCAGCAGAAGGTGTGCTGGTGTGGCTGGCGGCTGTTGTTGCGCTTGCGCGCTGGCGGGTAAAAGGTGCGGGCGAATCCCTGCGTGCAGCGTTGTGGCGTCTGGCGCGGGGTGAGACGGACGTTCCCTGGCGCGCGATGCTCGCAAGCCTCGGTGTCATCATCCTGATCGTGGCAGCGATTGCCAACCTTGCCGGCGAATACCACATTTTCGGGACCGACCAGGTCGGCCAGGACGTGCTGTTCGAGGCCATCAAGAGCATCCGCACCGATTTGCTGATCGGGACCCTGTCGACGCTGGTCATGCTTCCGTTCGCGCTGGCGCTGGGTGTGATGGCCGGATATTCCGGCGGGCGGACCGATGATGTCATCCAGTACCTCTACACGACGCTCGGTTCGATACCTAGCGTGCTGCTGATCATTGCCGGAATCCTGAGCCTGAACCTGTACATGACCGACCACGCCGCCGCTTTTGATACCATCGCGCAGCGCCAGGACGTACGGCTGCTCTCGCTGTGCGTCGGTCTTGGGGTGACCGGCTGGATCGGGCTGTGCCGCCTGCTGCGTGGTGAGACGATGAAGCTGCGCCAGATGGACTACATCCAGGCGGCGATTGCCCTCGGCGTGCGGCCGCGAAGGATCATGACGCGGCATATCCTGCCGAACGTGATGCACATCGTGCTGATTTACGCCGTGATCAGCTTCAGCGGTCTGGTGCTGGCCGAAGCAGTCCTCTCCTATATCGGAGTGGGCGTGGATCCCAGCATGAACAGCTGGGGCAACATGATCAACGGCGCGCGGCTCGAAATGGCGCGTGACCCGGTTGTCTGGTGGTCTCTGGCGGCGGCCTTCCTGTTCATGTTCACGCTGGTGCTGGCGGCCAACCTGTTTGCAGATGCGGTGCGGGACGCGTTTGACCCGCGCATGAGGACGTGATGGCCACCCCGGTTCCGCAGACAACCTCCCGCCCCGCGCTGCTGGAGATTGAAGACCTTCGGGTCCGTTTCGATACCGCCAGCGGCACGGTGCGGGCCGTCGACGGCCTGTCGCTCAGCATAGCGCCCGGGGAAGCGGTGGCGCTGCTCGGCGAATCGGGCAGCGGCAAGTCGGTGGCGGCGCTGACGCTGCTGCATCTGCTGCCGCAGCCTGCGGGGCGGATCATCGGCGGCCGGGTCCTCTTCGGCGGACGGGACCTGCTGCGCACCCCGGAGCGCGACATGCGTGCGGTGCGGGGCCGGCGGATCGCAATGATCTTCCAGGAGCCGCAGACGTCGCTCAATCCGGTGATGACCCTGGGTGACCAGATCGGGGAGGTCCTGCCTGCATCGTGGCCGTCAGGCCGGCGGCGCGAGCGTGTTCTGCACTGGATCGACGCCGTCGGCCTCTCTGATCCGGCACGCCGCTGCCGGGAATATCCGCATCAGCTTTCCGGAGGAATGAAGCAGCGCGCGATGATCGCCATGGCGCTCGCGGCGGAGCCGGAACTGCTCGTGGCCGACGAGCCGACGACCTCGCTCGACGTGACCATACAGGCCCAGGTGCTGGAGCTGCTCAAGGACCTCCAGCAGCGCACGGGCATGGCCATGCTGTTCATTACCCATGATCTCGGGGTCGCCTCGCAGGTCGCGGACCGGGTGGCCGTGATGTACGCGGGAGAAATCGTCGAGGATACCGGGAGGGAGGCATTTTTTGCCGGCGCGCGCCACCCCTACGCCCGCAAGCTGTTCCGGGCCGTACCCGGGCGTGGCAAGCGCAATGAGGTGCTCGAGGTCATACCGGGCTCGGTGCCGGTTCTGACCCGGGAATTTGCGGGCTGCCGCTTTGCCGAGCGCTGTGACCGTGCCTGGGCGCTTTGCCGCTCGGCTGCGCCGGCCTGGCGCGCAGAGTCCGGTCATGGCGTGCGTTGCCACCTGTACACCGGAACCCCGGTACCGGAGGGTGTGGGTGGGGAAGTGCCGGCGGCGGCCACGCCGCGGCCCGTACGGGTGTCCGCAGATGCCGGTCCGCCACTGCTCGAGGTGCGGGACCTGGTCGTCCATTTTCCGATGCGCAGCGGCGTGTTCCGGCGCGTGACGGGGCGCGTACGCGCCGTGGACGGAGTCAGTCTGTCGATTCCGGACGGCCGAACACTTGCCCTGGTGGGAGAGTCCGGGTGTGGCAAGACGACGGTCGGCAAGGCAATCCTGCGGCTGGCCGACATGACGTCCGGGGAAATACGCTTCGGGCAGGACCGGCTCGACAGGATGCCCCCGCCGGCGCTACGCGCGCTCAGGCGCCGTCTGCAGGTCATTTTCCAGGATCCCTATGCCTCGCTTGATCCGCGCATGCCGCTTGGGGAGATCCTGGAGGAGGGCATGATTGCGCAGAACATGGAGCGGTCTGCGGCCGGGCGCCGGAGCCGGATCGTCGGGCTTCTGGAGCAGGTCGGGCTGGGCCCAGAAGTGCTCTCCCGGTATCCGCACGAGTTTTCCGGCGGGCAGCGTCAGCGGCTCTGCATTGCGCGTGCGCTGTCGATGGAGCCACGCCTCATCATCTGTGATGAACCGACGAGCGCACTGGATGTTTCCGTGCAGGCCCAGATCCTCAATCTGCTGCGGCGCCTGCAGGAGGAAATGTCGCTCACTTATCTGTTCATCACCCACAATCTCGGTGTCGTGGAGTACCTGGCCCACCAGGTCGCCGTGATGTATCTCGGACGCCTTGTGGAGTCGGGGCCGGTGGAGGAGGTGACCGGGAACCCCATGCATCCTTATACGCGGGCGTTGCTTTCGGCGGTTCCGGTGATGAGCGGCAATGGATCGGCAGGGTCGCAGGGACTGCCTGCTGCAGGTCTTGTCCGGGGTGAAACGCCATCGCCGGTCAATCCGCCGGCGGGGTGCCATTACCATCCCCGCTGTCCGCAGGCCATGCCGCAGTGCCGTGCCGGATATCCGGAAGTCAGCTGGACCAGCCGTACGCACTGGGTGCGTTGCCACCTGTATTCCGCCGGGGACCATCCGGCAAAGCGGTAACGACCGGTTCCGGTCGGGCAGGTCATGCGGCCGGGCTGTGCCGGGCCGGAGGAGGGAAGGCGACGGCGGCCGGGGTGCCGCTAGCCGCGGCCGCCGCGGTTGACGTCAGCCAGCGCCGCGGTGGGTGTGGACCGTACCCAGATTCTCAGTTTCTGTCCAAGATGCAGCACGTCGCTGGCATCCATCAGGTTCCAGCGCTGCAGCTGGCGCACGTAAACGTTATACCGGCGCGCAATGCTCCAGAGCGTTTCTCCCGCCCGGACGCGGTGGACCACCCGTACGACACGGCCACGCCACACCGGACGGTAGCGGCCCACAGGACGGTAACGGCGGTACACAGCATGGTAGACGCGTGGCCGGTGCCAGCGATGCTCGCGGCGCGCCAGCCGGTCCATGGGAACCGGAATCAGCAGGCTCTCTCCGATCCGCAGGAAGCTGCCGCGCAGGCTGTTGGACGCCTGGATGGCCGAGATGCTGACGCCGTAAAACCGGGAAATCGCGCTGAGCGTGTCGCCGCGGTGCACGACATGGTGCCACCAGCGCACGCGCTCATCGGGAGGCAGCTTGCGCAAGCCCTGCAGCACTGCTTCCTTCTTCGCGGCGGGTACCAGCAGGTCGTGGTCGCCGTAGGGTCCAGTCACCCAGTGCACGTATGCCGGGTTGATGCGATAGAGGGCGTTCACCGAGGTGTCGGTGAGCTTGGCGACGACGCTGAGATCGACCTGGGCATGGGTCTTGATCTGGGCGAAGTAAGGGCGATTCGGGATAGGCGGAAAATTCAGGCCGAATTTTGCCGGATCGGCAACGATATTGGCCATGGCCATCAGCTTGGGTACGTAGTTCTCCGTTTCCCGTGGAAGCCGCAGATCCGAGTAGTCGGTCGGCAGGCCATGCCGTCTGTTGTAGTCAATCGCATACTGGACTTCGCCTTCGCCACAGTTATAGGCGGCCAGGGCAAGCTGCCAGTTGCCATTAAAATCATTCTTGAGTTTATCCAGATAATCGAGCGCTGCATCGGTCGATGCCACGACATCACTGCGCCCGTCATACCACCAGTCCGTCTTGAGACCGTAGCGACGCCCGGTCGATGCCATGAACTGCCACAGACCGACCGCGGCGGCACGGGAGTAGGCGTGCGGCTGGTAAGCGCTTTCGATTGCCGGCAGCAGTGCGATCTCTGTGGGCATGCCCCGTTTCTGCACCTCCTGCACGATGTAGTAAAGGTACAGGCGCGCCCTGCGCATCATGTTCTGCATGTATACCGGGTTGTCGGCGAACCACTGTTCCTCGTGTTGTACCCGCGGACCATGCAGCGCCGGCAGGGCATAGCCAGCACGTACGCGCTGCCACAGATTGGCGTAGCTCGCAGGAGACGGCGGGAGCGCCGGTTTCTGCGCGGCAGTCGGGGTGGGGCCAGCCGCGGCAATGGCAGTCGCCGGCGCGGCTGCGGGTGCAGAGGCGGCGGCCGTGGCGCCAGCACCGTGATGCGCCGGTGTTGCCGGACCCAGGGCAGATGAAGCGGTGTTTGAGTGGGGGAGTGACGCACATCCCGCCAGTGCGATCAGAGTGGCGAGGATGCTTAAGGGTGCAATGAAGTTGCGCAGGGCCTCATTCTTGCTATTAGCTCGGTCCATGTCAGTAGATAGTAGGGCGGGATCGGGGATGCGTCAACCCTGATGCGCGCAGAAATGCGGTATTTACCGTTCATCCATTGAAGCCATCCTTCCATCGGCGCAATGCGGCAAACACATCGACACCAGACGGAAGCGGTTTATGCGCGAACTGCTCGGCCGCGCCCCGCACCCCAGCACTGTCGCAGCGCAGAAAGGGGTTGACCGATTTTTCCAGCGCGATCGTTGACGGCAGGGTGGGGCGGTCCCTGCGGCGCAGGGCGATGACAGAGTTGCGATAGCCGAGCGTCGCGGCATTGTCCGGTTCCACTGCCAGCGCAAAACGGAGATTCGACTCGGTATATTCGTGTCCGCAGTAGACCCGCGTATCGCCGGGCAGGTCCGCCAGACGCTGAAGCGAATGGTGCATCTGTGCGGTCGTGCCCTCGAACAGCCTGCCACAGCCGGCGGAAAAAAGCGTATCCCCACAGAACAGCATTCCCGCCCCGTAATAGGCCACATGCCCCCGGGTATGTCCGGGTATGTCGAGCACCCTCAGGGTGACACCCAGGCCGGTCAGCGAGACCGTGCCACCTTCGACGACAGGATGCGTCACCGTGTGGATCCCTTCGCGGGCTGGCCCGTACACGGGTACCGGCTTGCCGGTCACCAGTCCGGCCACCCCGCCTACATGATCGCCGTGATGATGGGTGCACAGGATTGCTTCAAGGCGCAACCCGAGGCGCGCAAGCGCCTCCTGTACCGGTGCCGCGTCGCCAGGATCAATGACGGCAGTGGCATTCCCACCGTCGCTGATGATCAGCCAGATATAGTTGTCCTCAAAGGCGCGGACGTGTAAAACATCGATCATGAAAACAGTGTGGAATCCCTGCCGGTCGGCGTCAACCAATGGGTGAACAGACGAACCGGTGCGACACCGGCCCCGGCCTGCGCCAGCGCCTGTGCCAATGGTTCGGTGAATCGCCCGGACGGTCGCTGCAGGCGATCGAAAGTCATCGGCTGCGGGAGGTGTGGCCTCACCTGTACGGCACGACCGTGCTTCAGCTTGGCTGCATCGGCGGTATGGATCTGCTCGACTGCTGTGTTGCTCCGACGCGCATCGTTCTGGATCTGCCAGGGGCTGGCGGGTTGCGGCCACCCGGTCTCGTGGCTGGCGTGCCCGAGGCGCTGCCTTTCGATACCCGCAGTGTCGATCTTGTCCTGCTTCCGCACACGCTCGAGTTTTCAGCCGACCCCCACCAGGTGCTGCGCGAGGTCGAGCGCGTGCTTTCTCCCGAGGGCTACGCGGTGATCCTCGGATTCAATCCGATCAGCCTGTGGGGCGGATGGCGCCTGTTCGCCCGTGGCGGCGGACGTGTCCCCTGGTGCGGGCAGTTCATACAGCTTACGCGCATCAAGGACTGGCTCAAGCTGCTCGGATTCGATCTGACCCGCGGCCGCATGCTGTTTTACCGGCCACCGTTGCGCAATGAGGCGGTCATGGACCGGCTGTATTTCCTGGACCGGATGGGCGATCGGTGGTGGCCGCTCGCTGGCGCCGTGTACCTGCTGGTTGCACGCAAACGGGTGGCCGGCATGATCCGGCTGCGGCCAGCGTGGACAGCGCGCGCGGTGCTTGCCAATGCCGTGACCCGGCCGCTGGCAAGGAGGAAACGGCAGGTGCCGGCGGGCAAGGTGATACACACAGGGGTGGATGGTGGAGGGCGGTAAGGTGACGATTCACACCGATGGCGCGTGTCGCGGGAATCCCGGGCCCGGCGGCTGGGGCGCGATCCTCGGATATGGCGACCACGAAAAGGAGCTGCGTGGCGCGGAACGGGACACGACCAACAACCGCATGGAGCTGATGGCTGCGATCCAGGCGCTGGAGGCGCTCAGACGGTCGTGCGACGTGACGCTGACCACCGATTCGGAGTATCTGCGCAAGGGGATTACCGAGTGGCTGGCTGCATGGAAACGCCGCGACTGGAAGACGGCCGACCGCAAGCCGGTGAAGAACCGGGATCTGTGGGAGCGCCTTGAAGCGGCCACACACCGGCACCGGATCCAGTGGAAATGGATCAAGGGGCACAGCGGACATCTGGAAAATGAACGCGCCGACCAGCTCGCCAATCTGGCCATCGACGAGATGATGGCCGGCAGTTCCGCCGGCCGGCGTTAAGGTGGCGGACAGGGCTGTGGAACATGATCCCCGCCGGCCGCCGGGCGGGATTTTCCCGATGCAATCAACCCAGGGGTAGCCGGAAATGCGCCAGATCGTTCTCGATACCGAAACCACCGGTCTCGAGCCGTCCCAGGGGCACCGTATCATCGAAATCGGTGCTGTGGAGCTCGTGAACCGGCGCCTGAGCGGCAGCCGCTTCCATCAATACCTCAACCCTGACCGTGAGATCGAGGCCGGGGCGGCCGAGGTGCACGGCATCACCAGCCAGATGCTTGCGGACAAGCCCCGGTTTGCGGATGTCGCCGCGGAGTTCCTGGCCTTTGTCCGCGGCAGCGAGCTCATCATCCATAATGCTCCGTTTGATGTGGGGTTCATCAACAGCGAGCTGGCGCTGATGCAGGCGGATCATGCGCGCATCGAGGACGTCTGCGCTGTGCTCGATACGCTCAGGCTCGCGCGCAGCCGGCACCCGGGCCAGAAAAACGATCTCGATTCACTGTGCCGCCGCTACCACATCGACAATTCCCAGCGCACGCTGCATGGAGCGCTGCTCGACGCTGAAATCCTGGCCGATGTCTATCTTGCGATGACCGGAGGGCAGACGGCGCTGTTCCAGGACGTCTCGCAGCCGGCGGCACCAGGCCGGGTCGCCGAGCCGGCCGTGAGTGTCAATCGCGGCAGTTCGCCGCTGCGTGTCGTGCGTGCAAGCACGCAGGAACTGGCAGCGCACGCTGCGTGGATGGATGAGATCGACCGAAAAAGCGGCGGCCGGTGCATCTGGAAAAAGCTCCTCGACGGGGACGGCACCTGAGAGTCGCCGCGCCACGCGGTTCCGGGTGGTGCGGCAGCCAGCGCGGGTTTTCTCCGCCGGCGCGTTGCGGCCGGGATCCGACAACAATACCATACGATGTTTCCGGTCCGCCGTCCGCGGGCTGCCCAGCTTCCGAGAGGAAAACCAGTGACCACAGATACCGCGCCCGCCAAACCCGCGAAGCGGGCCAGCGCCATTTCACCGACGCGTTCCGAAGACTATGCGGAGTGGTACCAGCAGGTGATCAAGGAAGCGGATCTCGCCGAGAATTCCCCGGTGCGCGGCTGCATGGTGATACGTCCGTGGGGCTACGGATTGTGGGAGAACATCCAGCACGTCCTCGACCGCATGTTCAAGGACACCGGTCACCAGAATGCCTATTTTCCGCTGTTCATTCCGCTGTCCTTCTTCGAAAAGGAGGCCGAGCACGTCGAGGGCTTTGCCAAGGAATGCGCGGTCGTGACCCATCGGCGACTGGAGGCGAAACCTGGCGGAGGACTCATGCCTGCTGCCGAGCTCGAAGAGCCGCTCATCGTGCGTCCAACAAGCGAGACCATCATCGGCGCAAGCTTCGCCAAATGGATCCGCAGCTACCGTGATCTTCCCGTGCTCATCAACCAGTGGGCGAACGTGGTGCGCTGGGAGATGCGCACCCGGCTGTTTCTGCGTACCAGCGAATTCCTGTGGCAGGAAGGCCATACCGCGCACGCAACGGCCGAGGAAGCGCACGCCGAGACGATGCGCATGCTCGACATCTACGAGCATTTTGCTCACGAGTATATGGCCATTCCCGTGATCAAGGGTGAAAAATGCTCTTGGGAGCGGTTTCCCGGCGCAGTGAATACCTATTCGATCGAAGCCATGATGCAGGACCGGCGCGCGCTGCAGGCGGGCACATCCCATTTTCTTGGCCAGAATTTCGCGCGTGCCTCCGGCATACGCTTCCAGACAAAGGAGGGCGGAGAAGAGCTTGCATGGACGACTTCCTGGGGTGTTTCCACGCGCCTGATCGGTGCGCTCATCATGGCCCACAGCGACGACGACGGCCTCGTGCTGCCGCCGCGGCTTGCGCCGCGGCACGTGGTGATCCTGCCCATCTACCGCAACGACACGGACCGTGAGCGGGTGCTGCAGTATTGCAGGCGGCTGTCGGAAGAGCTGCGCGGCCAGCCGTTCGGTGATGGACGCATCGAGGTGGAAACCGACGACCGCGATATCCGTGGCGGCGAGAAGGCCTGGTATCACGTCAAGCGCGGCGTTCCGCTGCGCGTCGAGGTCGGTCCGCGCGACCTGGATGCCGGCGTGGTCTCGGTTTCGCGGCGCGACCGGCCGGCCGGGGAACGCCGGGCGGTACCGCACGCGGAATTCGTGGCAGGCGTGGTTGGAGTGTTGTCGGAAATGCAGCGCGGACTGTACGAACGGGCCCTGGCATTCCGCAGCGCCAATACGCGCGAGATCGCCGATCGCGACGAGTTCCAGGCGTGGTACGGAGCGCCGGACGAGGGCCGCGAAGCGCATGGCGGATTTGCACTGAGCCCGTTTGCGGACGATCCAGCCGTGGCTGATGCGCTGGCGCCGCTCAAGGTGACGGTACGCTGCCTGCCGCTTGCGCAGACACCACGCCCCGCCAGATGCCTGTTCACCGGCCGGCCGACCGACCGCTGGGCGATCTTCGCCAAGGCCTACTGACCGCCTCTGCTGTCCGCAACGGTTCTGCGCAGCGGGTTTGCGCTGTGCTGACTTTGCCGGTCCGGACCGTGATGGTGTTTGCGGTGGGTCCGGACGCTGCGGTCCGGACCCAGTCTGATCGGGAGCAGGGCAGAGGTGGCGGCCAGTTGTCTTGCGCGGATTCCTGCTGCTTTTCAGTCCTTTGATCTACTTCCCTGGCTTGCGGCGCACCCGGGCGCGACACAAGTTCCTGCTGCTTTTTAGTCTTTTGATCTACTTCCCAGACAATTCATATTGCATTGTAACTTAAAGATAAAACCGATTTACAGCCCCGCCAATTGTCAATTTTTTGAAAATCTGACCCTTCCTATGCTGTAGTTAACCCGCTTGTAGCCTTGTCCAGGCAGGACGCGGAACAGGTGTGGGCATCGCCGTGGCCTGCTGCTGCCTCAGTGATCAAGGAGGGTTATGTCACGGAATCATGTCCCAACCATTCCTCAGGGTGTCGAGATCCGGCTGGCGCACAGCGGACCGGAGCTCGAAGCGGCCAACCGGCTCGTTTACCAGAACTACGTTCAAGATGGGTTCTGGGAGCCCGATGAAAAGCAGCTTGAAACGAACCGCTACCTGCATTCGGTCCAGCGCGTGGCCTGGGTGGCGGTCCGCCACGGCGAGGTGCTGGGTACCCTGAGTATTATCCACGACAGCCCCAACGGACTGCCTTCGGACACCGCCCAGCCGGAGCTCATGCGGGATTTGCGGGCAAAGGGCGAAACACTGGCCGAAGTGTCGTGCCTGGCGACGCAGCGCTCCCGCGCCGCACCGCAGATTGTCCTCTGGCTCATGGCCTGGGGCCTGCAGTACTGCCTGTACCACGAGGGCCTTGGTTGCCTGGTCGCTTCCTGTAAACCGCAGCACGCAAATTTCTATGAGTCGGTGCTGTGCTTCAGCAAATTGAGTCCGCCCGTTTATTACGAATATTCCCATGCGGTCGGATACCTCATCAGCCTCAGACTGGCCGAGGCGCACGCACGGCTTGCCGCCCGGTATCCTGCAGATGCCCAGAGCGGGAAAAGCCTGTACCGCTTTCTGCTGGTCGATCCCCATCCAGCCCTGCATTTCCCGGCGGCACCAGCGTTGGGCCGGGACAGCATGATTGCAGCGGCAGCGCGGTCTGACCGCAGCGCCCCGGCCGCGCCATTGCGGTCGGCGCGGGGGGCGGTCTCCGGGGCTGCCCCGCTGGCCGGAAGTCCGCAGAATTATGTGATATAATTCACATTAAATTACGTCACGGAAGGTGACGCATGATGGACCGGCCAAGGCGGTGCTGTCATGTTGTGGCGTGTCGGGAGGTTTTATGACCTATGATGCCATTCCATCGCTTGTTGCACTCGTATTCAAGGTCGTTCTTTTCGGTTTCGCATTCCGATTTCACGCCAGGAACAAGATCACGCGACTGTTCCTGGTTCTGCTGGTCCTGCTTTCTTTCCAGAACATCGTGGAATTCTTCGGATTTATCCATTTCGCGCGCCATGGTCTTGACGATACGATCATGCGGCTGGGATACATCTATTTCGCGATCGGAATCGCGTTTTTTGCGGTCATCCTGCATCTGTCCCTGCGGCTGAGCGTCGACGACAGCGGACAACTGGAGCCGATCCTGCCCTGGCTCTATCTGCCGGTGCTTCCGCTGGAATATCTGCTGCTTTTCACCCACAGGCTGGTTGCCGGCTTCCGTCTTTTTGAAGGCTACACTGTGCTGCGCATTGCCGGACCGTTCTATTTCCTGTTCGAGGCCTACGTCCCACTCTACCTCATTGCCACGGTGGTCTATCTCGTGTATGGCGCGCGCAGCGGGCGCCAGTCGGCGCTTCGCCGTACACGAAACCGCCTGTGGCTGCTTGCACTGTCACCGTTCGTGCTGATCAATCTCTACCTGGTTATCGCCAACCATTTTGGACTGGCGAAGATCTCGTCTACGGTGTACCTGCCGCTGGCGGTTACGTTTTTCCTGATCGTCACCGCCTATGCTACCCACCAGTACCGTCTGTTCGACATTGAGTTCTTCATTCCCTGGTCGAAGCTGCGGAGCCGGAAGACCGCGTTCTATGCACGCATCCAGGCCATGATCGGAGAGTTTGCGGAACTGCACTCGGTCAAGGACGCCGTCTCCCGGATGGCGGAAACACTCGGGTGTCCGGTGGCGCTGATCGGCGCAAGCAAGGGAGTGCTGGCGATGTCGGCGGTTTCGGCTGCCTCCGATTTTCCGGAAGACGCGCTTCAGCCGCTGCGTCAGATTGTGATTGCGGATGAAGCCGCCGACCGCTACCCGGTACTGCATGCGGCAATGCGTCAGCACGGCGTCGCGGCGATCGTGCCGTTCCATGCAGCGAGCGAGAGCGCGGCCGGCTGGCTGCTTCTGGGTGATCCTTTCAGCAGCCACGTGTACACCGCCCGGGATTTCCGGGTGGTCGAGCAGCTTTTTGATCGCCTCGCAGACGGGCTGCTCGATCACTTCGTCGATCTGCGGCGGCAGCTCGCCGCAACCCAGCGGGAAAGCCGGGCGCGCGGGCAGCGGCTGGCAGAGCTTGAGAAAGAACTGACCAGCCTGCGCAGGGAGAACCAGGGACTGCGGGGGGAGCATGAACGCTGGGTCCTGTCCCAGGCACAGACGCTCGCAACAGAGGGGTCCAGGGTAATTCCGGAGGACGCTGCTGCGGGCAGACGCACGCTCGATGAGGTGCTTGCTGAGGTCGAAGCCAGGCTCATCGAACAGGCGCTGCAGCAGTGCCGGGGCAACAAGTCGGAAACGGCCAGGCTGCTCGGCCTGAGGCCCAATACGCTGCACTACCGGCTTCAACGTCACGGTCTGGCTGTGCAGAAGCGCGACGAGCGGGACAGCGATCATTCTTAATCCGTCCGGGTATCCGGGGACTTCTGCCAGTTTTACCTCGCGTGCGGGGCGCGCACCAAGGTGTGCGTCGCCCTTGTGCTCCGGTCCTTGACGGCCGGTGCGTTCCCCGCAACACTGGAGAGCAGACCAGATCCCGGATCGGGGCGAATGAGCGAAGTGCTGTCGGAGAACTGCCGCGTGACCGCGGCGCCGGTGTGGCAGGCCAGCCGGGGATGGCGCGGATTCCCTGTTATCCGGATGCGGCGGCCATGAAGCATACTGCCGTACTGCTGCTTTCCTGTCCGGACCGGAAGGGACTCGTAGCCGCAATCGCCAACTTTCTGCTGGCGCACGGCGCCAACATCCTGCATGCCGACCAGCATCAGGATGCAGAGCTCGGGCTTTTCCTGATGCGCGTCGAGTGGGATCTGCGTGGTTTTGCGCTGCCGGTGACGGACTTTTCCGCTGAATTTGCGCCGATCGCGCAGGCGAATCAGATGGTGTGGCGCCTCGCGGAGTCCGCGCGCAAGCCGCGCATGGCAATTTTCGTCTCCCGTTCCGATCATTGTCTGGCGGACCTGCTCTACCGTTTCCGGAGCGAGGAGCTGCACTGCGAGATCCCTGTCATCATCAGCAATCATGAACACGCGCGCCGCCTGGCGGATGCGTACGGCATACCCTTCAGGCATATCGAGATCAGCAGCGAGAGCAGGCACGACGCCGAGAAATTGCAGCTTGCCGTGCTAAGCGAGGCAGATGTCGATTTCATCGTGCTTGCCCGTTACATGCAGATCCTGTCTGCGCAATTCACTGCCCGTTATCCGCAGAGGATCATCAATATCCATCATTCCTTTCTGCCCGCCTTTCATGGTGCCAGACCGTATCACCGGGCGTTCGAGCGTGGGGTCAAGCTGATCGGCGTTACTTCGCATTATGTTACCGACAAGCTCGACGAAGGTCCGATCATCGAACAGGATGTCGTGCGCATTTCCCATCGTGATTCACTGGAGGATCTGATCCGCAAGGGTGCGGACCTGGAAAAAATCGTGCTGTCGCGGGCGGTCCGGTGGCATCTCGACAATCGTGTCCTGGTGTACGCCAACAGGACGGTGGTTTTCGACTGACACTGTGGCCGC